>JAJFHL010000208.1 GCA_021775615.1 Hyphomicrobiales bacterium
ACAAAATGCTTGGCGGCAGCGGCCGGGCCGGTGCGGCGTTTGCGATGGCCGCGCCAGCTGTCATGGTCCCAGATGACGGCGTCGGGCCGCCCCGCCGGCCCATCCGGGCTGGAGCGCGGCAGCCGGGTCATGACGGTGACCTCCGCGCCATAGGCTTCAAGATACTGCTGCAGAACCACCGCTGAGATGGTCTGCTCGGAGAGCACCCAGACAGTCTTGCCAGCAAGACTGTCGATGGCCGGGGCCGGCGTTTGGGATGTCGCGCCCGCGCCTTCTTCGAGCGAGATCACGAAGCTGAAGGAGGTGCCGCGGCTGGCCTCGGTTTCAACCACGAGTTCGCTGTCCATCAGTTCGAGCAGGCGGCGCGAGATCGAAAGGCCAAGGCCGGTGCCGCCATACTTGCGCGACGGTGTCGAATCGGCCTGACAGAACTCTTCGAAGACCTGCGACACCTGGTCGGGCTGCATGCCTATCCCCGTATCGGCGACCGTGATCCGCAGATCGGCATACCCGGCGCGGCCGGCGGCATCGCTCTCGACCGGCTCCACGGAAATCTGAACCCCGCCGATTTCGGTAAATTTGATGGCGTTGCCGGCAAGGTTCAAAAGCACCTGGCGCAGACGCACTTCGTCCGCCACCAGTTCGGCCGGCACCGTCGGGTCGACATAGGCACCGATTTCGACGCTTTTCGCATGCGCTCTCGGCGCAAGCAGCTCGACGACGTCTTCCACCATGCCGGCAAGATTGAATGGCTCGGGTTCGAGCACCAGCTTGCCGGCCTCGACTTTGGAGAAATCGAGGATTTCGTCAATGATCGACAGCAGGGACTGGCCGGACGTCCGGATGGCGCGGGCATAGGCCTGCTGCTCCTTGGTCAGTTTCGTGTCCATCAGGAGATCGGACATGCCCATGACACCGTTCATCGGCGTGCGGATTTCATGGCTCATGGTGGCGAGGAACATCGATTTGGCCCCGCTGGCGGCCTCGGCCTGCGACTTGGCGTGCTCGAGATCGGCGAGCACCTGTTTCTGCTCCGTGATGTCGCGGCCCACGCTCTGGGTCTCTGCCGCCTCTCCGTCGGACCCCGGAATCCGCGAGTCCTCCCACAGGAACCATCTTTGCCCGGCGGCGGTTTCGATCAGCTGTTCATAGCGCGCATCGCTCTTTGCCTCGCCGTCGATGACGGTGCAGGTGAACGGCTTGCCCAGCGCCTGCGCCGGCGGCACGCCGAACACTTCTTCGAAGACGCCATTGGCAAATGTCAGCGAGCCGTCCGCGGCGCGACGGATGATGATGTCGCCCTGGCTGTCGACAAGGCCGCGGTAGCGCACTTCGCTTTCGCGCAGAAGTGCGGTCTGGCGGTTGACCAGATCAAGCTGGCGGCGACTGTTGATCCAGGCCATCAGCGCGGCGGCCATGGCGAAAAGGGCAAGCGCGATGGAGACCGCCGCATCAATGGGTGTTGCGGTGAACTGTACAGTGAACCGCATGACCAGCAGCATGCCCGCCAGTGTGGCGATGATGATTATGGCCGTGGTCGCCAGTCGCTCGAAGCTGACATCGCGGGGGCCTTCCCTGTCCTTCTGCGCCTTCACCGGGGGGTTGTCCCCGGGCGCCACTGCCTTGCGATCCGCCATAAACGGCCCTTCCCGCCTGAATTACGAATGGGTGCTTGGCCTTCACCTGACCACATTTTGATTGAAAAAAGCCTTACTGCATCACCATGTGCAGGGAGATGGGCGACGGTTAACCCGGCCGGAAGGGAGACGGACGCGCGGGCGGCAGAACTGCCGTGCGGTCTGGAGTGATGGCTCTTCCATAGAATCGGGTCCCCGCAGAGCCGTCACAGGGACGACGTTAAAGGTTCGGATGCTCGGCATTTTTCATGTCATCGCGCGTGCGGTGGTTTTCATCGCATCGCTGCCATTCCGGCTGGTCAATCTGGTGGTCGGCGGGCTGTTTCTCAACATCCGCTGGCGCTGGGTGACCTACAGCATCAACGCGGTGCTGCTGTTCGGGCTGGCGGCGCTGGTGCTCGCCTATCCTGTTGCGTTCCTGATCGGGTGGGCCGATCCGGGCAACTTCAAGCCGGTTTTCACCTATGCGGACCAGCGGGCGCGCGGAACCGCCATATTCGATGCATCGGAGCGCTTTGTCGGCATCATCGACCCTCATCTCGACAGCGTCTACGACCTGAACCTTACGGAAAATCCCGTGGTGACGCCGTCCTACATCGCCTATCCGGACCACAAGTCGCTGCATGTGAAAGAGGCGCCACCGGCGTTCTGGGCCTGCCTCAAATACCACGAAGACCGCCATCTCGGCACCTGGCGCAACATGTTCGGCATCGACCTGGTCGGTCTGGTGCGCATGCCCTATTCGACAATCGAGCGCTCGATCACGAGCCGGAAACTACGCTTCGGCGCCGGCGGCTCGACCTTGAGCATGCAGTTGGTGCGCAGCTTCCTGAAGCAGCTGCCGAGCTCGAACGAAACCATGCTCGACAAGGTCACCCGCAAGATGCGCGAATGGTGGCTGGCGCCGATCCTGCACAACCTGCTGACCCGCGGCGAAGGCGAAAAGGAATTCGCGCGCTGGGCGGCCAACCATCTGCCGATTGCGCAGCGGGTCGGCGGATCCGGCATATTCGGCGTCGAACTGGCAAGCTGGGTGATTTTCGACAAATCCGCCGCCGACCTCAGCGCGGCGCAGCAATATGTGCTGGCGGCAGCGGTCAACCGGCCGATCGAAGTGCTGCCGCACAAAGATGCCGGCCGCGAACGCCGACGTCTCAAGGGCTGGCAAAGACTGGTCTCCGGCCGCGCCATGACCTGCGCCAATGCCGCAATCACCTCGCCGGACCTGCGCGAAGAGATCGTCGCCGAGCTGAGCGATCTCAGCCAGACCGCGCCAAGTCCGCGCATCGATGCCGACGTTGTTCTGGCGCTTGAAGCCCAGCCCAACGCGCCGACCGGCCGCTCGGTCAATCCGGTGCGCCGCGCCAACAACCTGCTCGGGCCGCTGCAATACGGCCTGCGACAGGAGCTGGTGGAACGGCACGGTTACGACTGGCGCAATCATGTCGGCGCGGTGCACCTGACCTTCAACGCCCTCGACAACCAATCCTTCGCGCGCCGCATGGAAGGAGAGCTGACGGCACTGCTCGCCAGCCAGGCCTACCGCCGCAAGAATGCAGCCCTCAGTTTCGATATTGCCAAGGCGGGCACCCCCGGCGCCATCGTGCCGCGCATTGTCATCGCGGCGGCGAACGAGAAGGGCGAACTGGTCCGCTATTATGAAAACCATGCAACGGCGGTCTATTACGGATCGAGGGCCGCCTGGGACGCCAAAACCGGAATCTACAATCCGGCGGCTGAAACCATGCAGCTCGCCAGCGTCGGCAAGATCTTTGCTGCAATCGCGCTCGGCAATGAAGGACGCGACACGGGGCGGACGCTTTATCGCGACGCCTGCGTCTCGGGCTATGGCGCGGAGAGCTGCCGGCGGAGCTGCACCGCGCCCCACGCCACGGTAAAGCACCGGCCGGTGCGCACGGTTTTTGCCTGTTCGCTCAGCCGGCCATTGATCGACCGCCTGACCCGGGTCCGCGAGGACAGGCTGTTCGCGCTCGTGGAAGACCTTGGCGCCAGCACCAGCAACCTCGGCACGACGCCGATCGAAACCGCGATCGCCAACGGCCTGGTCTCGGCGAGCCCGCGCACCCTGCACCAGATCCAGCTGTCGATGATGAATGCGATGGACGAAACGGCGCGCCGGGACATCGCGCCTCCGAGCCTGATCGCGGCGGCGCAGGTTTACGACGCCAGCACCGCCGAACCGATCCGCGCGGCGGTGCCGGTCATCAAACCGGATGCGATCAACGACAAGGCCGGCACGTTTCTGCGAACCGTCCTGACCGAGCCCCTGTGCCATCCCAACGGCACCCTGCGGCACCTGCGCGCCGAGTGGTGCGCCCGCACAAACGGATCTATTTCATTGCATGTGGCCAAGACCGGAACCCGGTCTTTCCGCCTGCCGGCGGGGCAGCCGGACACCATGGATCTCTGGATCAGCGGACAAATACATTTTAATTCCGGGCAGAAATACACATATGTAGTCTACATGGGGACGGGAGATCCCCGAAAACTGATGGGCCGCTTTGCCGCCGGGAGGCAGGCGGGCCCGTTGCTTCGGGTATTGCTTGAGGACCTTGCACGCGAGGCGGCAGGGTCGTGAGCGGCGTATTGGGAGGAAGCAGCGTGGCGCCCAGCAGTGAGGATGTGCGCAGAGGGCCGTATGAGCCCATCGATGCGAACCGGCCGCGCTATGGCACCGCGGAAGAACGCAAGCAGGCGCTCAGCGAGACCCTGGTGTGGGGCTGGAGCGCGCTCATCGTTCTCGGTGCGGCCTACGGAATTCACGAAATCCTGGCCCAGGGATCGCTCAGTTTCGGCTATTTCTCTGCCGGTCTGGTGACGGCGCTCCTGATCGGCGCCACCGAGTACCACATCGTCTGCAATGTCATCGCATCGGCTTCGGCACCTCCGCGCGCCATGCTCTTCGTCGCAACGGCACTGTGTCTCGGGTTTCTGTTTGTCTTCAACCATGTGGCCGTGGTGTCGGTGCTCGGCACGCCGCGACTTGCCTACGACGCCTGGTTCCGCGATGCGGCCGCCACCAACACGTCCATTTCCACCCGGCTGCAGAGTGTCGAATTCAGCCTTGAACAGTTGATCGGCGCGCAATACGAACCGCGCGGCGAGGAAGAAGACACCGGCGCGCCGCCCGCGGAAAACGGGACCAACGCGTTCTCCGCGGCCCTGGTGCGATGGAACGACGCCTTCACCGGTCAGAGCGCTCCGCTCAAGGCGGCAGTCGCTGCTTTCCCACGTGACCCGGCTCTTGGACAGGCGGCGTCCGCACAATCGCAGGCGGCCGGGGTTTCGCGTGCGCTCGCCGGTTTCAATGCCCAGATCAGGCTCGAGACGACGGCGACCGGCTTTGACCGCTACCTGAACACGGCCGGCCTGGTCGAGGACGCCGCCGCACAGCGGCATTTGCGCAACATTGCCTCAGAACTTGACAGCATCGCCGGCATCGAAATCGCCCAACTTCCGAGCGACCGATCCGCCGGAATCAACGCGCTGAAACGGTTGGGAGGCGCCATAGCCGGCCTGTTCGGCATGGGCGCGGGCGGCTCAAAGCCGCTGACGGCAAGAGATTTCATCGGACTTGGCACATCCGCACTGGCACTGCTTTTCGTGCTCTTGCTGCAGGCCAACCGCTGGCGCTTCCGCATGCCGGACCTGCCGGAGCCGCCGGACAGTCTCAACGCACACGAACACACGAAGTAACCGGGAACCACAGGGTCAACGATCGCAGAGGGGACGCGAGAAAAGATACGGGCACATGACAGCACAACAACCGGCAACACCCACCTGGCGTCCAAGGTTCCCCAGAGCGTGGAAGAACACGAAAAGGTGGGTCCTGATTGTCGGTCTCACCTTCATCTCGGGCGTGGCGACGTTCCGGGGCATGCTGGAAATCATCCAGGCGAACTACGCCGGCGACCTCGACACCATCATGGTGCTGGCGATCGCCGGAGCGGTTGCGCTGCTTATGCTGATGATCCTCTATGTGCTCGACACGCTGTTCACTCGGCCGCGCATGATCATGATGTGCGTGCTGCTTGGCGTCTACTTGCTGCTCGAGATGATCTCGATTGGGTTCGGTTTCGGCTTTTACTGGAAGATCATCGCGGCGAGATCGTTCGTCGCCCAGAACACGGAACTGGCCACCACCGATATTCTGACCGCGATGAAGGTGACCCGCTCGCGGCTTGAAAACATCACCGAAAGCATCTCGGACGCATCGGCCCATTCGGCCGCCATGGCCAAGCAGGAGACCGAAACCGGCGGGACCTGCGATGCCAACACGCAGCCGACCGCCGGCCCGCGCCAGCGTCTGCGCGCCCAGGACGAGGCCGATATGCAACTGGCCAAGAAGCAGGTCGATTCGCGCATCGCGTCACTCGCCATCGTGCTCAACGGGCTGGAACAATCGGTCGCCGATTTCCGAGACGTCTTTGCCGCCGGCGACATCGCCCAGCGCAACGCGGCGGTGCAGCGGGTCAGCCTCAATGTGCGCCAGGCCGCAAGCCAGGTGAACGACTTCTCGGTCGATCCCGATATCGCCCTGCTGATCGGGCAGTTGCAGGAACGCGCCTCAAAGGCAGAGTTCGTCGATGCCCGCAGCGGCGTTTCCTTCTCCTGTCCGGACCGGACCCTGACCCGCCTCTTGCAGCGCACCGTCAACGCCCTGCAAAACCTGCCGCCGCTCAACCCGCGGGATATCATCGCCGCCGAGGGGCCCGAAGCCACCAAGCTCGCGTTTCTGCGGCTGACCAACTACATGATCCAGGTGGCCACGACCTTCGACTTTTCGGTGCAGCGGTTGACCGACACCGAGGCCGATCTGCAGCGCAAACGGCAGGAGGCCGTGCGTCAGGGCAAAGACGAGGTGACGGCGGTGCGACCGGCCCCCGCCAATATCAAGACCCTGAACGAGTCCGATATCATCCCGCTGCTGGTTGCCATCTTCATCGACGCCTGTATCGCGGTGATCGCCTTCGACAAGCAAGTGCGCCACTACGAGCGCTACGAAACCCAGGTCAACGAGGCCAAGCGGGCACACGACCGGGTGTTTTTCGACTTCATCGAAACCATCCGCGGCAGCGACCCGAATGCGCGCGAGGACGGCTGGAGCGTGCTCTCTACGGTGATCATGAACCTGTTCGGGAATTTCTACGTGGCGATACCAAAGTCGCGCGACCCGGTGATCGCGAGCCTCAAGATGTTCTTCTCGGGGCTTGAGGATCAGCGGGTCCTGCAGAACGTCTCCTATGTGCCGTTCCTCAAGCACTTCGTGCGCCGCGAATTCCGCAAGCGCGACAGCACATATCAGAATTACCGCCACTTCGATATCTACCGCTTCCCGCGCGGCGCCTGGGCGAGTCTGCTTCTCAACACGATCTACGACCGGATCGAACGGGACCGGCAACAGGCGCCTGATGACGTGCGCGAGGCCAGGCGCGAACACCACGCCGCATCCACGGCGGAGACCGATGCCCGCGACCACCATGCGCCTGACCCGGGCAACGACCCGGCGGCAGCGAACGCTTCCGCCGAGCCGCATGGCAATGGCACGGCAACGCCGAACGGAGCAGATGACGCTTTCGGCGATGACGCTCCCTCACCGTCTCCGCTCCCGGCGGACGGCCCCAACGGAAATGGCGGGACCGGTCGATTCGACACAGCCACCGCGCCCACGCTCCCGGCGCCCGAATCCGGCGGAACAGACACACCGAACGACGCTGCCGAGCCCAACGAACCGGCCCTCGGTGCACGGCGTCCGGCACCGCGGCTGACCCACAATGGCGGCACCGGGCGAGACGACAAATTGTGAGCGGACGGCATGATGCCTGACCGAAGTCTGGACACGTTAACCGTTTGGTAACGTAACGAGCGCCACCATCGCACCACCTGCCGCTGCCAGTCCGGCTGCTTCGGCAATGGCAGGACGGCAACAGTCCAGACCAGGTGGTCCCGCGATGAACCATGCTCTTGCCTCCAAACTCGATTCCTATGCAAGGGATCCCGTGACGGATCATCTTTCCGAAATGATCGCGAAACTTACCTCCGACAAGGTCGGTGTCCTGGGCGGACCGGACTCAAAGATCATCCGGCTGCTTGCGGCCGGCCCGGATTCTCCCGTGGTCAGCGCAATGTGCGAGCATATGCGCGAACTCGCCATTCATGACTTCGAATTCCGCCTTGTGTTCGCCGACAACGGTCCCAAAGCTGCCGCCGACACGCTCATCACGGCGTTGGATCATGCCAGGGCCGGGCTTTCCAGAAGCGAGGGCGTGTTGCGGCTGATCGGCGGACCGGCGGCGCGCAAGGTCAACGAATCGCTGGTGCTCGGCGAACGGCTGGCCTGGATCGGCGCGCCGATGCCGCAAAAGTGGGAAGCGCAGGCCGATTTCGGCCAAACCATTCAGCGCCCAAGCGCCGTGCATCTGGCCGCCATGGGATTTGAGTCGGTCAGGGTGGGATCACTGCTATGGCAGGTGGCGCCGGCCCATGCCGCCGCGCCGAAGTCGCCTCAGACAGTCATTCAGTCGCTGTTTGAGTGGCGCCCCGGCGAAAACCGCTAAATCAAACTAATCCGACTGAACTTCGGACGTTTCCGCTTCGCCGTCGTCCACCGGTTCTTCGGGCTCTTCAATCACATCTTCGCGACTGAGCAACAGCATGTGCGCCTGTTCGACATACGCCTTGTAGCGGTCAAGGGACGAGGCATCGTCGGCGTCGGCCGCATTGGTAAAGCGCACCATGAAGAAGCAATCAGCGTCACGCGACAGGCCGACATACTCGAATGCGGTCACATCGTAGTACTTGTATGTCGCGGTGACGGTTTCGGCATGAAAGGTCCGCTTGCCGATGGTCCAGTGCGGCAGGGCCTTGGAGAAAACCACCTTGTCGCCGCGCAGTTCGGTGGCGTAGCGAATGCCGCTGGCGACTTCGGTGAGTTTGCTCTGGAGATGCTCGTCCGAGAGCTCTTCGATATTGTCATCGAACTTTATCACCGACAGGATCTGTCCCTCGCCGCCGAACTTGATGGCGACCCCGTCGCCCTGCTTCGCCAGCCGCTTGTGCAGCAGCAGTTCCATACTGGCGAAGGTCTCGGGCTTGCTCTCGAACGACCTGCATTTGGCAACAGCCTCGCCGCCGGCGGCCAACAGCAGAGCGCCGGCAAGAACGTGGAGCGCGATTCGGTGAAACATGGCTGAGCGGTCCCCTAGGGCCTGTGGAATCAGCGGCACGGAGAATTAGCCGGATATCGTGCACTTGCCAACAGTGGTGATCAAGCTGTCGCGCATCTTACCGTGGAAAACGCGGCAAAGTTAGGATTTGAGTCACAAAAGAAACGAGCGGCCCGGCTGGTAGCGGACCGCTCATTGCACATGTTCGCGTCGATGGTCTTCGTGGAGCGGGCACAATGGTCGCCAATCCGAGGCCCGACGCCTATTGATTGGTGCACCGGGCCCCGTTTGGATCGATAAGGCACCACCTGTTGGGCGGCGGTTTTCCGCGTGTCGGCGGGCCTTTTGGCTTGGCCTGACGCACCGGCTGATTGCCGCGCGGCGGTTTGGTCCCGCGTTTCGGCTGCTGCGCGGCGACCGGCTGAACCGCCACTTCAATACCGGCATACTTCTGTACCGCGGTCTTGGTGCCGCGGCCCGGCAGACCGTCTATGGCGCCGCCGTACATTCCTTCATCCTTCAAATGCGCCTGCAGTGCCGACCAGAAGGGCTTGGACCAGGCCTTGGTGTCGGTGATGAAGGGTGCCGTGTAGCCGGCGCCGCCCTTGTCGAGGACGATCAGGGCGTAGCCGGCGGCACGGTCGGCCTCTTCCGCACCGTCGAAGTGTCTCGCCAGTTCGAGCGCCGCGTCCCGGTCACCGTCGAGCGCCTTGCGGCGCAGTTCGGCCAGCATGGTTTGCTGATCCAGTCCCTGGTCCTCGGGATTGCCCGCCGCCGCTGTTTCGACCGGCTGGGGCTCCTCGGCGGCGGTGTTCTCGAGTTCGCTGGCTTCGACCGGCTGCTGCCCGGCGGGTTGCTCATCGCCCGCGACATCGGACGACTGCTCTTCACCGGCATTTTGCTCCTCGCCGGCATCGCGCACGGCTTCTTCCTCGGGCCCGGCTTCGGGCGTTTCAGGCTCTTCGGCTCCAATCGGCTGCTCTTGGACCGGCTGGTCCTGTTGTGGAATTTCCGGGTTGATCGCGGCCACTTCGGACGTGTCCGGCCCAGTGTTCCTGCGCGCGCGCGCAATCAGGACCCGCGCCAGATCCGCATAGACCCCTTCGGGAAAGCGGTTGAGATAGGTCTGCAACAGATCGGGGTCGTTGCTGTCCTTGATCGTGTTCCAGAAGGCAAGCTCCATGGCGTTCTGCCCCGCCTCGAGGCGGGTCTCGGCCACTCTTACATTGCCGTCCGCAACCGACCGGGACGTCGTTTCATTTGTTTCGGCCGGATTGACCGCGGCGACCTGTTCGGTCTTCGTCTCGCCGGCCGGCTTGAAGTAGAACTGCCCGGTGAGGGATGAGTGATCCCACGGCACCTGTTTTTGCTTGGTGGCGGAAATCACGTCCCTGCGCACCTTGATCATCATATTGCCGATGTCGAGGCCAGGGGTTTCCATGTGCGTCAAAAGCGCCTTGGTGAACGGGCTGTGGCCCTCTCCGGTATCGCCATCGAGGGCGATATTGCCGGGCTGAGTGGCATAGGCGATCAGCGTGCCGATTCCCGCCTCCACCCTTGCCAGGCCGCGGCCGAAGTCCACAGAGCGGCCGACCGAAATGCTGCGCGCCAGGGTCTTTGACAGGGGATTGTCCCGGCAGGCGTCGAGAAACACCAGGTTGGCTGCCCGGTGACGGTCCATCTGGCGCAGGATCGACGACAGTTTGACCGTGCCGAAATCAAGATCCGCCTGATCGTTGAGTTCCGCATCGACCGGAGCGAGATAATTGTTGCCATCGACCTGGAGCCCATGACCCGCGTAGTAGAACAAAGCCACGTCGGCGCCTTCCAGCGCGCGCGAGAAATCGCGCACCAGGCCGATCATTTGATGAATATCGGCGTCAAGGCCGGTCAGCACTTCAAATCCCAAACGCTCAAGCGAGGCCGCAACGGCCTCCGCATCGCTTTTGGGGTTGGCCAGACTGGCGGTGTGCTCGTAAGCCGAATTGCCGATGACGAGGGCGACCCGGCGCTCGGCTTGCGCCGCCGACATACCGGATACCGCGATGCTCATGAAGAGCACAAAGGAGAGTATTGTCCGCATGCTTCCTAATATACCCTGTGTTGGGCCCGCGACCAAGCGCTGCACGCGCTCCTCCTAAACTCCAGCTTTCCTTAAATTGGGGTTTTGACATCGCAGCACAAGTGCCGACGTAACGTAAAAGTTACCGGCCGGGTAGAGAAGTTGAGCCGATTTGCCTCTTGAAAGGTTAAAGGATCAGGGCCATCCGATGGCGCGCAGGCCGGCAATTGCATCCCGGATACCCTGGGCCATAGCGGCGGTTCCCAATGCCTCCATTGCGGCATGCCACCGTTCCGCAGCGGTTACCAGCGGCAAGGTCCAGGCGTTTTCAGGCAGGTCATAGGACATGCTGACGATGTCGGCGGACCCAAACAGGGCGAACGACGCCGTGGCCGTCAGAAAGATGATTATCGCGGCGCGAACGTTACTTGATGTCGTGTCGCGATCTGCCTGGCCTGAGTTCGGGGTGTCGGTCATTTGTTCACAATCAGAACTGGAAGTAGATGAACGGTGCGGTGCCCTCCGGTGCCACCAGGTCGATGGCGAGAAGTGCCACGGCGAACCCGGCGGCGAGGAAGGCTATCGGAACTCCTTCAATCTGCCGGGCGAGGCGCTCGACACTGTTGGAGGGCACGAACTGGGCAAGTAATGTTATCCCGATCAGGGCCGCGAGAAACGGTGTCACGACCACAAGGTCGCCCGAAAACCGGCCGAGCTGCCGCAGATAGACGAAGGCGCCGGCGAAATCCTCGGCGCGAAAGAAGATCCAGGCCAGACAGACGATGTGAAACGTCAGAAGCACCTGGCCGGCGGCGCGCGCAAGCGGCCACGCCCCGCGCCCGGTAGTGTGCGGGCCGGCGGCGTCGCCAGAGCGCCATTCGCGCAACGCCCGCTCGACCGCCAGCGCCGTCCCGTGAATGGCGCCCCAGACGATGAAGGTCCACGCGGCGCCGTGCCAGACGCCGCCGAGCAGCAGGGTGATGGCGAGGTTGCGATAGGTGGCGATACGGCCATATTTGCTGCCGCCAAGCGGCTTGTAGAGATAGTCGCGCAGCCACTGCGACAGGGATATGTGCCAGCGGCGCCAGAATTCCTGCAGGGAGCGGGCCCGGTAGGGCCGGTCGAAATTGCGGTGGAACCGGTAGCCAAGCAGCGCCGCCACGCCGATGGCGATATCGCTGTAGCCGGAAAAATCGCAGTAAATCTGGACCGCATAGCCGTAGATCGCGATGAGCAGTTCGAGGCTCGAGTAACCGCCCGGGTCAATGAACACTCCGTCCACCAGTTCGGTCGCCAGGTAGTTTGCGATGACCATCTTCTTGAACAGGCCAAGGAGGATGAGGCAGAGCCCGAAACACAGGGCGCGGCGGGTCAGTTCGGGCGTCTCGTCGAGCTGGGGCAGGAACCAGGCGGCGCGCACGATCGGCCCCGCGACGAGCTGGGGGAAGAAGGAAATGTAGAGAAACAGGTTCAACGGCGATTTGGCCGCACCGACTTCTCCCCTGTACACGTCGACCACGTATGAGATGCCCTGGAAGGTGAAGAAGGAAATGCCGACCGGCAGCACGATCTGCAGCAGCGGCAGGTCGCGTTCCAAACCCGCCATCACCATGATGTCGCCGAGGCTCTCGAGGAAGAAACCGAAATACTTGAAGAATCCCAGGATCGCCAGGTTGAGACCGATCGCCGTGATTAGAGCGGCTTTACGGGCGCGCGGCCCGGGCCAGGCGGCGATGGCGCGACCAGCGGTGTAGTTGATCGCCGAGCTGACAGCCAGGAGCGCCATGAAGCGCCAGTCCCAATAGCCGTAAAAGAAGTAGCTGGCGACGAGGAGCGCCAGTTTGCGCGCATCCGGTCGCGCCACCGCCGCCCAGGAAGCACAGAACACGATGAAGAAAAACAGGGCAAAATCTGCTGTCGGGAAAAGCACGCGACGCCCGATCCATCAATGGAAATTCAACCGACGCAGCACCGGCCGGAAGAACCGTTAGGGTGCGCTATTGCTGTGTAGCAGCAAGCAGGCGGCTTTGCGAGAAGCTGTTGATCAGATGATCAACGAACAGGCCGGCGGAACGGTCGTAGCCGCGGTTGGTCAGATGCACGCGGTCTCCCGCGGCAAGCTTCTGGGAGGCCCAGCGGTTGATGCTGCAGTCCCCGCCCATGGCGGCGGACCAGTCCCAGTATCCGGCATGCTGCTCGGCGGCCAGATCCTTCAGGAACCTGCGCACGGCCGCCAGCTTGGGCGGCGCGTGCCAGCGGCGCAGCGCGCTCGACCTGCGCGACACCAGCTTGCCGTAGCCGGCGGCTTCGGCCGGGGTCAGATGACGGCAGGAGGCCGAGCGGCGAAGATGCTTGGCGTAGCGCGGCAGGCGGGCGCTGTCGGCCGGGCCGACAAACAGGAGGTCGGCGCCGGGCGCCTGCTCACGCAGGTAAGCGATGAACGACTTTACAGTCTTGCCGTAGGACTTGAGATCGAGGCCGTCATTGAAGCCTTCGTTGGTGCCGTATCCCCAGACAATCAGGTCGGGCTTGAGGTGGGCGATGTCATTGGCCACGAGCTGGCGCGACCAGCGCCTGGTGACATCCGCGGTTGCGCCGGCGAGGCCGAAATTGACGTAGCGGATGCCGGGTGCGTCGCGGCCGATGGACCAGTTGAGAACCGTGGTCGCACCGCTGCCGGCGGCGGTGACCGTCAATGTGCTGCCCTTTGCGTCGATCCGCACAACTTTTGAACCCGGCGCGGCGGCACGGGCGTTGAACTCAACGTTTTTCGACCCGGCGGATAATTTGACGAGGCCCTGTTTGGGTCCGGTCACAACCGTCACCTCACCCCAGTCGAAGGGCTCGTTCTGGGTGGTCAGCACCAGCTTGGCGCCGCGTGCGCTGGTCGCCAGGCGAACGCCTGAAAGGGCGTAGGGCCCGCGCTTCTGGCGGAAACTGTTATGCGCCGACCAATGACCGACACGCTTGAAGTTTACACCGTCGGCAATGGCGTATTTGTAGGCGCCGGCTGGCACCATCATGCCGCGGCCGGCGTCGCCGAAGCGGGCCTGCAGGCGGCGGCGAATGCCGCGGGTGAGCGAGTCGGATGCGACATGGCTGTCGCCAAGATGCACGATTGTAATGGGTTCGGTGCGCAGACCGGCTTCCAGCGATGCAAGAGCTGAGAAAAAGCGTCCAAGCGGCCGGCCGGTGAGCGGCGGCGCGGCGGGCCTGACCGGTTCGGCCACAGACTGCGTGTCGGGCTCGACCATCTCGAAAGCCACCGCCAGGGCGTCACCGGCAAGTTCATCCATCGGCTGGTTGGAGAGATCGAGGCGGTTGGACTTGTCCGGCGATACGGACCACCGCTTGGCGACGCGGATTTCGGTGTCAGGCGGGGTGACGGTTTCCGGCCTGATCTCGGCCGTGGACATCGGTCTGTCGATCCGGGCGAATTCCGCCTCAGGCACCGCATCGCCGCCGAGCGATGCATCATAGATGATATAGGCGAGGACGGCGCTGAGGATGAAGCCAAGACACTGCACGCTGGCGAGCACGCATATGTCGAACGCGGACCCCGGCGCTTCAGGCTCCCCTTCGACTGCGCGATTGTGAACCGCGCGATTGTGAACCGCGCGATTGCGCCGCTCTACGCCAAGCATACCAACACCAAAGTCACTCAAACCCACGCCACTCATGAACTAAGGCACAAACATACAACGCCACGGCGCCGCCGCAAAGTGCGGTCGGCACATTGCACTCGTCCGGGCGCCGGTCTGGCAAATCGCATAAATCTTGCCCGTGTTCTTATTAAGGCCGCGTTAAGACCAACACCCGAAACACCACCGCACTGACGGCAGATGTTCCAAGTTGGTCCGGCCATTGCATGCCAGTATATACAGGGATCAGGCCGATATGGACAGACTAGTCGGCGTTTTCGGCCTTCTTAAGGCAGGTGGTTAACGCTGCAATGTCTTTGCGGATTTCCATTTCGACAAAGCTTGCGAGCTTTTCGTTGCCCGGGATGGTGAAATGAACGCCGTCTTGATGGCGCAACACTTTCATCTGCCCGCGAACGTCCGTGCCATGCATGATAAAACCACCGGCCGGACTGGCAAAAGACCCCCACACGTCGATGAACTTGACGCCGTGCTCTTCCATCTTCTGCCGGAAGATCTCATTGACGATCTTGTAGTCGCGCGAATAGTCCGGCCGGCGCACCACCGGCAGGCCGATCCAGTAGATCGCCACCTTGTTGCGCTTGAGCGGCTCCAGAATACGGTCGATCCGGTCATTGAAATGTTCGTGCCAGCCCGGCGTGTTGAAGTGGTGCCGCTTGCCGGGCGCGCGGATCGACTGGAGATCGTTGGCGCCGAACATCATGACGGCGATCTGGAACTGCTGGTGCGAAATCTGCACCATGGCTCGATTCCAGTCATAGCGGTCGGCCCGCACGATGCCGGAATTGACCTTGGTCTTGCGGAAGACCTGAACCATCTCGTCGCCCTTGAAGCGGCGTGTGAGGCCGGCCCAGGCGCCATCGCCCAGGGAGTCGCCGAAGACATAGAGCTTGTAGGGGCCTGACGCCGGAACCGAGTGGATGTAGGGCTCGCCATCGGCTTGCGCCGCACACGGATCGTCGGCCTGGGCGCGCAGCGGAGAGGCCGTGACAATGCCACCAGCAATCACCGCGGCAAGCGCCACGGCGGCACCGCGAAAGACGCGGGAAAAGGCTCTTTTCTGGCGGTTTTCCTGGGGACACGCGGAGGATGCTACGGTAACTGGCCGCATTTCCGAAACACCTGGATCTGTTACGCTTACGCCGATCATTGTTGCGGCAACGTCATCGAAATTGCCCGCCAATGCAAGTGTATTAAAGGCCAGTTGCGGCGAAAACCGGAAATTTAATGAATGCAGGCGCACGACGCTGTTGCGACCCCGCCAATGAGGCGCCGATGGCTTGTGCCCATCGGCGATGTCGATGCGTAAAACTGGTGTATTGTGAGCCGGAGCCCCATGAGATCGCGCCCGTGTCGGGTGTTTGACGGGTCGTGTCGGGAAAGTGTCGTGGTCCGCGCGACCGGTATTCTCCACGTTTCAGGTCATGGCGCAGCATTGCGGGGAACCGGATGATTGTTCGAAAACTTCGCCTCGAAAGAGGATGGTCACAAGAGCAACTGGCCGATTTTTCCGGCGTTAGCGTCCGCACGATTCAGCGGATGGAACGCGGGAAGCGGGTGGGTCTGGAAACCCTGAAATGCCTCGCCGCCGTTTTTGAAACGGATGTCAAAAGCCTGCAACCGGAGACCATGATGAGCACCCAGGATGTGAACACACCAGATGCGAACACCGCCGAAAAAGTTCATTTGAGCAAGCGCGAACGCGAGGCCATGGAGTATGTCCGCGACCTCAAATCGTTCTACGCGAACCTCATTTCATATGCGATCACGATACCCATTCTCGTCTACATCAACGTCGTTCTGTATCCCGAAGTCATCTGGGTCACCTGGACCGCGCTTGGGTGGGGCTGCGGCGTGGCATTCCACGGTCTGGTGGTCTACGAGGTGCTCAAGTTTCGTGGCACGACCTGGGAACGGCGGCAGATCGAGAAACGGCTCAGCCGCTGACGTGATCACGACCAACGGCGGCAGGACGCGGGACTACCCCCGTGTTCACGCCGCCGCGCTGACCCCGTTCACAAGGTGCCGGTAGCTCAGGGCTTCGGCGATATCGATGCGGGTGACGTCTTCGCGGCCGCCCAGATCTGCGATGGTGCGGGCGACGCGGAGGACCCGGTGGAGGCCGCGGGCCGAGAGCTGCATCTGTTCGGCGGCCTGGTGCAACAGCTTCACGCCCTGCGGTTCGGGGCGGGTGACCTCGTCGAGAAGATCGCCGCCGAGATCGGCATTGGTGCGCATGTCGCGAAGCCCAAGCGCCCGGAAGCGGGCGCGCTGGCGCTCGCGGGCCTCGGCCACCCTTGCGGCGACGGGCGCGCTCGCCTCGCCGGGGGTGGCGGCAATCAGGTCGGACGCGCGCACGGCAGGGACTTCGATGCGCAGGTCGATGCGATCGAGCAGCGGGCCGGAGAGGCGGGCCTGATAGTCGTCGGCGCAGCGGGCGCCGCGGCGGCAGGTGTAGCCCGGCTCGCCGGCGCGGCCGCATTTGCATGGATTCATGGCGGCGACCAGCTGGAACCTGGCCGGATAGGTGACATGGTGGTTGGCGCGGGCGATCACCGTTGCGGCGCTTTCCATGGGCTGGCGCAGAGATTCCAGCACCTTGGGCAGGAACTCGGGGAATTCGTCCATGAACAGGACGCCGTTGTGGGCGAGCGCCATCTCGCCCGGCCTGGCGCGCTGGCCGCCTCCGACCATGGCGGCCTGGCTGGCGGAATGATGCGGTTCGCGGAACGGGCGGCGCGGCGAAAGCCGCCCGCCCTTCAGCTCGCCGGCGACCGATGCGATCATCGAGACTTCGAGCATTTCTTCCGCCGCCATGGGCGGCAGGATCGAGGGGAGACGCTGCGCCAGCATCGACTTTCCGGCGCCGGGCGGTCCGACCATGAGAAGGTTGTGGGCACCGGCGGCGGCGATTTCGAGGGCCCGGCGCGCGCTTTCCTGGCCCTTGATGTCGCAGAGGTCCGGCAAGGGCGCGGCGTCATCGGCCTTGGCGGGCCGGGGTCTGGAAAGCACCTGCGAACCCTTGAAGTGGTTGACCAGCTGGATCAGGTTTTCAGGCGCCAGGACGTCGAGCCTGTCACCGGCCCAGGCGGCTTCCGCGCCGCAGGCTTCAGGACAGATCAGGCCGAGACCGCGCCCGCTGGCGCCCATGGCCGCCGGCAGGGCCCCGGCGACATAGGTGATCGATCCGTCGAGGGACAATTCGCCCAGCACCGCATAGCGCGACAGGGCGTCCGCCGGGATCACCCCCAGGGCCCCCATCAGGGCGAGCACGATGGGCAGGTCGAAATGGCTGCCCTCCTTGGGCAGGTCGGCGGGGGCCAGATTGACCGTGATGCGCTTGGGCGGCAGGGCGAGGCCGATTGCTGTCAGGGCCGAGCGCACCCGCTCGCGGCTTTCCGCCACCGCCTTGTCAGGCAGGCCGACCACGGTGAAAGCGGGAAGCCCGGACGAGATCTGGGCCTGGACATCGACGGCGACCGCCTCGATGCCGGAAAAGGCGACTGTGCTGACATGGGTGACCACGATGGGCGTCCTGCGCTCTGCAACCAATAGTACAGGCGCCATGATAACCCAACTAGGTTGACCTAACAAGAACATTTAGAGAACATTCCATACGTCTTGCGCCCGATCTGAAACGATTGAAACGTTCCGCACGGTTGAAATACATCGACCGCGCGGCCACATCGCAACAATGGAGCCGGGTGCCACACCGTTCTTCCGTATGGGAAGCGCGGCACTCGACGCCTGTAAGCGGACCACACCACACATCATCGACCTCACGCGGAACGGACTTCATGAACCTGCATGCCCCGAGCGAGCTCGACGCCCGCATTCGCCCGGCAGCCGCGAGTGACGCGGAGGTCCTGGCCGAACTGATCAATTTCGCCGGCGAGGGCTTGCCGATCTATCTGTGGAAGAAGATGGCCGAGCCCGGCGAGACCGCATGGGATGTCGGCCGACGCCGGGCGCTGCGCGAAGAAGGCGGCTTTTCCTACCGCAATGCCACCGTGCTGGAGGCGCAAGGCTCTGCGACGGCCGCACTCGTCGGCTATGCGCTGGACGCCAAACCGGAGCCGGTCGATTACGACCAGCTTCCGCCGATGTTCGTGCCTCTGCAGCAGCTTGAGGATCTGGCGCCGGGCACCTGGTACGTGAACGTGCTGGCGGCCTATCCGCAATGGCGCGGCAGGGGCTTCGGCGCACAGTTGCTCAACTTTGCCGAGACGATCGCGGCAAGGGCGCACCTGCCGGCCATGAGCATCATCGTGTCCGATGCCAACAAAGGCGCGCGGCGGCTTTATGAGCGCTGCGGCTACGGCGCCGTCGCGGCACGGCCCATGGTGAAGGAAGACTGGGAGAACCCGGGCGAGAACTGGGTGCT
>JAJFHL010000209.1 GCA_021775615.1 Hyphomicrobiales bacterium
CCTGCCTCAGCTCTCAATCCAGCTGGCGCAGGCCGCGCTTTCGGAAGACGACAAGAAAATACAGGAACTCTCAGTCCGGCTTTACAACATCTGCCATGAGCGGCTTTCGGCTCAACTGGATCCGATCGAACCGGACACCAAGGCCTATGGACGCATTGCGGCCCAATTGGGCGGTGCGCGCGTTTTGAAAGACGCATATGAAATCAGGCAATGCATGAAGTGCGCGCCGGCGCTTCTCGAACATCTTGCCCGCACACCGGCTTCAGTGCACGATTTGCAGGTTCCCGACGTGGAGCTTTATGGGCGCTGGTTCGCCGAGTTTGAGGCGAAGCACCGCGACGACGTGCATCTGTTGCTGGTGAACCTGCTCTCCCGGTGTCCGCGTGCGCCTGACATGTTCAAGATTCTCCTTCACATCGTAGGGTCGGGTGAAGCCGAGGTTGCCTACCGTCACCCTGCGGGGGCGGTCGTCGAAGTGATGCTTCACGACATGGAACTGGCGGCCGATCAGGCGCGCGAGAACATTATTTTGAGCACCGATCTGGGCATCATAAAGGTGCACCTGTCGGAGTTTTACGCAAGCGCGAGTGCTTTATGCGATGCTTTCGAGCTGGATCTCAAAGGTGCGTGGGGTCACCGGCTCGTGGCAATGCGGTCCAGCCTGTCCGCGGCAATCCGGGAACGGATATCGGCGGCTCCGCGTTTGATAAAAGCGGCACTCTACCAACGCCCTTCCAGGCGCGAACAACAAAGCGCCACGCCTGCATTGCCCGATCCGCAAAAGATCGAAGAGGCGGAGTTCGCCGTCAATCTCTTGATGGAGCTCAGGTCATTTCTGGGTCAACTTACCCTCAATGCTGACTTCTCGCGGGTCAGGTCCGAGGTAGAACAGTTTCTCGAGGTCATTGCCGAACGCCTGCTGCGAGACATTCAGGACGGTTCCGATGAAGCGCGTGCCTTCGCCTCAGAGGCATATGCGGCCGCCGGCCGGCTCATGCACGCCGTGTTTGGCCGCGAAGCGAGTGACCTCTACATGCGGCGCGCCCGCGCGGCCATGCAACACGCGGCGGCTGTTGCCTAGAGCGATTCCATATGAACGTGAAACGCTCCAGATCCATTCAGTTGGTATTGACCGCAGAACGCTCAGGAGGCCTGCGACTGGCCGAATTCACCGTCGACCGCGGGGATGCCACGCTCGCGATAGGGCGTCCGCCCATAGAACGCGCGATAGCACTTGGAGAAGTGTGACGGCGATGAAAAGCCGCAGGCGAGTGCGACATTGATCACCGACATGCTGGTCTGCAGCAGAAGCAGCCGCGCCTTCTTCAGTCTCAGTTCCAGATAATATCGCTTCGGAGAGCGGTCGAGATAGCGCCGGAACAGGCGCTCAAGCTGCCTGGTCGACAGGCCGGCCTGCTTGGCGAGTATGCTGGGGCTGAGCGGTTCTTCCAGATTGCCTTCCATCTGCTCGATGATGCCGACGAGTTTTGGGTGCCGCGCGCCAATGCGCGCCGGCAGCGACATGCGCTGATGTTCGCTATGGTGGCGGATCGGCGAGTGCAGTACCTGCTCGGCAACGTCGGCGGCAAGCTCGGGTCCGTGCTGTGAGGCGATGAGAGCGAGCATCATGTCGATGGAAGACGTGCCGCCGGCGCACGTGAACCGGTCGCGATCGATCTCGAACAGGCTGCCGGTCACCTTGATCTCGGGAAAGTCCTCGCAGAAGGCAGGGATGTTCTCCCAGTGGATCGTGCAGGTGTACTCATCGAGCAGCCCGGCCGCCGCCAGAACATGCGAGGCGGTGCACAACGAACCGATATCGGCGCCGCGCCGCGCCGACTTTCTCAGGAAGTTGATCATGGTCCGGCTGGTGTGGGACTGGACGTTGATGCCGCCGCAGATGATGACAACGGCCCGATCGCCGATTTCGTCCAGGCCGCCGGAGCAGGCAATGGTGAAGCCGTTCGAGGCGTCGACGGCCTCGCCATCGACCGAATACATGCGCCAGTCGTAGAGCTGTTTCTCGGCCAGCCGGTTGGCGATGCGCAACGGCTCGATAGCCGCGGTAACCGGCATCATTGAAAATTCCGGCACCAACAAGAACGCAAAGCATTGCGGCAGATCCCTTGCCGGATCTCCGAACATTCGCTCCTCCACGGATCGTCTGCTTCGAGACGGCAATCGGCCCATTGTGACCGATTCACATCAAAATGCCGCTTAAGGCAGGCGAACGCAAACGAAATTGGGCGCGGAACGGCGGAGGGGTTAACGGCACAGGCCGGCGGTCCGTGCGCCTGTCCCCAGACCGCCACGATAAGAGCACTCGAACCACAAGGCCATCCGCGGCAACGCGGGTGGCCTTTTCATATGAGAGGAAGTTGACAGATGTGCCTTCCAACGCCGCCTGCGCAAGCGGTCCGCGCCTTGAGACAGAGTGGGGCGGGTGAAACAACCTTGTCCTCATTGGTAGGCCCGCAAGCCGGCGTGGATATCAGGACACTTCCGGTGAATCCGCCGAAGCTTCAGCAGAATGTCCTAAAAGTCGGATCGACTCCGCAGGTCGGGCGAACCGCCTTCATTCCGCCGCCTTCGCCAGAAGTCCCCTTGATTGAGCAGTCCTCACGTCTTCCAGTTCAAAGCAAAGGCGGTATTTCTGCGGTCGCCAACCACGGTGTTGGTATGTTGTTTGACGTGGCTCGAGGAGTGCTTCGTGCCGATCAAGCGCGTGCGAGCTTCGATGCCTTGATTGAGCAACCGGGCATTAGCGCACGGGCACGGGCTCAACTCAGCGCTACCTTTACCGCGGGTCTGCTTACTGGCGGCAAAGCAAGGCAACCTGGACCGGCAATCTCTTCTCGCCCGCAGCACGCGGACCTTCGGCAACGTGTTCAGCAAGTTGCGCCCGCTGAGCGTCCATTCGACACGAACCAATCTGATCGCCGGCAGCAATCCATAGATCCAAACCTCGGTCCGCCGGAACAGGACACAACAAAAGTTCCAGCGTTCGAGCGCGAGCCGTCATCGGGACCCGCGCCGGAAAATTTGCGAACTGCCGGAAATGATCTTTCTCCAACATTCAGTGACAGTTCCGGTTTGGCGGTCCGCCCGCTCGATGCGGAAGAGGCCCTGGTTGAGCTCAGCAATGATCTGGAAGCGCACGCGGAAACACTTGGTCGATTTGCCAACTCGTTTGAAGGCGTTACGCGCGGGCCGGCCACGGAGTTTGCGCGCTCCACGATTGAGCAACATATCGCGATGTTTTGGCGGTTGCACGGCTTCGCAATCGACACAGGTGATCGTGAACTACGTGAAGCACTGGTTCGCGACATCGGAGAGTTCCTTGGCGGTCAAACAGCTCTGTATCTGGACGCTGGTCTCCCCGATGCGGCGCGCGTTTATGCGCTCCTGTCGCCGCAAGCACGGAGCATTCTGGTAGGCGGTTTCCTCGGCGCTCTCACGGACGCTGCCAACGAGAGATTCGCAGGGATCCTTGATACCTCATCGAACCCCTTCGCGAGGCGCACTCTGCCGCAAGCGATGACCGCTTTGCGGCAACGTCATCCTGAACTTCGGCGAGCGCGCAGAAATGCCTCAGCCGGCTCGGTCGACGAGCCTAGTTCGACAACGACAACATCACCAGCTTCAGGCTCCAGTTCCGACGACAGCACGCTCGCCCAAAGGCGGGCTGTTCAGCTGCAACAGAACAAAGCCAAATCGGATGTCCAAGAGTCCGAGATATCTGAGCGGCTTCAGCGCAGCCGGTTTATAAAAAAGTTCGCGCGGCAGGTAACCATTGTGGTTGAGACCACGAGTGCATCGGGTGAGAAGACGGTTGTGAGAACGCGCGTCGATTTCGTTGCTATTGATAACAAAAACCGTATACTCGTCTTTGACGGGAAATCATCAAGCGAAGCACGTTTAACGAGAAATCAAAAGAAAGCCTTCCCTCAGATTGAGTCCAGCGGCGGCAGGATCGTCGGCAAAAAGTCGCAGGAGCTGGATGACATAATCAACATACCCCCCGGCAGAGTCCGGATAATTCGGCCAACGGATGAATAGGAGGACGCGGGATGTCCATACTCGAACCGGAGACGATCGATTTCATTGCGGTCGCAGAGGACCACATTGCATTGATCCAGTTGGATGCACTGGAGTGGGGCAAGGACATGGATGACGGCGAGCATGCGTACCTCATTCAGGAAAGCATCAACACGTGCCTGGAGTATTTCGAGAGCGGACAGTTGAGGAAAGACTATCCCGAGGAGGCCGGTTTGCCGGTCAGGATTGTTCTGGTGCCGGTGCATCCCCTTGCACAACTTGGGTTGGATCTGATCGAGCACAGCAAACCCGTTGTCGACGGGGCCGGACTGGAGCTTGTTGTCGATCCCGACTATGGATCGGATCCCGAAGATTGAACCTCGAAAGCTGCTGGGACACGGCCATAGTTCCCGGGCGAACGCAGCGTTGCTTGTAGAGTGGGACGCGGTTGGTGGCGGAATCGAGCTTGTGATCGATACCAATGCGAGGCACCGAACCCCACCCGCCAGTTCCGTGGCCGCAGCATGTCCCTGTACTCAGCTGGACGATGTAGACTTCTGGATACTGAGCTTATCCCGCATCACTGTCTGGCGCTGACGGGCATCACCTCTCCACACTGAAACACAGGCATTCAGAACACAGGTCCATCCGCGGTGATGCGGATGGCCTCTTCCGTCCGGGAGGGCGCGCTCCATGACTGCGCAAGATCCATCAGCTGCGACGAGCGGTAGGTTCTGCCGTTGCAGTCACGGCAAAGTCCGACAGCCCAACGACGAGTTCAGGTGCCCTGTATGCGAACGATTGGCTAGCTGCAAGTAGTACGCGGCACGCACCGCGAAGAAGCTGGAAGAACGGAGCCGTTAGATAGAGATGCGGCAAAGCCCGTGGTGAATGGAGTGCGGTCCGAAGGAAAGGACGACCGGAAATTGAAATAATACGAAACCAGCGACCTTGGGAAAAATCGGGAACGGGCCATAACCCGCAACGTCCCACTCCTGTTGCGATTCCTCGCGAAAAGCTATTGCGCAACCGGCCAAGCAACCACATATCCCCAACCGAAGCGGTAAATCCGCGCCGCTCCTGCAACATGGACGCGAGGCGCGAAAACGAACAGGGAACGGTGCAATGAAACTGGCCGCATTTAAGAAGACTGTGATTGTGTGCTCGGCCCTGGCTGCCATGGGGGCGATGAGTGGTGCGATGGCCGGCGTCTCCATCGACACGGCCGAGCGTTCGGCGATGCCCTCGGGTCAGGCGGTGAACGGCGGCGCCAAGACGGATCGTCTGGAGCTTCCCGACGTAGTGTCGACGGTTGTCAGAACCGACAAGGCCAACAGAACGCGGCAATCGCTTGAGTCTGAGGAGACACCCGGTCCGGTTGCCCGCGCCAGCGACGACCCGGGCGCCGTTGTTGAACCTGCGGCCACCGCCGAAGAAACGACAAGAAACTACTCCGAAGAACCAGCGGAAAGAAACTCACCCTCCTGGTCTGGATGGTCTTACTCGAAAGGGCTGCTGGAAAGAACGGACCGGCGGGCCAGATATCTCTGGAACACGCTGACCGACCGAAAATAGAAATAGTTTCTGGCCAGCGGTCCCGCTCCGAACCTATGCCTATTCCGCTGCCTGCCGCAGCTTGAGCGTCGCCCCATCCACATCCCGCGCCGCGCCTTCCGACGCCGACGTGGCAAACGCCGCAAAGACCTTCAGCGCCTGCGTGACACGCCTCTCGCGGTGCTCGGTGGGGAGCCAGGCCTTGTCGCCCTTTGCCTGCATCGCCGCGCGGCGTGCAGTGAGCACATCATGCGCGACATTGAGATGCAGGCGGCGGTCCGCGATGGAGATCTGGATCTCGTCGCCTTCCTCGATCAGTCCGATGGCGCCGCCGAGCGCCGCTTCGGGGGAGATGTGGCCGATGCTGAGGCCCGATGACCCGCCGGAGAACCGTCCGTCAGTGATCAGTGCGCAGACTTTGCCCAGTCCGACCGCTTTCAGGTAGGAGGTCGGGTAAAGCATCTCCTGCATGCCCGGTCCGCCTCTTGGGCCCTCATAGCGGATGACGACCACATCGCCTTCCTTTACCTGCTTGCCGAGAATGCCTTTGACGGCGCTGTCCTGGCTCTCGAAGATCCGGGCGGTGCCGGAGAAGGTCAGGCACTCTTCCGGCACACCGGCGGTTTTGACGATGCAGCCGTCTTCGGCGATGTTTCCGTAGAGCACGGCCAGGCCGCCGTCCTGCGAATAGGCATGCTCGCCGGAGTGTATGCAGCCGCCTTTCTGATCGCGGTCGAGGTCCTTCCAGAGGTTGTTTGACGAAAAGGCCTCAATGGTGCGGACGCCGCCCGGCGCGGCGCGGTAGAACTCTTCGACCTCAGGGGAGGGTGAGCGCATGATGTCCCATGTCTCCAGCGCCTCGGAATAGGTCGCCGAATGCACGGTGGGGCGGTTGTTGTGGATCAGGCCGATCCGGTCCAGTTCGCCCATGATCCGCATGATGCCGCCGGCGCGGTGGACGTCCTCCATATGATAGATCGAAGTCGACGGTGAGAGTTTCGACAGATGCGGCACCTTGCGGCTCAAGCGGTCGATATCGTCCATGGTGAAGGGCACCTCGCCCTCGCGCGCCATGGCGAGGAGATGCAAGATCGTGTTGGTCGATCCACCCATGGCGATGTCGAGGGTCATGGCGTTTTCGAAGCTTTCGAAGTTCGCGATGCCGCGCGGCGTGGCGGTGACGTCGTCGTCCTCGTAGTAACGCTTCGTCAGTTCGACGATGGTGCGGCCCGCCCGCTTGAAGAGATCCTCGCGGAACGCGTGCGTCGCCAGCAGCGAACCGTTGCCGGGAAGCGCCAGCCCGAGCGCCTCGGCCAGGCAGTTCATCGAGTTTGCCGTAAACATACCGGAGCAGGAGCCGCAGGTCGGGCAGGCGGAACGCTCAGTTTTTTCTGAGTCCTCTTCGGAGATGTTCGGGTTGACCGCGTTCATCATGGCATCAACCAGGTCGACCTTGACTTCCTTGCCGTCGAGAACAACCTTGCCCGCTTCCATCGGGCCTCCCGAGACGAAGATCGCC
>JAJFHL010000210.1 GCA_021775615.1 Hyphomicrobiales bacterium
GCTCTCACTGGAGCGTCAAAAAACTGAAGTTGAGCGAGAAATTAGCGCGCAAGAAACGCTTAAGCCTCTCATTCACCCCAAACTCGCTGAGGTGTACAGGCGCAAGGTCGCGGAGCTACATGAAGCGCTTGATGATCAAGAAATTGGAGCTGAGGCGTTCGAGCTGATCCGGTCACTCATTGACATGATCACTCTCACTCCACAGAACGATCACCTTCGCATAGACCTTCGAGGTGACCTCGCTGGGATCCTGAATCTCTGCTCAGAAAGCAAAAAGCCCGCCTCGAATGTGGGGGACGGGCTCAAGCAAATTAAGCTGGTTGCGGGGGCAGGATTTGAACCTGCGACCTTCAGGTTATGAGCCTGACGAGCTACCGGACTGCTCCACCCCGCGATAGGTGCGGCACTTATATACGAGGCGCTTCACAAGGGGAAGGGTCAACCCACCTTCCAGCCGTAATATTTTCGTCATTCTCGGGCGTGGCGCAGCACCGCACCCTCATCCCGAAACAGGCTGTGCCGGCCCGCTCCCCCGCCCAACCACGCATAGAAGATACCCCTGGGGCGGTCGGGCGGGGGCGTGGGCCGGTGCCGCGCAAAAAACCGACTTCACCCTCCCGAGCCCGGCATCAGATAGCCGCGCAGGCGCATCGCCATGGTGTCGGCCGGCGTGTTGTGCGGGAACAGGGTCACCACATTGCCGTCCGGTCCGAGCAGGAAGGTCAGGCTCGAATGGTCGACCAGGTAGTCGTCCTCGCCTTCCGACCACTCCGGCACCACCTTGACCCGGTGCAGCCGGTAGGCCTTGGCGAGGCCGCGGATCTGCTTTTCGCTGCCGCCCAGTCCGACGAACCGCTCGCCGAACTGGGCGACATAGCCCTTGAGCACCATAGACGTGTCGCGCTTCGGATCGACAGTAACGAAGACCGGCTGCACGTCGCGCCCGTCATCGCCCAGTTGCTCCAGCGCCGCGGCGATCTCCTGCAGGCTGGCCGGGCAGATGTCAGGGCAATAGGTGTAGCCGAAATAGAGCAGCACGTAGCGTCCGTGAAAGTCCCGGTCGGTGCGCACCATACCGTCATGGTCGACCAGTTCGAACGGCCCGCCGAACAGCTTGGCGAGCGGCAGGGGCGGCGGCTCGGGTGCGTCATCGCTGCTGAACGAGGCGCCGGCGCCCGCGATCAGCAGCGCCGTCGCCAGAAGTATCGGGGCCCAACGCATCTTCCTTTGTCCCTCACGTTCATCCTGGTCGGCCTGCGCCAGCCCACTCTCCCCGCTCTACTCTTCCGGCTCGAGGCCGGGGATGCCGAGCACGCCGTCAGCCTCGATCAGTTCGAGCACCTGCGGATCGTGCTTGTACCAGCTGCCGGACGTCTTGCCGCCGTTACGCTTCGACCAGTTCTTGCCCCATTGGGTGGCGCCGCTCCATTTGCCGTCCGGCGCCAGCCGTTTGAACTGGATCGCGAACATCGGCATTTTCTCGTTGTTGATCATCAGGCCGTCGGCGGTGATCCGCTTGCCGCAGAACTGGATCAGGTCGTCGGTGGCGCCGGCAAAGATGTCCTTGTTCTTGACCACCGGCACCAGCCGGCCGTCATCGAACAGCAGGCCGAGCTGGCGCTTGCCGTTGCCGCAATTGGCGGCGCAGTTGCCGGTCACCTCGCACAGAAGATCGACGACCTTGACGTCGGCCCGCATGATCTCTTCCCCGTCGATGCCCCATTCGTTGGCCGCAAGGGCGCCTCCCGCGCTCAGCGCCAGGGCCAGCCCTGTAATGAACGTTCGCTTCATGGCTCACTCTCCAAACGGCTGGATGCCTTCTTCTTCATGACTGAGGTTGACCACGCCGTGGTCGTCCGCCACCGCGTTGACGACCAGGTAATTGACCCCGTCGCGTCGATAGAGATCGCCGTCGACGGTGACCTTGTGGGTCTGGATCCTGACGATCTTTGCATTCGCCACCGAGGTGTCGTCATCCTCCACCTTCAACACCATGTAGACGGTTCCGTCCTCGCCGAGGATCGACACCGGGATGCCGCCGATGGCGCACCAGATGGCGCATTTGTGGTGGGCGGTTCCCACCGCGTACATGATTTCGGTGACATGGCACCAGGTGTCGATGATCTCGCCGGTGATCTGGACCCGTTCCGGTGCGGACGCCGCGCGTGCCGGCAATCCGGCACCGACAATGAGCGCGGCCGCCGCCATCAAACGCATAATGGTGTGCATCGCCTGCTTCCCTCCCCGAATTTGCGTCAGGCACGCCTTGCATCCCCTGCAAAACGGCCCGAATGAAGCCTAGCGGCGGCCGGGGCGGGGCAAAACAAAAAACACCGTGAACGGAGCGTTCCGGCCGATAACGTCTCCGTGAGCATGGAATGACGGGTGGACGCGCCACGCGGCATCAATGTGCATGCGAATGAATGCCCTCGGAGGGCTCGCGGCTCAGTTGATGTGCTTGGCCGTCAGCGTGCGATAGGCCGCCGTGTCACGGACCAGTGACGACCGGTCCATATCGCCATAACGCTCGGCAATCATGTCCTTGAGGGCTTCGATGCGTTTCGCATTGGTCGGATGCGAGCCGTGGAAGAAGTTTGCCAGTTCGGAGCGGTCGCCGTAGAGCGCCCGCAGCGCCTCGAACACTTTCAGCATCTCGCCCGGATCGTAGCCCGCCTTGACCATGGTCTCGAGGCCAAGCTCGTCCGCCTTGGTCTCGAAGCTGCGGCCATGCCCGTTGACCGCGGCGAGCACCGAATAGTCATAGACCGCGCGGGTCAGTTTCGAGTTGAGGCCGACCGCGGTGGCGCTGAGGTCCGTCAGGGCCTCGATGCCCGCCTTGTCGCGCATGCCGCGCACCACATGGCCCTCGGTGACATGGGCAAGCTCATGGGCGATGACGGCGGCCACCTGCCCTTCGGTTGCAAGCGCACCGATCAGCCGGGTCGTGAGGAAGATGTGGCCGCCGCCGGGCGTGAACGCATTGACCTGGTCGTCGTCCAGCACATGCAGGCGGTAGGTATAGTCCGGCGTTGCCCCGGACACCTTCACCAGTTTGGCGAGAATGCCGTTGAGATGGGTGACAAGGGCGTCGTCATCGGAGATCAGCGACATTTTCAGGACATGGACCGCGGCCGCGTCGCCAAGCTTTCGCTGCCGCGCGTGCGTCACGTCGAGCGTCGGCACGACGGAGGCCGCGCCGATGAGGCTTTGCGACATGTCGCCGGTCTTGCAGGAGGCCAGTGCCACGGCGCAGACGAGCACCGCCACGGCGTTTCTGAATGGAGTTCGTGTCATGTCCCTGAGCGAAGGGATGATCGCGGATTGCGACCAGAATGAGACGGCAGGCGCGCCATCAACAGGCCAAAACGAAAAACGCCGCCGGAAGGACCGGCGGCGTTTTCTGTGTTCAGATCTCGTAGAGAAGGGAATTCGATGAATTGCTGTCCTTTGCAGGCCTGGCGGCGACCTACTCTCCCGTGCCTTAAGACAAAGTACCATCGGCGCTGAGGCGTTTAACGGCCGAGTTCGGGATGGGATCGGGTTCAGACACCTCGCCAGAACCACCAGACCGGCAAAGGACAGATTCACATAACAACGGTATTTGGTGTCGCTTGAAGATCATCTTCAGAGGACTTGCCGGAGCAAGCACTGATAATGAGAGTGATCAAGCCGATCGAGCTATTAGTACTGGTAAGCTTCATGCATTGCTGCACTTCCACACCCAGCCTATCAACGTGGTGGTCTTCCACGGCTCTCAAGGGAAAACTGGTTTCGAGGGGGGCTTCCCGCTTAGATGCTTTCAGCGGTTATCCTTTCCGCACATAGCTACCCAGCTGTGCCGCTGGCGCGACAACTGGTCCACCAGAGGTGCGTCCATCCCGGTCCTCTCGTACTAGGGACAGCTCCTCTCAATTTTCCTACACCCACGGCAGATAGGGACCGAACTGTCTCACGACGTTCTAAACCCAGCTCACGTACCTCTTTAATT
>JAJFHL010000022.1 GCA_021775615.1 Hyphomicrobiales bacterium
GAACCCGCTCTCGCCGATCAGGTGGCGGTGGTCGGCGTCGTTGCGGTTCTGCTAAGTCTGCAGCGGTCGCCCGAAGTGCAACAGCGCGATGGCGTTCACCGGATCACCTCCATCTTCGGGCAGCGGTCCAAGCCATCCGCACGGGAAACCTCCAGTTTGAAATGCCTCGAACATTCTACTGAAAAGTGGAGAGTTTTCCAAACCCACGGAATACGCCGCCTGGATCATGTAGTCTATGTGCGCGGATATGTTGTGGGGCAATGCGTCTTCGGCGAAGAACCTGAAATCCTTTTCATCGAGCGCCGCGCCGTTGCCGGCTGTGCGCAGATTCTCGACGACGCCTTCGCTGTTGAGTCTCGATTCGATGTGGCGATCTACGACCTTCTCGACATCGCTTGATATCCTTGTTCGCAATTCTACGTACCGATAGCTTTCCTCTTCTTTGGCCGCAGACGCGGTCCACCAAAGTCCCGCCTCGTCCTCGATCACTCCAAAAAGCTCCTGATAGGGCCACGGAGCCGGTAGCTCATAGAGATCGGCCGGAATCAAGAGCTCCTTGGCCTTGGCGGCATCTCTAACGACTGGGAACCCCTTGGGTAGGGGCACGTCATCCGCGCGAAACCCCAATCCCTTTAGGAATGTGTCGCAGCTCACCAGTTGATCGATGCGCTCAAGATCCTCGCGGATTCTAGGATTGTCGGTTTCAAAAAGCTCCTTAATCATCAAACGATCCTTGAGGCAGTCCCAGTTCGTTGCCGAGCCTATCGAAATATAAATGCCATCTCTCAGCAGTTCCACCGAGTGATTTCGTAATTGGGGGCTGGCCACTGAGTAATATCTGGCGAGTCCGTTCTATCGATTCTGCAAGCACCGCGATCTTCTCGTTATCAGGGGCATTCGAACGCGCCAATCTATTCATAATCCGCTAAGAATTTGAGCTAATGTCACGTGCCGGCGGTAGATTGCGATACTCAAATGTTGATATCGCACGCCCCTTCTCGTCTATTGTTGTTATGTGCTTGCTCAGGTCGCCGCCAGTCTGGTTTTTCATCTCCTCGTGCAACTCGAAGCTTAAGTTCATCAACTTCATCCCGGCATCAACTTCCCACAGCGAGAGCGACTCGACTTCGCCGTCGACGGTTTGACGACACTGCGCAGACGTATGTCCGCCTTCCACATCCACTGTCACCTCCAGAACCAGTTCATCAAAGTCGCCGTGCGAAGCTTCCAGCGCCATTCCAGCAATCTCATGCATTATCTCAATCTGCCTGAGGTTCATCTATCGACCTCCATGTCTGTTTTTGAATGCGTCGCAGAATCTGACGCCGTCGACGACCCATTCAACACGCAATCCATCCGGTCTAGCTGTGCTCGGGACCTTTCTTTCAACCGTGATCTTGATAGCATCCACATTGTCTATGTTCCGGCGAATAACATTCTCCCACTCTCTATACAACCCATTGTTGAAATTTTCGTTTTGCGCAATCATGTTATATGCATCGCATGTTCCATCGGAGAAACAACCTCTCAAATGACCGCCGACATCGTTGTCCAACCCATCTTTACCCGCTTCGGTCTGGCGATTGTCGCGACCACGCTTGCTTGAAGACGGTTCGTATCTCAACTGTCGCGTTAAGCCGAACTCGTTGGTTCCGAAAGTTTCTCCGTTGTCCAACTCATAGATCGTATTCGGCTTTGGATCATTGAGCATCTCCCATTCCGGTGTGCCCTTTACTGCATTGGAGCTTCTCAATCTCTTCGTCTTGACTTTAACAATTGGCATCCCTGCCTTCGTAGAAAGCGGCAGGATGGCATTACTTGGTTCTACTCCCAGGTTCGCTTCAGGCTCTTCGACACCGTCCCGTCGAACAGGCTTGATTTTTTCGTCGAGAGCCCGCATGACTGGATCCCGGTCTGTAGCACGCGGAGCTGCGCGGGTTCCAAGTTGCCTCACGGCGCGCACGGCGGTTGTCGGGCTGACCGTCTCGGCAAACTCAACCGCCCGTTCAGTTATCTGGTCGGAGTCGGAAGCGACAAGGCCGGCGTCGACGTCGCCAGGCAGCATGATCGCGTTGAGCAATGCATTAACGGTCTCGGAAAGACCTGTGCTGCTCTCGCCGGTCCGATCGTTACGAACACCGCCGGGCAAGAAAGGTGCAACCAGGGGCCGGTCAAATGTGTCATTCAGGAAGGTGCGATTGAACACCAGCCAACGTTCGCTTTCTTCATCGAAGAGCACCACGTGTCTGTTTTGATCGGTCAAACGCACTGTGCCGTCGGGTTCGCGAATGCCGACGGAATTGCCGACATGCACCGCCTCGCCCAAGGGGGCTCCGCGCAGAAAGTTGCCTTCCGCATCTCTGACGCTGGCCGGCGTACGATTGAGGTCCGCCAGCCTGCCCGCCCGGGAGGGATCGGTGCCCAGTGCGGGAAAGGGGCCTGCACCCGGGGGGACACGAAGCCCGTCGCCTTCAGGCCCTTGAGGCGTGACGCGCGGCAGCACTCTCGTATCGTCCAAGAGTTCGATGAGCGCGCCGGCGAACGCCGTGGAGCTCGCGTCCTCCGCCCAGTGTCGCGCGATCGCCTTCAAGGCCAGATCGGCATGCTCTCCGTGGTCGCGCTGCATCTGAATGGCGAGTTCACGGATCGCCTCGCGGCGCCGGTCGACATCGACATTGAGCACGGATTGTGCCCACTGTCTGGCCTCGCGGTCGGTGAGCGGGGTCAGGCTGTCGGCTGGAACGCTGCGTTGCAGTTGAGCCTCGATCAGTTCACGGGAAAGGCGGACGCTGGTCTGCGTGGTAGGGTTGCTCTCAAAGGCGGCGCGGGCGTCTTCGACCCGCGGAGCGGTGCGAACGAATGAAACCGGATCGTCGTGCCGGACTTGCAGGAACTCATCGGCCTTCGGTGGAGAGACACCCGGTGGAACCGGCGAGCGAAGCACATCGGGAATCGGACGGTCGGTCTCAATGGCCGGTGTCGCTCCCTGCAGCGTCTCGGTTCGGGAGGGCGTGATACCGGGCCCGCCTGCCGGTTCGCCCGATGGCGGAACGACTGCGAGTAACGTCTCCGGGTCGAGTGCGGCGTGGGGTGCATCAGGCCGGGCAGCTACAGGACCCGCAGGTGCTGCGGTGGCCTTGATTGGCGCCCGCCCCGCCGCGACGGCTTTCTGCAGGGCGACGGCGAAGGTCTCGGTCAGCTTCGCCGCGGCGGCGCGGCTGATGTTCAGGGAGCCCAGTCCGTCGGCAAAGTCTTTAAGGGCAAGCTCGGGCGCGAGACGCTTTTGCCCGACCTGGCCGAACAGGTCGGTGCCCAGCCGCACCGCATCGGAGATCCCAGTCGCCGGCAACGCCTTTGGCTGGAGGCCGGGTGCCTGCGGCGCGGGGTCGGGCGGTGCGGGATCGGGCGGCGTAAAGACCGGGTCGGGCCCGGCCGCGGAGACATCCCGCAGTTGCCTGACCGAATTCATGATCGCGGACGGGTCTCTCCCGATGACCGCCGGTGTCGGCGTTGCCGCCGCAAAGGGCAGGATTGTCCGGCGCGGTTGGTTCTGCGCCACGTCCGTCAGTTGAGGACTGGATCCAAAACGCATGTTCAAAACGACCTTTCAAAAGACAAAGGGCCGCTCCGCGTTTGTGCGGGCGGCCCTTCGATGGGGGCGTGGAGCTTGTTGTGTTGGGTCTGAGCCGGCCCGCTCCCCCTGCCCAACCACCCGACAAAGGTACCCTGAGGGTGGTTGGGC
>JAJFHL010000211.1 GCA_021775615.1 Hyphomicrobiales bacterium
CGTCGGTGCAACCCGCGGTGACGGGCAGGTGGGCGAGAATGTCACGGCCAATCTGCGAACGGTCAATGAAATTCCCGACAAGCTCGCAGGTGCCGGCTGGCCGGATGTCGTGGAGGTGCGCGGCGAAGTCTACATGAGCCATGCCGATTTTGCGGCGCTGAATGAACGCCAGCGGGCCGATGGCAAGCCTGAATTCGCAAATCCGCGTAACTCCGCCGCCGGGTCCCTGCGCCAGCTCGATTCGGCCGTCACCGCGCGGCGGCCTTTGCGGTTTTTCGCCTATGCCTGGGGTGAGATGTCGGCCGAGCCATTCGAGACCCAGACGCAGGCCATCGACTGCCTGGACAAGTGGGGCTTTTCGGTCAATCCCCTGTTTACGCGCTGCGAGAGCCTCGAGGAGATGCTGCAGTCCTACCGCAGCATCGAAGAACAGCGTGCTTCGCTTGGCTACGATATCGATGGTGTCGTCTACAAGGTCGACCGGCTCGACTGGCAGAAACGGCTCGGCTTCGTGTCGCGGGCGCCGCGATGGGCGACCGCACACAAGTTTCCCGCGGAAAAGGCGACCACCGTTCTCAATGACATCGAAATTCAAGTCGGGCGCACCGGGCAGCTGACGCCGGTCGCCAAACTGGAGCCGGTCACTGTCGGCGGGGTGGTGGTCTCCAACGCGACCCTGCACAACGAAGACGAGATCGCCCGCAAGGATGTGCGCATCGGCGACACGGTGATCGTGCAGAGGGCCGGCGATGTGATCCCCCAGGTTCTGGGGCCGGTGCTGGAGAAACGTCCGAAGTCGGCGGAACCCTATGTGTTTCCGGAGGTCTGTCCGGCCTGCGGCAGCCGGGCGGTGCGCGAGCTCAACCCGAAAACCGGAAAGCACGATGCGGCGCGACGCTGCAGCGGCGGGCTGATCTGTCCGGCTCAGGCGGTCGAACGGCTCAAGCATTTCGTTTCGCGCAATGCCTACGACATCGAAGGCCTCGGCGCCAAGCAGGTCGAAGCCTTCTATGAAGAGGGCCTGATCGCGCAGCCCGGCGACATCTTCACCCTGAAAGAGCGCGACGCCAGGTCGCTCAAGAAGCTCAAGGACCGGGAAGGGTGGGGCGAGACTTCCGGGCGCAACCTGTTCGAAGCCATCGATGAGCGCCGCGATATCGGCCTCGACCGGTTCATCTTCGGCCTCGGAATCCGCCATGTGGGCGAAACCACCGCACGGCTTCTTGCCCGGACCTACGGATCGGTCGAGGCGTTCTCCGCCGCCATGGAAGCGGCTTGTGACACCCAGTCCGAGGCCTATACGGACCTCATCAATATTGACGGGATCGGCGATGTGGTGGCAGAGGCGATTGCCGAATTTTTTGCCGAGGAGCACAATCGCGATGTGCTTGCGGCCCTGCTTGCCGAAGTCCACCCGGAACCGCTGGAAGCGGCCGATACATCTTCCGAGGTTGCCGGCAAGACGGTTGTCTTTACCGGTTCGCTGGAGCTGATGACCCGGTCCGAGGCGAAGGCCCGCGCCGAGGGGCTCGGCGCCAAGGTGTCCGGCTCGGTCTCCGCCAAGACGGACTATGTCGTTGCCGGTCCGGGCGCCGGGTCGAAGCTCAAAAAGGCGCAGGAACTGGGCGTTTCCGTATTGTCGGAAGAAGCCTGGCTGGCACTCGTTGCCCCAGACTAGACCCTTTCTTTTTCTTACGGAATCCCGTGACCGGGTTTTCACGTCTGCTGACAAGGCACGGTTCACGCCGTGGTCTGGCTGACCACAAGTGGGCCGTAACGCGGTCAGAAGACGTGAAAACCCGGCCCTCGGTGGGCCAAATCGGCCCGTCGTCAGCGTTGCGGCGCTTGCCCGATACACCGCATCGAACGGCGCACCGCGCCTTGCCGAGCAAACCGATTTGGCGCCATCAAGCGATTCCGTAAGAAAAAGAAAGGGTCTAGGCTTCAAATTCGTTCCGGAATTCCCGAGAGGCAATGAACATGAGGCGATACAGAAGTGGCTCATGAGGACAAATTTTATTAACATTCGGTTATTTTCATCAGCAATTTTAATTAACTTTCAGTAAATCGAATCAACTTATGACCGGTTGATCACGTGGCTTGTTCCAAGGAGCTTGATATGGGCTCCGTCAGGCTGGCGCATTCTCGATTGAAGGTTTTTTTCCATGAAGTTTTTCAGCAGCATGAAATTGTCCCGAATGATCATGATCGTGGCCTTTGTGCCGCTTGTCGCCGCCTTGTATTTTTCGTCTCAGATTGTCCTCGAAGAATTTGAGAAGAGTCAGAGCACAGAGCAACTGGCGGAGCTTGTGACGCTTGCCGTCAAGTTGAGCAGCCTGGTGCATGAGCAGCAGAAGGAGCGCGGTGCGACAGCGGTGTTTGTCGGCAGCGGAGGAACCAAGTTCAGATCCGAGCTTTCGGCGCAACGCACACAGACCGACTCCAAGCGTGAGGATCTCAGCGAGTTTCTCACGGATTTCAAACCCTTGAGTTACGGCTCGCAATTCGACCAGTCGTTTCAAGCGGTTATGTCCAGCCTGGAGAAGATGGAGGGTATCCGCTCGCAAGTGGATGCGCTTTCGATCAGTGCCTCCGACGCCATCAGCTACTACACCGGTTTGAACGGGCAGAACCTGCAGCTCATCGAAGGGATGAGTGCGCTCAGCCTGAACCCAACGGTCGTGCTGCGCGTGGTCAGCTACACAAGCTTTCTTCAGGGCAAGGAGCGCGCCGGAATTGAGCGGGCCGTCGGTGCAAACGGATTTGCCTCGGAAAAATTCACGCCTGCGGCCTTGGATAAGTTCAAGCTCCTCATCTCCGTGCAGAACACCTACAACCAGCAGTTCCTACGCTATGCCACTGAACCGCAGAGGGTCGTTTTCAATGACGTCATGCAATCCGACGCCGCAAAGGAAGTGCAGCGCATTCGCGATATCGCCGTCGCATCAGGACTTGACGGCAATCTCCATGGCATCACGGGAAAGATCTGGTTCGACACGATCACGAAGAAGATCAACGGTCTGAAGTCAATCGAAGATACGCTCAGCCAGAATCTGCTTGCGGACCTGAACGCACTCAAAGCGGCAGCCTCCGCCAGTGTGTTGTGGGCGGGTGCCACGGTGCTGATTGCGCTTGGCGTTGTGATTTCTCTGGTCTTTTTCATCGTGCGCAGTGTGAACGCGTCCTTCAGGCAGATCATTTCCGTCATGAACCGTCTTGCGGAGGGCGATCTGGAGGCGGAGCTGCCGCTCGCGCGAGACAATGAAATCGGCGAAATGATCAAGTCCGTTCAAGTCTTCAAGGACAGTGCCATCGAGAAGGTTGAGCTTGAAAAGCGGCAGGAAGACACCGCGAAACAGGTCGAGGTCGAGAAGCGGCAAACGATGAACAAGCTTGCCGACGACTTCGACGCCAATGTCGGCGGCATCATCGAAACAGTGTCGTCGGCGTCTACCGAACTCAATGCCACCGCGCAGTCGATGGTTGGCATCTCGGAGGAAGCAAGCAACCGCGCCGCCACCGTCGCGAGCGCTTCGGAGGAAGCTGCGGCTAATGTGCAGACCGTCGCAGCCGCGGCCGAAGAAATGGCCACGTCGATCGGCGAAATCAACCAGCAGATGGAGCAGGCGGCTCAGGCGACGCAAAAGGCGGTGGAAACCGTCGGCACGACAAGCGGCCAAATCGAAACTCTTGCGGTGACAGCGGACAAGATCGGTGAGGTGGTCTCAATGATCTCCGAAATTGCCGAGCAAACCAATCTCCTCGCACTGAACGCGACAATCGAATCGGCCCGTGCCGGAGAAGCCGGAAAGGGCTTTGCGGTGGTTGCTTCGGAAGTCAAGGAACTGGCCAGCCAAACGGGCAAGGCAACCGAAGACATCAATCGGCAGATCGAGGAGATTCAGCAGGCGACCCGAGGAGCCGTCGTGTCAATGGCTGAAATCAGCAGTGAGATCAAGCAGTTGAACGAGGCGTCGGCTGCTATTGCCGCGGCCATGGAAGAGCAGGGCGCCACCACGCAGGAGATCTCGCGTAACGTGCAGGAAGCTGCTGCTGGAACAAGCAATGTTACGCAGAACATCTCCAGCGTCAGCCAGGCGGCGCAGGAGGCCGGTGCGGCATCCGGACAGGTGACCGAGGCCGCCGAAGAGTTGTCCAACCAATCGGAAACTCTCAAAAGTGAGGTTCAAAAATTCGTCGCCCAGGTGCGTGCGAGCTAGACCCGGCAATCGGACAAGTTACCGCTTCCGTCGGGGAATGGAGTGATTGTTCGACACTGTGCAGGCTGCACCACTCGGGTGCGTCGGAAATAGCCCGGCCGGTGCTGATCAGATGCTGCTGCCTGCGCCTCGACCCGAGCGTCGATCGTTTAATCGATTAAAACGATAAAAATCGAAGTAATTACTTAAAATCATGCACATACGTGTTTGATATAGATCCTCACCAGGGCAATAAGGCTGAGGATTACAATAATGATAAGGCTGGTGTTTAACAGGGGAGTGGCGGCGGTTTTGATCGCGGTCGCAATTTCATTCAGTGCCGTCCCGGCACGTGCCGGCGGGCAGGCCGAGCAGTTTGTGCAACAGGTTGCGTTGGAGGTCGTGAAGGCTGCCAACACCGGATCCACCGCACAGTTCCGTTCGATCATGCGCAAACATGCGGACATTCCCGCGATCTCCAAGATGGCCGTCGGCCGCCATGGGCGTGGCCTGAGCGATGCTGAGCGAAAGAAGGTCCAGCAGGTCGTGGAACAGATGATCGCGAAGGGTTTTGCAAAGCACGCAAGCTGGCTTCGCGGCGACGGCATCGAAGTCACGGGCAGCACGCAGGGCGCACGTACCGTGCAGGTCAGCACCCGGATCGTCGGCGGTTCCGTTGACGAACTCAAATGGAAGCTGGTCAAGCATGGAAGCCGCTTTCGGGTTATCGACATCTGTGTTGGAGGGCTGTGGCTCTCGTCGCAGATGCGCTCGAAGCTTTCCTCCAAGCTCAAGGGCGCGCGCGGCGACGTTCTGACGGCGCTCGCAAACTAGCGTTTCGATCAACATGTGGTTCAGCACCGGCCCGCCCGGGGATACCCTGGACGGGCCGGTTTTTTTTGTGCCGGAAAGGCGCAATTTTATCCAAGACGGCGCGTGCCTCGAACACTAGACTCGGAGCCATATGGACCTGATCTCGCAGGAACAGTCGTTGCAGAATATGCCGATGGACGACGGCGAACGGGTGCGCCTGTGGCGCGACCCCCGGTTCGACGCGCTTGAATGCATAAACGCAACGTTCCATAGGCACGAATATGCCCGCCATACCCATGACAGCTATGTCGTGGGGATCGTGGAGATCGGCTGTGAGACCTACTTTTGCCGCGGCGCGCAGCATTTTGCAGGGCCTGGCGACTTTTGCCTGGTGAATCCGGAAGAAGTGCATGACGGCGCGCCGCATGGCGGCGGCTATACCTATCGGATGGTCTACCCGTCGATCCCGTTCCTCTCGGAAATCGCGGAGGATGTTTTCGACACGCCATGTCATGCGCCACCGATGTTTCTCAAACCGCAGGTTCATGACCCGGAACTGGCCTGGGAGTATCTTGCCGCGCACAAGGCGCTGGAAGAGAGCGGGGACGTGCTGGAGCGCGATCAGCGCATGATCCTGGTTCTGGGCAAGCTCCTGACGCGCCATGCCGGGGTGCCGGCGCTGCGGCCCGTGGGGCGCGAGCCCACGGCCATCGCCGTGGCCCGGGACTTTATCGATGCCAATTTCGGTGATGAGATCGGTCTCGACACACTGGCCGGTCTGACGTCGCTCTCACGGCATCACTTCATTCGGGCGTTCAAGCGCGAGGTCGGGCTGACGCCGCATTCCTATGTGACGGACCGGCGCATCCGGCAGGCCCGCAGGCTGTTGGCGAACGGCACTCCACCGGCCGAGGCCGCCGCGCAATGCGGCTTTTGCGATCAAAGCCATCTGAACAGGGCGTTCAAGGCGAGGGTCGGCACCACCCCGGGTGCGTTTGCCCGCGGGTGAACCGCACTTTTGTCCAATACTCATCCACTTAGGCGGCCTATCTAATCCTCCGACTGCAAATCGGAGGGATCTCCAGAATGTCTTATGACCGCGCCTCGGAGTTTTGCGCAGGCGCATCCGCGTGCCTGCCCGCGGCGGTTGCCGTGATACCGTTCGGGTTGTTGCTCGGCGCCCGGTCGACCGAGAAGGGCCTGTCGCTTGCCGAGGTGTTCGTGATGAGCGCGACGGTCTTCGCCGGCAGCGCGCAATTCGTCGTGATCGATCTGTGGAGCGAACCGGCGCCGTGGCTGTTCATCGCCCTGACCACCTTGCTGGTCAACATCCGGCACGTGCTGATGGGGGCGTCGCTGGCCGGCAAACTCGGTGCATTCGCGCCTGTGGCGAAACCGGTCACGGTGTTCTTTATGGCTGATGAGATTTGGGCGATGGCCGAGCGGCGCACGGCCGAAGCAAGCCTGACGCCGGCCTACTATGCCGGACTGGCGGGGCCTTTGTATCTTAACTGGCTGGTCTGTACTTTCTGCGGCGCGGCGTTCGGCCACGCCATCGACCGACCGGAAGTCTATGGATTCGACTTTGCGTTCACCGCGATCTTCATCGGCCTGCTGACCGGGTTCTGGCGCGGCGCATCGACCGCGGGCGTGCTGGCGGCGAGTTCAGGCGCGGCGGTCGCAGTGAAATACATGGTCGAGGGGCCCTGGTACATTCTGGCGGGCGGGCTTGCGGGGATGGTGGTCGCAATCGTCCTGTGGCGACCGGCGCCGCAAACGGCCGGGGAGGGTGCGGTATGAGCATGGACCCGGCAACGCTGATGGCCATCGCCGCGATGGCCGTGGTCACCTGGTGCACGCGTGTTGCCGGGCTGTGGCTGGTGCGCTACGTGCCCTTGACCGGCCGCGGCGCCGCGGCCCTTGAAGCGGTGCCGGCGGCGGTGCTGATGAGTGTGATCGCGCCGATGGTCTTCCTGACCGGGCCGGCGGAAACGATTGCCGCCGCGATAACGCTTTTTGCCGCATTCCGGCTGCCCCTGATGGCTGCTGTTATCGTCGGGGTCGGTGCGGTGGTCGCCCTTCGGCTGCTCCTTGGGTAGTGCCGTGCTCAACCAAAGCCAAAGCCGCGCCTTTTCTTTTTGCGCCGGCCAAGCGGCTTGGTGGCGGCCGTCAGCCATTTGCGGTCCTTCTCGCGCAGACGAGGGCTGATCAGGTCGAAAACCTGCTCATGGTAATCATCAAGCCAGGTTATTTCGGCCTCGGTCATCAGCGACGTGTCGACAAGGCGCAGATCCATGGGTACGAAAGTGAGCGTCTCGAAACCCAGCATCTCGCGCTCTTCGTGTGGCTGCTTCTCCAGCTCACGCACCAGAACGAGGTTTTCGATGCGAATGCCGTATTCGCCGGTCTTGTAATAGCCCGGCTCATTCGACACGATCATGCCCGGTTCGAGTTTCTCGCTGCCGATCTTGGATATGCGCTGCGGTCCTTCGTGGACCGAAAGGTAGCTGCCCACGCCATGCCCCGTGCCGTGGTCGAAGTCGAGACCGACCTCCCATAAGGGCGCACGGGCCAGCGTGTCGAGCTGGGCGCCGGACGTGCCCCTCGGAAAACGCGCGCTGGCGACGGCGATATGGCCCTTGAGGACGCGGGTGAAGCGTTCCTTCATCTCAGGCTCCGGCTTGCCGATAGCGACGGTTCGGGTGATGTCCGTAGTGCCATCGAGATACTGTCCGCCGGAATCGACCAGATAGAGGCTGTCGCCGGTGAATTTGCGGCAGGTGGAATCGGTGACCCGGTAGTGAACAATCGCTCCGTTCGGTCCAAAGCCGGAAATCGTTGTGAAACTGATGTCCTTGAGTTTGCCGGTTTCGGTGCGCAGCAGTTCCAGTTCCTTGGCGGCCTTGATCTCGTCAAGACGGCCGCTGGGAGACTCACGGTCAAGCCAGGACAGGAACCGGCTGACCGACACGCCGTCGCGCTCATGGGCGGCGCGGGCGCCTTCGATCTCGACGGGGTTCTTGATGGCCTTCGGCAGGACGCAGGGATCGGTGCCACGGATGACGCGGGCGCCGGCGTTGGTCAGGCTCTGCGCAACGATGTGGGGCGCCGAGGCAGGGTCGAGCAGAACCGCCTTTTTCGACTGGCCGAGACCGCGCAGCTGCGGCATGAAAAGGTCGGGCTCGTGCAGATCCGCCAGGTCTTCCAGGTAGTCGCGAACGGTTTCGTCGAGCTTTTCCGGTGCGACGAACAGCGATGCCTTTTCCTTGCCGCGCAGTATCGCAAACGACAGGCATACCGGAATGTGCGGAATGTCGCCGCCGCGGATGTTGAAGGCCCAGGCGATCGAATCGGGCAGGGTCAGGACGCAGGCGTCGGCGTGGGCCTTGCGGATGGATTCGGCAAGGTCGGCCAGCTTGGCGCGGGCGTGCACACCGGCATACTGGATCGGGTGGATCGTAACCGGCGCATGTGGTGGAGCGGGGCGGTCGCGCCAGATTGCATCCACCTGGTTGGCGGTGACGGCCAGCATGTCGCAGCGGGCAAGTTTCAGCGCCTTGGTCAGCCGTTCGACCTGTTCGATGGTGTGCAGCCAGGGGTCGAAGCCGATGCGCTGGCCCGGCTTGACGTTCTCCTGCAGCCATTTTCCAAGCGGTGTGTCGCCGGAAAAGATCGGTTCAATGATATCGGTGTCGACCTGCTCTCGGGCCTGAAGGGTATATCGCCCGTCGACGAAAATAGCGGCCTTGTCCTGCAACACAACGGCAGTGCCGGCAGAACCGTTGAATCCCGTCAACCATTGCAGCCGTTCGGCATAAGGCGCGACATATTCTCCTTGATGCTCGTCGGCGCGCGGGATGATAAATCCGTCAATACCGGAGCGTTTCAGCTCGTCGCGCAGTCTGGCAATCCGTTCGGAAGTGTTGGTGGTGTAGTGCTGGTCGTCGTAGGCCTGAAACATTGCGAAATTTCGTTGGTTTTCCGGGCTTTCCCCAGGTGCTTTCCCCAAGTGCTTTCCCATGACTGGAAACGAGGCGGTTCGGGCCCTGGAACGGGCCGTGCCTCCGGCTATAGAAACAGTCCATTGAGGCCATTCAATGAATGCAGATAAACCTTGGTATGTAAAGGGGTTAGAGCTCAACAACCGGTTAATCGTGCTATGCAAAACCTGCATTGCTGCAATGCAGTAACAGCGCTTCTCGCGGGCCTTCGATCTCCCTATATGGCGTTTAGCATTTGATCCCAAGCGGGCCTTCAATAACGGACGATTGGGCCATCAGAGCACACCGACAAACACTGGTTTAATGGAGAGAATCATGAGCCACGTCGCATACCAAGAATACCGCGGCCGCAGCGAAGTTTCGCTGAAAGGCCTGTTTTCGGCCCTCTCGCAGTTTGTGGGGTCGCTCACTCGCAAGGTACAGCTTCACCGTGCTGAGCTTCACCTGGCAGGCATGGACGACCGCATGCTCAACGACATCGGACTGGAGCGCGCTGACATCCACTCCGCAGTCTACCGGGGCCGGCGGATTTCGGACTACCGCTACTAAGGGTCAGACACGACCAGCCATCGACCCGCAGACGCTGCTCAAGCCGCAAACCCTGCGCGAGATAGGCACTCAACACGCGGGCCTCCTGATCAGGAGTTAACCCGGACAAAATGGCGCGACCGCGCAATGCAAGGACCGAAGAAATTTCGGGAGCCAGCATTTCAAGCGGTCGCGCCAAAATATTTGCAAACACCACGTCGTAGGGCGCACGGGACATGATCTCCCGATGCTTCGTGCCCGCCGCCTCAAAAGTGCAAAGCTCTCCGCCAACCGTGTTGGCGGTCGCGTTTTCAGCGGCAATCCTCACTGCCACAGGATCGATATCAGCCGCGACCACGGGTCGGCGGGTGCTGCGCGCCGCAGCGATGGCCAGTATCCCGGAACCGCAGCCGAGATCGAGAAACGACTGCGGGCGTGCCTGCTTCAAGATCCGGTCCAGAGCGATCAGGCATCCCCGGGTCGTGGCATGGTGTCCGGTGCCGAAGGCCTGTGCGGCATCGATTTCCACTGAAGTGCCACCGGCCGGCCGGCGGGGCCGGTCGTGGCTGCCATGAATGAAGAAGCGTCCGGCGATGATCGGGGCGAGGTCGGACTGCGACCTGGCGACCCAGTCCTCGTCCTCAATCGCGATCGTCCGCAGTTTGCTGTCATGCAGCCCGCAGCTCTTGGCCAGCCCGGTTATTGCCTCGGCGACGGACGCAGGATCGCTCTGCGGCAGGCAATAGGCTTCGAGGCGCCACAGGCCCTTCTTTTCGTCCTCAATGTCGATGGCGGCGGCCTGAACGCCGCTGTCTTCCACGGTTTCGATGGCATCCGACAGGCGTTCGGCCTCATCGAGCGTGAGGTCTCCAATCTGAATTTTCCAGGAACTCTCCGGCATGGCCTGCAGGTGCCCGTTTTGCGGCGTCAGCGTCAAGAAAATTGCGCTTTGCCCCCGGTTCGGCGATGCTATCGGCCGGAGTTGATTGCAACTGGGACACGAAGGGGCCCGCGGTGGGGATTCTCGATGAACTGAAGAGCCGGTTCGGCGGCCGTGAAGACGCAGCGCTGGCGGAGCCG
>JAJFHL010000212.1 GCA_021775615.1 Hyphomicrobiales bacterium
ATTGGCGCCCGGATTGATCTCGCGGCCGCGATAGGGATCGAAGGCGGGCTGGGCGATCACTTCGCGGGCCAGATGGAAAGACTGTCGCATCTCGAACCAGTCGCGCTCGTGGCCCATGGCGTTGAAGAGGATGCGCGGGGCGTCGTCGGGCTCGGCGGAGCGCAGCCGGACCCAGCCGCGGCTCAGGGTTCGCTGCGGCGAGACCTGCACGACGAAGCCGTGCATCTTCATGAAGTCCTTGCTGCCCTCCTCGACCAGGATCGGGAACATGTAGAGCTGGATGTCGGGAAACCTGACCCCGGCCTCGGAGCGGATGAAGGCGCCGCACTGGAAATGGTTGTGCGACAGGATACCGTCCTTGCGGATCAGCCAGCGCAGTGCCGCGCGGGCCTGGGCAAGCGGCCCGACATGCGCATAGAGCGACACCGGTTTGAGGCTCTCCACCTGGACCGAGAGCAACTGGTGGTCCATCAGGTTTTCGCCGACGCCGGGCAGGTCGTGCGCCACGGCAATGCCGTGTTCCGCCAGTTGCTTCGCCGGGCCGATGCCGGAAAGCATCAACAGTTTCGGCGAGTTGATGGCGCCGCTGCAGACGATGATCTCGCGCGCCGCGGTGGCTCGGGCCGGGCCGCCCTTGCGCCGGTATGACACGGCAACGGCCTGGCGGCCGTCGAACTCAATACGGTCGGCAGTACTGTCGGCATGCACGACGAGGTTCCGGCGTGACACGGCGGGGCGCAGATAGGCGCGCTCGGTGCTCCAGCGGTAGCCGCCCGCCGCATTGACCGGAAAGCGGCCGAAGCCCTCCTGCTGGCGGCCGTTGATGTCCGGCGTCATCGGATAGCCGGCTTCCGCCCCGGCTTTGAGAAAGGCCGCCGCAAGCTCGTTGAGCGGCTCCGGCGTCGAAACGCCGACCGGGCCGCCGCGCCCCTGATACTCGGTGGTCGGGTCGACCCAGCCCTCAAGCCGCTGGAAATAGGGCAGCACCTCCGCATAGGACCAGCCGGCGGCGCCGGCCTCGGCCCAGCCCTCGAAGTCGAGCGGGTTGCCGCGCAGATAGACCATGCCGTTGATCGCCGACGACCCGCCGAGCACCCGGCCGCGCGGCTGGCCGATGCGCCGGCCGCCGAGATGGGGCTCGGGCTCGGTCTCGTAACTCCAGTTGTATCGGCGCGCATTGAAGGCGTAGCGCGCAGCGGCAGGGATGCTCAACATCGGGCTGCGCGACGCCGGACCCGCCTCAAGCAGCAGCACCTTCGTGTTAGGGTCTTCCGACAGCCGGGCGGCGACAATGGCCCCGGCGCTGCCCGAGCCCACGACGATATAGTCCGCGTTCAGTTCATCCATGGCAGGCGGCTCAGCCTACTTGTCCCGGTTGTTCGGGTGCATCGGGTGGTCGGTCGGCCAGAACTGCTCGACGAAGGAAATCAGGAGATAGGTGGAGTGCGGATGTTCGGGGTCGCCCACCGTGCTCTTGGCGGTGAGGCAGGGCAGATAGACCTTGCCGCGGATGTCCTGGTTGGGATGGAGCTTGGCGCCGGGTTCCTGGCTGTCTTCCTTGAACCGAAGCGGCACATAGGCAGTTGCGTGGCCGTTGCCGAAGACGATCCAGTTCATCAACTGTATCTGCTCGTTGAGGAAATCCTCGTAGTCCTGCGGCGTGATGAAAGGCTGGATCCGGTTCATGAGCCGGTCGAAGGTGATGTCCGAGGTGTAGTCCGGGCCGAGATTGAGGTTCTCGATGTGGAAGATGCGTCGGAACAGATAGTTTGCGTCGGCCACAACCGGAGCGCCGTCCATGTCTTCATGACGGTAGGACAGATCATCCGAGCGGCGCTTCCAGTTGATGCGCACGATGGAGGTCGGCAGATAGGTCGACCAGCCCTGAAGAAAGCCTTCGGGATGGCGGTTGCGGGCCATCTCGTTCATGGATTCAAGCCAGCGCGGCGGATTATCGACCAGTTCCTGGAACGACTGCTCGAGGGTGTCGCGCAGGTCCCGGTCGGCGCTGTCGATCGCCGCCTTCACCTCGGGGACAAGCGTGTTCGCCTGCCAGTCAAGGTTCGGCTGGTGCGTGTCGACCGCCTGGCACACCTCGTCGCAGACGTCCGTGAAAAGATTGTAGGCGCTTTCCTTCAAGTAGACCGGGATCGGCTCACGGCCCTCCTGCGCCAGCGCGCGGTTGACCAGGATGATGGTCTCGGGGCGGTGCAGGTTGCGGATGCCAAGCTCGTAGATGACGTTGACATTGTGTTCGCTCAACAGCGCCACCACGATGTTGGAGCGGGCAAGCTTGGTCAGCGCCCTGAGCGAGATATTGCCGGAGCGCGCCAGACAGATGCCGACCTTGTAGCGGACCTGGCTGAGCTCGCCGGCGGCGTCTTCACGCACCACCTTGATGGCGTTCTCGACGATATGCTTGACCCGGTGATAGTTGAAGACGTGACGCCGGGTGGCCTCGTCGGAGCTGCCGCCGAAGGGCGTGATCACGGTGACCGACAGGGTCAGCTCGTCGACCGGCTCGGCGTCCGGCGGCGCGGCCGCATCGTCGGTCAACCCGCCTTCAACCACTGTCATCTTCGGCGTCGTGCTCATGGCAGCCTTGTCGTGCTGTTCGGAACGCGGAAATGGCGTACCACTTAACCCGCGGCGCCAATCGCATACATATATGGCAGAACGCGGGTCAGACCAAGCGCAGTCGGTGACATGGCTAAGAGGTTGTGAAGAGAAGGCTGCGGGAGACCCAGGGCGCCAGCGCCGCCGGGTCGTCGCGCATTTCGTCGGCAAGCACCACGTAATCCTTCTTGACCGGCGCATTGGGAAAGTACTGCAACGGCCGGGCGCCCTGCTCCAGAAGCGCTGCGCAATCCGCCTCGCACAGCTTGAGGGCAAGTCCGGCCGGGGTCAGTGTCATGAAGATGACGCCATCGGCATAAGCGGCCGCGCCGGAGAAGAAATGCTTGCAGGCGATTTCCGGCGCAGTCGCTCCGGCCTGCGGAACCCGCGCAAGAAGCGCCGTCAGATCGTCCAGATAGGGCTGTGCCATGGCGGCGATCCTGGAGCGGTCTATTGCGGCAAGTCGTCGGCCCGCACGTCCTGACGGCGTTCCCATTCGTCCTGCGCCAGGGCGAACTGAGCCCGCAGGTAATGCATCTGTTTCGTGATCTTCTGCTCTGTTCTCTGCGGATCCCCGGCGGCGATGGCCTTCAAGATACGTTTGTGCTGGCGCACAACCTTCTGCCGGTCGCGGTAGCGGAAGATCACCATGTTCTCAACCGGCTGCAACGCTTCAATCACCGCGCACATGAGAAACTGCAACACCGGATTGCCGGTGGCATCGACAAGGGCGCGGTGGAACCGCACGTCGGAGGCGCAGAAATCTTCGTCGGAGATCGTCGCATCGCTTTGGATCTCGATCTCATTGGCCATGGCGGCGATGTGTTCGTCGCCGCGCCGTTCGGCAGCAAGCCTGCCGCACATGACCTCCAGTTCATGGCGCGCTTCGACGATCTGGGCCAGATCGAATTCGCCGAAGGAGACCAGGAGCGTTGTCGCGGTGGTCAGGCTGGTGCGGGCCTCTTCCTCGCTCGGCCGGTTGACGAACGTGCCGCCGGTCGGGCCGCGCCGCGAACGGATCAGGTTCTGTGCCGCGAGCCGCTTCAAGGCCTCGCGGATGGTCGGGCGCGACACGGAGAATTGCTGCGCCAGCTCATGCTCCGTCGGCAGGCGGTCGTCGGCCTTGAGCCGGCCATCCAGTATCGACTGGCGGATCTGCTCGGCAATCTGCTTGGCGATGGAGGTGGTGACGACAGGCTCGTAGGTGATGGACATGAATGTCATCCCGGAATTATGGGCCGTGACGCCGACAGGGCGGCGATTCGGATGTCAATATAGCATTTGTATATTTGCTTGACAAATAATTCAAAATCACTTTGCATAACCTGGAACCCGTTCGATTCACGAGCCAGAGGCTCATCTCGACTCATTCTTTCACGTCATCAACCTTGTTGGGGAGAACAACAGCATGTCTTCAGCTCAATCCGGCGACAGGCCGGAGATTGTCGCCCTGGGCGAACGTCCGGAACCTGGCGTCGTTCCAGAGAAAATGCACGCCTTCCTGGTGCGCCAGGACCGTTTCGGCGAGCCGGAGAAGGCCTGGCAGCGCGAGATCATCCCGGTGCCGGAGATGGGGCCGAAAGACGTGCTGGTCTATGTCATGGCGACCGGCATCAACTACAACAATGTGTGGGCGGCGCTCGGCTTTCCGGTCGATGTCATCGCCGACCGCCAGAAAAAGGGCGAACCGGAAGACTTCCATGCTGGCGGATCGGACTGTTCCGGCATCGTCTGGGCGGTGGGCTCCGAAGTCGACGATGTTGAAATCGGCCAGGAAGTGGTTGTCCATTCGGGCTGGTGGGAGCCAGACGACCCGTGGGTGCTGTCCGGCAAGGATCCGATGCTGGCCCCGACGGTCAGGATATGGGGCTATCAGACCAACTATGGCTCCTACTGCCAGTTCGCCAAGGCCCAGTCACACCAGATCCAACCGCGTCCGAAGCACCTGACCTGGGAACAGTCCGCCTGCTATCTCCTGTGCGCCTCGACCGCCTATCGCATGCTGATGGGCTGGCCGCCGCATGTGGTCGAAGAGGGCGATGTGGTGCTGGTCTGGGGCGCCGCCGGCGGCCTCGGATCGCTGGCGCTGCAGATCGTCAAGGCCCAGGGCGGCAAGGCTGTGGCGGTGATTTCCAACGAGGATAAGCGCCAGTTTTGCCTCGATCACGGCGCCGTTGGTGTCATCAACCGGAACGATTTCGACCACTGGGGGCAGATGCCCGACACGTCGAGCCAGGAATGGGGCGCCTGGATCAAGGGCGCGCGCGGCTTCGGCAAGGCGATCTGGGAAGCGGTCGGCGAACGCAAGAGCCCGAAGATCGTTTTCGAGCACCCGGGCGAAGCCACTCTGGCCACCTCGGATTTCGTTTGCGATACCGGCGGTATGGTCGTCATCTGCGCCGGTACGACCGGATACAACGTGACGATGGACCTGCGGTACCACTGGATGATGCAGAAGCGCTTCCAGGGTTCACACCTGTCCAACGACGAGCAGGCGGCGGCGGTCAACCAGTTGCTCCTCGACAAGAAGATGGACCCGTGCCTGTCGGAAACCTTTACGTTCGACGAGATCGGTCACGCCCACCAGCTGATGCACGAGAACAAGCACCCCTACGGCAATATGGCCTGCCTCGTGAATGCCACCGAAAAGGGGCAGGGAGCGGCTTAATTCTGCAGAAAACTGCCGGGCCGGCGCCAGCGACGCCGGCCCGGCAGGAGCCGTTTCATCTCACGGTCAGCCTCACAAGAGCAAGCACCAGCCAGAACCCGTTTTCCACTGCCGTACAGACTTTGTCCCACCAAAGCACCGCATCAAAGAAATAGCGGTACTGCTGCTGTTTGACCTTGGTACGACCGTCGGGCACCGGCACCCCTTCGCGCTTTAGGCGCTTTCCAGTCGATGTGGCTGTCGGGTGTGGCATTGCTTATGAATGTGGTGTCAAACGCCGCGCCATCAAGCATCGGAGCAGGCGGCGGCATGGATACAACTGTTGCATCCAAACCCGGCGTCCGCTTAAGTCCGTGTTCGCTTCGTATCGAACGGGCTTCGCCGAGCCGATGACAGCCTCCATTCACCACCAAACACACCGGTTGAGCTATCACTGGGGCCTTGTTCTGGTGCTGGTGGCTGGCGCCATGTGGTCGACGACGGGCATCGGCATCCGGCTCATCGAAACGGCGACCGCCTGGCAGATCCTGTTCTACCGCTCCTTGGGGCTTGTGGCCTTTTTGCTTGTGTTCCTGACCTACCGAAGCTCCGGACAGCCGCTCGGCGTGTTTGCCAGATCCGGCATGGCGGCTGTCGTGGGAGGCATCGCCCTGGTGGCGGCCTTCGTCGGCTCCGTGCTGGCGATCCGCAACACCACCGTCGCCAATGCCATGTTCCTGTTCGCCTCCGCCCCGTTCTTCGCCGCCCTTCTGGGCTGGCTGATCCTTAAGGAACGGGTGCGGCCGGCCACCTGGGCGGCCATTGCGGTCGCCATCTGCGGCATCGGCATCATGGTGGCCGACGCCGTTTCGGCAGGCCAGCTTGGAGGCAATGCGGCGGCGGTCATGTCGGCGCTCGGATTTGCGTTTTTCGCTCTGGCGCTGCGCTGGGGCCGGGCCAACGACATGATGCCGGTGCTGTTCTACGGCGCGCTCTTCACAACGCTCATCACCGGCGCGGTCTGTCTTGCCAACGGCGATGGCTTCTCCGTGTCGATGAATGACGGCCTCATCTCGCTGGCACTTGGCGTTGTGGTGCTCGGCGGCGGCATGTCGATCTTCATCGTCGGCTCGCGGGTGGTGCCGGCGGCGGAGCTGGCTCTGCTTGCCATGACCGAAGTGCTGCTCGGGCCCTTCTGGGTGTTCGTCTTCCTGGACGAAACGGCGGGCCTCCTGACCTGGATCGGCGGCGCAATCCTGCTCTCTGCCATTACGCTCAACGCCCTGTCGGGCCTCAAACGGGCACCGCCACCCAGCGGTGTTCGTTAGAGCTACTTAGCACCTGATCTGGGTGAGCCTGCCCCGCCTAACGCCGTGCCTCTATGGCATCCCATATCATCACCGCGATATCATTGCCGCCGAAGCGTTTGACTTCGCGAATGCCGGTGGGGGACGTGACGTTGATTTCGGTCATCCAGTCGCCGATCACGTCGATGCCGACGAAGATCAGGCCGCGTTCCTTCAGGGCGGGGCCGATGGCTTCGCAGATCTCGTGGTCGCGTTTGGTCATCTCGATAGGCTCGGGGCGCCCGCCGACATGCATGTTCGAGCGGCTTTCGCCGGCTGCCGGCACCCGGTTGATGATGCCTGCCACCTCTCCATCCACAAGGATGATGCGCTTGTCGCCCTTACGGACGTCGGGAAGATACTGCTGGACGATATAGGGCTCGCGGAAGTTCATCTCGAAGAGTTCCACCAGCGAGGCGAGGTTTTCGTCGCCATGGGACAGGCGGAACACGCCGGCGCCACCATTGCCGTAGAGCGGTTTGACGATGATGTCGCCGTGCTCATCGCGGAAGGCACGGGTCTCGGCGGCGTCGCGGGTGATCAGCGTCGGCGGCATGAAGTCGGAGAACTCGATGACGAAAAGCTTTTCCGGCGCGTTGCGCACATGCATCGGATCGTTGACCACCAATGTGCCGGGATGGACATGCTCCAGCATATGGGTGGCGGTGATGTAGCTCATGTCGAAGGGCGGATCCTGGCGCATGAGGATCACGTCCAGATCGCTCAGGTTTTCGCGGCGCTGGTCGGAAAGCTCGAAAAAATTGCCCGCTTCGTCGCGCAGTTTCAGGCCCGCGCCATAGGCGTAGAGTTCGCCGTCACGCAGGCTGAGCGCCTGCGGCAGGTAATAGAAAATGTCATGCCTGCGGGCCTGCGCCTCGAGCAGCAGCGCGAATGAGGAATCGCCCTGAATGTCGATCGCATCGATCGGGTCCATCTGTACGGCAACGCGTAAGCTCATGTGCGGATTGTCCTCGGATTGAGAGGGGAGGATTGATTTGACCCGGCTTACCACACCCTATGCCTGAAAGGCATCCTTGAGATGTCGGACCGAAAACCGGCGTCCGACAAGGATCGCATCGAAGCGCATGTCGGCCTCGGCCGCCACCGGGTTCTGCGCAATCCAGTGTTGCGCCGCGCGCACGATGCGGGCGCGCTGATCCTGGGTGATCGACTGGGCCGCCGCGTCCAGGGTGCCGCGGGCCTTGACCTCGACAAAAACATAGGTGCGAAAGCGCTTGGCGATCAGATCGATTTCGCCGACCGGTGCCTTGTAGCGCCGGGCGACAATGCGATGGCCCTTCATCACCAGCACCACGGCGGCAAGAAACTCCGCCCAGCGGCCCAGTTTCTGCGATCTCCGCCGCTCGTCGGTGCCGCGCCGCCCGCGCATCGTTCACTCCTCCTCCCCGGCGCCCTCGCCGCTGTTGCTTACAACATTGGCGCCTTTGGCGATCTCGAGGGCGCGCAGATAGACCTGGCGGCGCGGCAGCCCATGTGCCACGGACAGGTCGGAGGCCACATCGCGGACCGAGGCGGTTGCCAGCGCCGCGGCAATCTCCGTGTCGAGTTGCTCCGGCCCGGGGGCCGCGGTCTCGTCGCGGCCGGCCACCAGCAACGTCACCTCACCTTTAAGCGAGGCTCGCGATGCGATTTCCGCGCGCAGTTGACTGGCGCTGCCGCGCAGAACCTCCTCGAACATTTTGGTCAGTTCGCGCGCGATGACGGCCGGCCGATCTCCGAGGCAGGCCTCGATGTCGGTGAGGACGCCCTCCAGCTTGCGCGCCGAAACGAAGAACACCAGGGTTGCCGCGGCATCGCGCAAACCTGTGAAGAACGTCGTGCGCTGGCCCTTTTTGGCCGGTGGGAAACCGGCGAACAGAACCCTGTCGCTGGGCAGGCCGCCCAGCGCCAGTGCGGCGAGCGGCGCCGACGCGCCGGGGATCGCGGTCACGTTGAGACCACCGGCAACCGCGTCGCGGACCAGCTTGAACCCGGGATCCGAGATCAACGGCGTCCCGGCATCGCTGACCAGTGCAATCGATGCACCGGCAGACAGTTTGCCGAGAACCTCCGGCCTGACCTTTTCGGCATTGTGGTCGTGATAGGGCCGAAGCGGCGTTTCAATGCCATAATTCCGGGTCAGTTTGGCTGTAACCCGGGTGTCCTCGCAGAGGATCAGGTCGGCTGAACCGAGAACCTGAAGCGCACGTATGGTGATGTCGGCAAGATTGCCGATGGGAGTCGACGTGACATAGAGGCCAGGCGCCAGGCTTTCGGCGGAAAATACGTGGCCGTGAATGACAAATTTGTGGGAATCAGTCGGATTGACGGTCATAGATTATCGGTTCGTTTGAGGCATCGCGCGAGAACGCGCGGGCCATCAGGACATGCGCCCCGGGGTTAACCAGAATTGCTAATGGTTTTTACAACCGTCACAAGATTGTTTACCTTAACACGCAGGGACTGTTTGGCGGAAGCAGACGGGCGCATCGGGAAGTGTGTCCGACCCTCTCGAAATGGAACGATTGAGGCCTGACCGTGAACGTTGCGCACGTCATCTCACGCGGCTTAACCCGAATGATCCGGGCGAACCGGATACGTTCGGCCGCGCTCTTCGTCCTGCTGGGCTTTGGCCTCGCCGCCTGTGGTGGCGGGTTCGACGACTGGTTCGAAGGCGATGCAAACAACAACACAATCTCCACGCCGGACATCACCAACGTCGGACCAGGCGGCACAAAAATCGCACTGCTGGTGCCGTTGACGGCGAATGGCGGTGCGGCGGATATTGCGCGCGCACTGAAGGAAGCCGGCGAACTGGCGGTTTTCGAAGCCGGACAGGCGGGCATCGTGCTGACCACCAAGGACACGCTCGGCACCCCCGCCGGCGCCCAGGCGGCGGCCCAGGCCGCCATCCAGGAAGGCGCCGAGCTGATCATCGGCCCGCTGTTTTCCAGTTCGGTCAAGGCGGTTGCACCTGTCGCCCAGGCGGCGAACGTGCCGGTGATCGCCTTTTCCACCGACAAGAACGTCGCGACCCAGGGCATCTACCTCCTGAGCTTCCTGCCCGAGCATGAAGTCGAGCGGGTGGTGGACTTCGCGGTGTCGTCGGGCCGGCGGAACTTTGCAGCCCTGGTGCCCAAATCACCCTATGGGGCAGTGATCGAAAAGGCCCTGGTTGCAGCCGCGAAAGAGCGCCGTGCCAAGGTTGTCGCCATCCAGCGCTATGCGCGCAACGAGCAGGCATTGCAGGCCCCGACCAAGGCGATTGCCAAGACGGTGCTCGACACGTCGAAAAAAGTGCAGGCACTGCTCATCGCCGAAGGCGGCAATCTCCTGCGCAGCATCGATTCGGTGCTCGCCCAGGAAGGCGTTACCAACACCACGGTCAAGATGCTCGGCACCGGGCTGTGGGACGAAACCGGTGTGAATTCGATCCAGACCATCGTCGGGGGCTGGTATGCCGGCCCGCCACCGTCGGCGAAAGCCGCCTTCGCGGTGCGCTTCCGCAACGCTTATGGCCGCGAGCCGCCGCGGCTCTCGAGCCTTGCCTATGATTCGGTGAGCCTTGCCATCGCCCTGGCGCGCCTGCCGCAGGGCCAGCGCTTCACGCCCACGAACCTGACCAACCCCGAAGGCTTTGCCGGCGTTGACGGCCTCTTCCGCTTCCGCGCAAACGGCCTCAACGACCGTGGTCTGGCGGTGATGGAAGTGACCGGTGGCGGCTCCAAGGAAGTCTCGACGGCGCCTCCCAGGTTCCAGGGGTCATAAGCCC
>JAJFHL010000213.1 GCA_021775615.1 Hyphomicrobiales bacterium
GGGCGGGCCGCCGACGAACGCCCATCTGGTTTCACCCTTAAGGCGATCAGCGATCAGGCCTCTGACGGTGTGATGGTTTTCCGGGCCGAGGGAAATCCGTAGCGCTGTCTGGTCGGCATGGGATCTGTTGTCCGGGTATCGGTCATACAGTTCCTGAAGAGTGATACCACCACGCAGATACCGGTAGTAATCCTCCGGGAACTCACCATTCGAGAAGCTTCTGAGAAAGTGCCGAAGGTGCAGTGTTCTAAATGAGTAACCTTCCTGCTCGATGGAGGCAGCGCTTCTGAATCGTGGCGAGCCTTTGCCGCCTTCGAGCGAAGCAAAGCCTTCTCCGAGCCCGCCCGGGCCCGCGAATACGTCAACGACAGAGAACACAGGTTCAATTCCCATCGCGACCATCACCGTTTTTCTTAATGGTCTGCGTCGCGGACATACGCTCGTAGTCCTCAATGCTAATCACAATCACGACCGGCCGACCATGTTTCTCGATGGATACGGGTTCCTGACGCGCTGTATCGATGAGGTACCCGAAGCGATTCTTCGCCTCGCGTGCTGACATTGATTTCATTCAGATTCGATCCAAAAGAGCTATTTTAGCTATAATGCTTTGTTCGCCGGATAGGTGCAACTTGTCCTTAATGGAGACCAAACGGCGGACGGATGTTTGATGGGAAAGGCAACGTGACATTTCCATTGTTTGATCTGCATGAAATGGTCATGGGGGTGACCTGCCCGAGAGACGGCTGCACATCTGGTGCCTTGTAGAGCATCGCAAAATGCCGTCGAAGCAGAACAGCCTGTGTGAATGAGCTTGTTGCCCGTTCAATGAAGTGAGAAACAGATCAGTGGCTTGAACTGCTAGAATAGACCGTAGGGAGGTGGCGCACCCGGCAGGATTCGAACCTGCGACCTCTGCCTTCGGAGGGCAGCGCTCTATCCAGCTGAGCTACGGGTGCTGAGTGGGCCTTGATATAGTTTAAGCGCGGGGTGGGGGCAACTGTTGGTTTTTCTCTTGTTTCGCTCGCGGCTATTCCGCGCTAACGCGCGGGCCTTCGCGGGAGCGCCCTGGCCGGGCGACGCGCGGTCGCGCGTGCCTCCCTTTGGTCGGTGGGGCTGCGGGCGCACGGCAAGTGTCGGCCATCCCTCCTGACAGCCCCTGTCACCTCCCAACGCATCAACCGTTCAAATGATCCGCGGTTTCGTCTAAAACGGGCCTCGTCTGACGTTGTACCGTTCACCCCACACCCCGAGGCCCCGCCCATGACCGCGCTTCAACCTGGCGACCATGTCTATCTCATCGACGGTTCGGGCTATATTTTCCGGGCCTATCATGCGCTGCCGCCTTTGACGCGCAAGTCGGACGGGTTGCCGGTGGGGGCCGTTTCGGGCTTTTGCAACATGCTCAACAAGCTGTTGCGCGAACCCATCGAGGGCACCGTGCCGACGCATCTGGCCGTCATCTTCGATCATTCCGGGCGCTCGTTCCGCAACGACATCTATCCCGACTACAAGGCGCATCGGCCGCCGGCGCCGGAGGACCTGGTGCCGCAGTTCGGGCTGATCCGCCAGGCGACGCGGGCCTTCAACCTCGCCTGTGTCGAGATGGAGGGCTTCGAGGCGGACGACCTGATCGCGACCTATGCGGAACAGGCCGCCGCCGCCGGCGCCGACGTCACCATCATCTCGTCCGACAAGGACCTGATGCAGATGGTCGGCCCCAACATCCTCATGTACGACACCATGAAGGACCGGGCGATCCGCGAGCCGGAAGTGCACGAGAAGTTCGGCGTCGGGCCGGACAAGGTGGTGGAGGTGCAGGCGCTGGCCGGCGATTCGGTGGACAACGTGCCCGGCGTCCCCGGCATCGGGGTGAAGACCGGGGCGCAGCTGATCACCGAATATGGCGACCTCGACACGCTGCTCGAGCGCGCGGGCGAGATCAAGCAGACCAAGCGGCGCGAGAACCTCATCGAGTTCGCCGACCAGGCGCGGGTGTCGCGCGACCTGGTGCGGCTCGACCGCAAGGTGGCCGTCTCCGAGCCGCTCACCGATTTCGCCGTGGCGGCGCCGGAGGCGAAACAGCTGATCGGGTTCTGCAAGGCGCTGGAGTTCACCACCCTGACGAAGCGGCTGGCCGACGCGATGGACGCGGACGCGGACGAGATCGAGCCGATCGCGGTGGAGGTGAAAGGCTGGGAGGCGCCGGTGGCGACGACCGCCGCGGCGGCCGGCGAGGCCAGGACCGGCGACTGGAACCCGGCGGCGCTGGCGACAGAGATCGCCGCCGAGATCGCCGGGATCAAGCTCGACAGCTCGAAATACGAGATGGTCACGGATATGGCGGCGCTGGAGCGCTGGATCGCGGCGGCGCACGAGAAGGGCGTCGTCGCGGTCGACACCGAAACCACCTCGCTCGACGCCATGCAGGCGGAACTGGTCGGCGTCTCGCTCTCGGTCGAGCCGGGGGCCGCCTGTTACATTCCGCTGACCCACAAGGCGGCCGAGGGGCTGGCCTTCGACGGCGACGTGATCGACCAGATCCCCACCAAGGACGCCGTCGCCGCGCTGAAGCCGCTCCTGGAGGACCCGGGCGTCCTCAAGGTGGCGCAGAACCTTAAGTATGACTGGCTGGTCCTCGCCCATCACGGCATCGAGGTGGCGCCCTATGACGACACCATGCTGCTCTCCTATGCCCTCGACACCGGGCTTGGCGGCCATGGCATGGACGAACTGTCGAAACGCCATCTCGGCCACACGCCGATCCCCTTCAAGGAGGTGGCGGGCACCGGCAAGGCCCAGGTGACCTTCGACTACGTGCCGGTCGACAAGGCGACGGCCTATGCGGCGGAAGACGCCGATGTGACCCTGCGCCTATGGAAGATCCTGAAACCCCGCCTCGTCGCCGACGGCATGACCACCGTCTATGAGCGGCTCGAGCGGCCCATGGTGCCGGTGCTGGCGCGCATGGAGCGCGAAGGCATCGTGGTGGACCGGCAGGTGCTGTCGCGGCTGTCGGGCGATTTCGCCCAGGCCATGGCGCGGCTCGAGGCGGAAATCCACGAGCTTGCCGGCGAGGCTTTCAACATCGGCTCGCCTAAGCAACTCGGCGAAATTCTCTTCGACAAGATGTCGCTCTCAGGCGGCAAGAAGACCAAGACCGGCGCCTGGGGCACCGGCGCGGATGTGCTCGAAGGGCTCTCGGCGGAGGGCCACGAGCTGCCCGCTAGGGTGCTCGACTGGCGCCAGATGGCAAAGCTCAAATCGACCTATACGGACGCGCTGCCCGAATTCATCAATCCGACGACGGGACGGGTGCACACCTCCTATGCGCTCGCGTCCACCTCCACCGGGCGGCTGTCGTCAACCGACCCCAACCTCCAGATCATTCCGGTGCGCACGGAGGCGGGCCGCAAGATCCGCACCGCCTTCGTCGCCGAG
>JAJFHL010000214.1 GCA_021775615.1 Hyphomicrobiales bacterium
GCCACCGGTTTGGCGCTCGCCATCATGGTCTGACAGAACCCGGTGCCGATCACGGTGGCCATAACGATCAGCGTGACATCGTGCCCGAATGCGGCGACCGGCAACGCAAAGGCGGGAATGAGAACCGCGGCGCGCGCGGTGCGCGACGTGATCGCAAGATGCGACAACACGGCGACCAGGGTCACGAAGCCGACAACCACCGGAAGCGACCCGGTGAGGTCGGATGGCAGAAGTCCGATTGCCTTGTCGGCCAGCCAGGTGCTGGCGCCGGAAACGATCATTGCCTCGGCGATAACGATGGTCGCAGCAAGAAACACAATCAGTTCGACCTCGACGTGACGGAAGATGTCCCTGGGCTTGTTGTCGGTAAACGCCGGGGTCAGCAGCAATCCGGCGCCGGCGATCGACACCAGTGCAATGTCGACGCCATGCAGAGGCGCGGTCAGCCACAGGGCGACGATGACCGTCAGCGCGCATAAAACCGCCTTGTGCTTTCCGGTCATCGGCCCGCGCGGCGGAACGGGACGGGCGATCGGTGCCGCCCGCGTTTTAGCAGGCATGAAAAGCCACAGGATCAGGGCGACCGCCATGTGGCTGGCCAGCAGGACGACCGGCAGGCCGAACGCGATCCAGTCGAGATAACTGATGGCCGGGCCGCCGGCGCGCCGGATCGCGTCGACCGCCACGAAATGGGCGCCCGCTCCGATCAGCGAACCGCCGGCGGTGAGGAGAATGACGGTCGGAAACAGCAATGCAAGCGCCCGCACCGCCTTGCGGTCGGGCATGACATCTGCAAGCGCGATGAAGACGGGCAGCAGCATGGCGGCGCGGCCGGACGTCGAGGGAATGACAAAAGCGGTCAATGCGATCACCAGCGCCAGGGCGTGGAACAGGCCGGCAATCGTCGCGAACGGCCGCACAGCGGCAACCGCGAAACGTTCCATCAGGCCGCTCGCATTCAGCACCGCCGCAATGATGAACGCCGCGACCAGCAGCCAGACGATCTCGCTGCCGAGCGCCGCATAGAGCTGGTCGCTGGAAAGAACGCCGGTCAGCACCAGGGCCACGGCGCCGGAGATGGCAACAACCGAATCCGGAATGCGGGTCATGGTCCAGCCAACGATCGCCAGCGCGATGACGGTCAGGGCCAGCCGGCCGCTCGGGGCAAGACCCTCCGGCAGTGTCCACAGACACCATACGCAAGCCACCGCCGCTATGGTCGGAAGCACGTAAGGCACCACGAAATCACGCATCATCGCGCGCATCGTCGATTTCACCACCTCCAGTCTCGTCAGGGCAGCAAGAGCAATTGGCGTAGGCTCGTAAGCAATGATCGCGTTCGTCACGGCATTCTCCCGGCTGCATGTCACACAAGTGTCATGCCGCGACAACGCTTTGGCCGGCGGGTTATTCCGTAACGGTGAAAAAATGTGACGAGAACTCAAAAAAGCGCTGAAAATCAGGCATCGAGCCATGCGGCACCGGCTCCGACCGCCGCATTGAGGGCAGCATCCATATCTTCGAAGTGCCAGGGTCCCTCTCCGCCCATCAAGCCCAGGAGCGCGCCGCGGCAGAGTTCCGATGTTACGGCGAACACCGGGTACGGGGGTTCGCCGGGCTCGTCCATATACCGGGCGACCGCCTGGAAGACGGACAGAAGCGTGTTGCCCCAGGAATAGCGCATCTCGCGAAAATCGAGGATGACGGCGGAAGGGTCGTAGGCGACGAGACCGCGCATGGTTTCGGCTGCGATGAAAACACCATCGCCATTGCCTTTCGAACCCACCGCGTAGTCGCCGGCGAACGATGCCACCAGAACGGTGATGTTGTGCTCTTCGTCACGGTGAAGACAAAATGTGCATTTCAGCGCGCTCAACGTCTGAACATCGACCGTGCGCATTGATCACCTCCCCTGTCGCGGCGGCTTTCAGTCCGCCAGGATCGTCTCCCACAGCGCCGCGTTCCGCCGGGCGAATGCGCCGAGATGTCCGACGCGGCGAAGCCCGAAATCCCTGGGCGCCAGGGTTACACGTTCGACCACGGCCGCGGGATAAAATGGCGCGAGCCGCCCAACCGTGACTGGTGGGATCATGACGTCGTCCTCAATCGCGAGGATCCGCACCGGTCCGGTATAGCGGTGAAAGTCGGCCTGCGGCAGGACGGATCCGATGTCCGGCCTGTAGAAATCAGCTGACACGCACCAGCGCCGCCACTGCCAGTAGACGCCCGCCGGCAGGTCCGCGCCGAGCCCCATGAGCCGGCCCGGCAGATAGCCCGCAAGCGCGGCCGCCAGAGGTCCGATGGCGAACCAGAAGCCGATCACCGCAGGCATGTAATGGAGCGGGTGCTCGCGCCAGTATGCAGGCCCGCTGGCGATCGTGGTGATGTGGCTGATGGCGCGGCTCCCTTCGTGAAACGGGATCATGAAGCCGCCGAGCGAATGCCCGATCACACGGATGGGCGCCGTCCCCGCTTCGGCCAATATGAAGGCAAGCGCCGCTGATTGATCGGCGATGCCCCAGTCCGCCATGGTCGCGGCAGAGTGGCGCGGATGGCCCGAGGACGAGGCGCCGAAGTCGCGATAGTCGTATGTGAGGCACATATGGCCGCGACCTGCGGCCCACATGGCGAAGTGCCGGTAATAGCCATGGGCGACGCCTGTCGCGCCGTGCAACACGATGGCGGAGCGCGGCGGGCCTTGCGGTCTGAAGAGGGTGCCGGAGAGCGCGGCGCCCCCGGCCTCGATCGTGACGGTCTCGGACTTGGCTTCCCCGGCCACCGCTCTTTATCTTCGCAAACTGCCGAGAATGCCGCGCACCAGGGCTGTCCCCACCTGGCGGCCGACCGTGCCGGCGAGGTTCTTGATAAAGCGTTCGGTGGCGCTTTGCCGGCCCCTCGAGCTGCGCGTCGAGCGGTTACGCTCCTTCTCGCGCGCCGCCTCTTCCTTGGCGCGCTCTTCTTCGATGCGGGCGCGTTCTTCCGCCTCGGCACGGGCCTTGGCGCGGCGGGCCAGGATCTCATAGGCGGACTCGCGGTCGACCGCCTCGTCGTAGAGACCGAAGACCGGGCTGTTCTGCACCGTGCGCTTGCGTTCCTTCGCGTCGACCGGCCCCATGCGCGACGAAGGCGGGCGGATCAGGGTGCGTTGAACCATGGTCGGCACGCCTTTTTTCTCCAGCGTCGAGACCAGAGCCTCGCCGACACCGAGTTGGGTGATCGCCTCTTCGCAGTCGAAGTCCGGGTTCTGCCGGAAGGTTTCGGCGGCCGCGCGCACCGCCTTCTGGTCGCGCGGGGTGAAGGCGCGCAGGGCATGCTGGATACGGTTGCCGAGCTGACCGAGCACCTCGTCGGGCACATCGAGCGGGTTCTGGGTGACGAAGTAGACGCCAACCCCCTTGGAACGGATCAGGCGGACCACCTGCTCGACCTTCTGCACCAGCGCCTTGGGCGCCTCGTCGAACAGGAGATGCGCCTCGTCGAAGAAGAAGACGAGCTTCGGCTTGTCCGGATCTCCCACTTCGGGAAGCTCTTCGAACAGCTCCGACAAGAGCCAGAGCAGGAAGGTGGCGTAGAGCTGAGGCGACTGCATCAGTTCGTCTGCGGCGAGGACGTTGATATGGCCGCGCCCGTCGCGGGTGGTGCGCATCAGGTCCTTGATGTCGAGGGCCGGCTCGCCGAAGAACGCTTCGGCCCCCTGCTGCTCCAGCACCAGGAGCCGCCGCATGATGGCGCCGATAGACTGCTTCGAGACCGAGCCGTATTCGGTTCGGATCTCACGCGCCCGCTCGCCGATATCCTGCAGCAATGCCCGCAGATCCTTCAAGTCGAGTACCGCGAGCCCCTCCTCGTCGGCGATCTTGAAGGCGATGTTGAGGGCGCCTTCCTGGGCCTCTGTGAGGTTCAACAGGCGAGAGATCAGGAGCGGACCCATCTCGGAGATGGTGGTGCGGATCGGGTGGCCCTGCTTGCCGAACAGGTCCCAGAAGATGACCGGGAAGTCTTCGAAACCGTAGTCCTCGAAGTCGATTTTCGCCGCACGCTCGAGCAGGAAATCCTTCGGCTCGCCCTCGACCGAGATGCCCGACAGGTCGCCCTTCACATCGGCGGCGAAGACCGGCACCCCCTGCGAGGAAAAGCCCTCCGCGAGGATCTGCAGGGTCACCGTCTTGCCGGTGCCGGTGGCACCGGTGACAAGCCCGTGCCGGTTGGCCAGCTTCAGATTAAGCGCCTCGCGCTTGACGCTCTTGCCGATGAAAACCGTGCCGTCTGAACTCATGGGTGTTCTCCTGAGACGGGGCGTGCGCACATGCGCGCCGCCCGCATCGAATCCGCGCGCAATCTAGCGAGAAATTGCTTTGTGTTGCAAACACATCTCGGGCCGCCTATGTGTGGGGCAGACACATTATCCCACTTCGTAGCCTGAACCCGCGCCGCAGACCACATTTCATGGAAAAACTGATTGCCTCCATTGCCGACAAGGTCGGCATCGAAGCCGATGTTGCCGAGAAGGCGGTCGGCATCATGTTGTCCCTGGTCCGCTCCGACGGCGACCAGTCCGCGGTCCCCGAACTCATGCAGGCCCTGCCCGGCGCCGACGCGCTGGCCGATGCCCATGGCGGCGGTGGCGGCGGCGGTCTCCTGGGCGCGCTCGGCGGAGCCCTGGGCGGCGGCGCCATGGCGGCCTTCGGCAAGCTCACGCAGACCGGGCTTTCCACGGACCAGATCAAGACGGTCGGCGAACAGCTCTTCGAACACGCAAAAGAGCAGGCCGGCGAGCCGCTCGTCAAAAAAGTCGTCAGCACAATTCCAGGTCTTGGCCCCTACGTCTGATCAGTCACATCCGATCCGGGCCCGTCAGTCGCGTTGCGCACCCACCATCACTTCATCTTCCACTCAATGTTCGAAGGGACATCTTTCATGGGTTACTCCATCATCGAGATCGAGGGCATCGGGCCTTCCTTCACCAAGAAGCTGAAAAAGGCCGGCATTCATACCACCGATGCACTGCTCGGGCGGGCCGCCAACAAGAAGGGCCGCAAGACCGTTGCCGCCGAGACCGGCATCGATGAGGGCAAGATCCTCAAATGGACCAATATGGCCGACCTGATGCGCATCAAGGGCGTCGGCGAGGAATATTCCGAACTGCTCGAGGCCGCCGGCGTCGACACGGTCAAGGAACTGCGCAACCGCAAGCCCGCCAACCTGCAGAAGGCCATGGCCGAAGCCAATTCCGGCCGCAAAAAGCTGGTGCGTCTGGTGCCGGGCGAAAAGTCGGTGGTCAAATGGGTCGATCAGGCCAAGAAGCTGAAACCGGTGATGACCTACTGAGCGGGCTTCGGACGACGCAGAGTTTCAGGGGCGCGGCTGTGATGGCTGCGCCCTTCACTTTTGTCTCAAAGTGTTGTCTTTGCCCGGCTTGACCGGGCAATCCAGTAACCTCAGGGGATCCTTGTCTCTTCGGCGGTGCCCCAAGCCGAGGGCCCGGCGGATACCGGCTCCCCCGATCAAGTCGGGGGAAGACACCGGATTGGCTGTTGAATACACCCCGCACCTGATGCGGGGTCCAGGGCGGTCGGGCACGATAGCGCAAACCGCCCCTGGGTCCCGCATCAGGTGCGGGACATGCGCTGCGGTTTGGGTTTGCAGCGGATCGCCTGCACCAAATCCGCATTAAACGAACATCGCATTTTGCGAGGCTCACCGGATCGGCTATAGTTCTTGTTGCAGCGCAACAAATACCCGTCCGGACAAATGAGCGAACTTACTCTCGCCAGTGAATTCCCGACCCGCAGCCGCACCGAATGGCTGGCGCTGGTCGATGAAACCCTGAAAGGCGCCGATTTCGACAAGCGCCTGGTATCGCCGACCTATGACGGCGTCAAGATACAGCCGCTCTACACGGGCGACGATGCGCGGGCCTCGGTGGTGCCGGCGGGCGGTGACACTTCGCCCTGGCGCATCGCCCAGGCCATCGCCGACCCGGACCCCGCCGCCGCCAA
>JAJFHL010000215.1 GCA_021775615.1 Hyphomicrobiales bacterium
CAACGTTCCTTTTGTTCCTCGAGCAATGCCTTTTGGGGGTCACCTGCGAGAATGGGTCACGGGCGGTCAAGGCCGCGCGGGCTCTCGACAAACCGCGGCTGGAGCGCCTCTATTCGGATGCCGAGAAAGTGGTTCTGAGGATCAAGGATCCACCCGAATTTTTAGGCGTGCACCTGGATCCGGTGCCGGAAGAGTTTAAAGACCTGAACCCAATTCTTGTCCGCGTTCACGCTGACAGCGTTCTTTTCAGATTGGAGTATTGCTTCGATCATCACGTAGATCTGGTGGTTCAATCGATCGGCAGCGACCAGGCGGTTATCGAAGTTCAATTCGGAGAGGGGCCGGACGCCGGGACCGCTGTACTCTGGAGACGCGATCGGGTGTGATCACTGCGCGGGTCCTCTGATCCGGGCCGCCATCCGTATCGACCTTCCTGTGAGGCGAGACAGGGGGCCGGCGGCTTGCTGCCGCCGTGTTGCTGGAAATTGGACGCGGGGCCTTGTTTCCCGGCAGCGACTTCCGAAATAGCGGATCGAGTGTGCAACTGAGAGAAATGGCTGTGTTACGCGATGACCGGTTCGACCGAAACCTGTCCGGGCTGTGGGGCGGTGCTTGACGCCGAGGAAGGGCCGACCCACCGCTACATGACGTCGTCTGCGGCCTGCTGGCGCCGGTTCGGAGACCTTCTGGCGGCTGAGTACAGCATCGAAGCGCTGATGCCGACGCATCGTCTCAGCGTCGATACCTATGCCGTACAGCATCCAGGTAACGGCTCGCGGCAGGCGATCCAGTCGGTCGGGCTGCATCTGGCGCGATTGATGATCCATCTGGGTTCGCCAAAGCCTCCTAAGGAAATGAACAATGTCATGCTTCGCCTGGGAACGAGAAAAGCGACATTGCACCTCCTGGAAAGACCCGAGCGCTTTGCGATGACGATCGCGGATGTTGCGCCGTTCGTCGGGACCGAGCGGCATGCGGAGATGGTGCTCGCATGGGCGCAGTGCTCCTGGGACGACTGGAGCGAGCACCACGGCTATATCAGGGACTGGGTGGACGCCGCGTAGGCTTCGGCATTGTCACCGGTGGCGTGTTTTCATTCGCGCCTGACGGCTCGCAAATGAAACCGCAAGTTGATTGCATTTTGCAATATTTGGTGTAAATTGTGTCCACTTCGGGGCGAATGCGGCGTGTTCGCGGATGAGGTCCGACCCGGGGCATGAATTGAGGCACACGGAAAGCATCGAAATATGTCGCAGCAGTTGAAGCTCGACGCAGAGCTGGGCTCGCAGAACGATAATTGCCCCATTGATGACACTGTTGGGGGGCGGCTGCGCAAAACCCGCATGGACCGGGGCTTTTACAGTCAGTCGGCGTTTGTGAAGAAGTACAAGCTGGTGCAGTCGACCTTCTCGCTGCATGAATGCAATCAGCGCAAGGTCGATGTTAAAACGGCGCACCATTACGCCAAGCTGCTTGACGTTCCGGTGGAATATCTGCTGTTCGGTTCCCGGCCGATGGCCGAGGTCGACACCGATACGGTGTCCTGGATGTCGCCCGAGCATCATTTGTGTGCCGGAGAATGGGTGTCGCCGACGGCGCCGTCCAACCATCTGACGCGATCCGAACATCTGTTGCCCCCCGATGTGCGCTATCCGGCGAAGTTCCAGCACGCCTTTGTCATGGCTGACCGCACCGGCGGAGCCGAGGTGCCGGAGAATGCGGTTGTCGTCACGCTGGATGTCAGGGGGTCGTTGCACACACTGCCACGCGGCTCGTACGTCGTCCTTCAGCGCTTCGCGGCGGGCAAGAGGAAATGCGAACGGACGCTGCGTCGCGTGATTGGATGCGACGACACGCATATTCGGCTGGCCCTTCCGGTGCCGTCAGCCCAGCTCAGCGAGAAAGACCTCCAGGACGCCCTGGTGCCGCTTGGCGGCGACGACGACATGCACATCCTGGGCAAGGTTATTTCCATCCACAGCTTCATTTGAACCGCGCTTCGGAAAGCCGCCGCACTTGATTGTGTAGTCCCGCGCGCGTGCACGTCCGCGGTAAGCGCCCTGCCGGCTTAGGGCGGCCGGACACAGCCCTCACTCCGAAAAGAAAGGGGACCGCCCGTATCCACCCGGACGATCCCCGCGTCAAGGTACAGGGGAGTATCATCTTGACGTAAAAGTGATCGGGCCTTCTATCGCAAAAAAGGCCGACCGCCATTCTTTTATCGCATAATGCAATATACATCAATCATGACCATCGCATGGTGCAATCAATTAATGGGGTATTGGATCGATGGACAGGGCAAAACTGGACGCGGCAATCGCCGATTTGCGCAAACTTTATGCGACCTGGACGTCCGACAATGTGGCGAACCGCGTTAAGGCGCAGACCGCATTCGTCACCCGGGTGTCCGAAGATCTTGAGTTGTTTCCCACAATACTGGATGCGGCCGCCGGAAACTTGAACCGTATAGACAGTGTTTCCGATGTCAAAACACAGCGTCAGGAAAATGACTCCTTTTCGCCGTCCCAGCTTCCAAAAGAGTTTACAGAGAGGCTAAAAAATGGCGAAAATCCGATAAAAATATACCGCCAGCATCGCCGTCTGACGCAGAAGGATCTGGCCGCGAAAATGGGCGTGTCGCAACCTCTCATCGGCCGGTTGGAAGCCAGCGACGCGCCGGACTGCAAATTGAGCACGCTGCGCCGTGTCGCCGGCGCGCTCGATGTTGAGTTCGCCAGCCTGATTCCGCAGCGGTCGAAACAGCCTCGATAACGCGGTGTCGGCGTCGACCTGTTACATAAATGCCACGTCATTCGAATTTATCACGCTTTGCATAACAAGCGCGTTATAGAAATTGCGTTAAGCAATAATTCTTGATTGACCCGAGGGCACCAACACCTGCAAGTAGTCATTCATCAGATCGTTCCGGTTCGATAGGCAACGAGCACGGTGTTTGGGTGCCACGCGTCGAGCACGCCACCGCGAAACGTGACGGATCTCGATGGCAATACAGAGGAGAATCAAAATGACAACATCGAGCAAATGGCTTCGCCGGGCTCTTCTGGGCGGTGCGGCACTCAGTGTCGTGGCGACCGGAGCACAGGCCGACGAGCTGAGCGCTCTCAAAGCTCAGCTTGAAGGTTTGCAGAACCGGGTGAACCAGCTTGAGTCGACCCCTGCGACAAACACCCCGTCGGGTCTGCCGCAGTCTGACGGCCTGATCACGTTCCATCGTGGTTCGGACATCGGTTGGGATCAAACGACTCACGCCCGCCCCCAGGAGTACATTCCTGAGGATCGGGGCTTCACCATCGCCATCACACCGTCGGCCGACCTTCCGGCTCCGGTGCATGAGGTGACGGTTTCTGGTTACGTCAAAGGTGACTTCATCTACGACACCCACCAGGATCTCGGCGATTCGTTCTCGGCAGCCGCCATTTCCGGCGGCGACGACCGCGAGAATGCCCGTGTGCACGCCCGCCAGTCACGTTTCCGCATCAAATCGAAG
>JAJFHL010000216.1 GCA_021775615.1 Hyphomicrobiales bacterium
CGTCAATGCCGCGTTTACGGCAGGCCTCGATAAAGTCGGGGTGCGACTTCACCATCTCATCAATGGTGGTGAACTCTTCGCCCTGGATCATCGGGCAGGCCTCGGGGAGAAACTCGTTTTCGACAATGGTTTCATCGTCGACGGAGATGATCAGCCGCCACACACCGATGCCGCCGTGCCGGAACAGCGCCACCTGCGCCAGACGGGTGATCGGATCGCCGGGCGTAAAGGCGCGGACCTCCGCCTTTGACGGTTCCTTCAGTTCCATGGTTTCGAAGAAGACGTCCTCGCCGAATTCAGGCGCCGCACGCACGACCCGGGTCACCGTCGCGATCTCATTCGGCGTCAACGGGTCCAGCGGGTGCAGAATCGCCTGTTTTTCAGCACCAACAGGCGCGTTTGCGGCTGCGTTTGATCCAGCTCCCGCCGATGTTTCCATACCGTCCATCGAAAAAACCTCCCGAATTGCGCCCTGAAAAAACCCAGCTTAGCTGAAAATGTAGCGCGAAACAGCCATATGACATGCAATCTGCGCGGGCACACCGCTCACGCATGGCGAACATGAAATCTTAGTCATTCGGGAACTTGTGAAGTGCGTTTGAAGAGCTTTGTTGTATGATGGCGGTGAAATCGCGATGACGACACTCGAACGCAAAATTGCCCTCGCCAAGCTGGCCCTCTTCTGGGAACGGCTGTGGCCTGCCCTGTTTCCGGCGCTTCTGGTCGCCGGTGTGTTCCTGCTTGCCGCGCTGACCGGCCTTCTGGAACTTCTTCCCCAGACCGCACATGCCCTCGCGCTGGCCGCTTTCGGCGTTGCCCTGGGCTTTGCCCTGCGTCCCCTGCTGTCGATACGCTGGCCCGACGCGAACCAGGCGTTGCGCTATCTCGAAACCCGGGCCGATCTGCCGCACCGCCCGGCGTCATCCTATGCGGACACCCTTGATGCCTCGTTGCGTTCGCCGGAAACCCTCGGCATCTGGCGGCGTCACAAGGAGCGGCTGCGCGCACTTTTGAAAAAGCTGCGGCCGGCCTGGCCCGTGTCGCGGGTGCGCGAGCGCGATCCATACGCCCTGCGCGCCGCCCTCACGATGTGCCTGGTGGTCGCCTTCCTGTGGTCCGGTGTCGATGCTCCCGAACGGCTCGGCAACGCCTTCACGCCAACCGCGAAAGACGCAACCCCGGTCTGGCTCGACGCCTGGATCAAGCCGCCTGAATATACCGGCATCGCACCGATCTTTCTGAGCGGGCAGAGCAAGGGCAGTACCACGATCGCACCCGGGCTGCTGCGGGTTCCGCAGGCAAGCGAGATCGTCGTGCGGCTTTCCGGCGCGAAAGAGGCAAGCGTTTCATTCGCCGCCGACGCCCCGGCCGCCGACACCCCAGCCGCCGACACCCCGCCGCGCGATATGCCCCTCGGCGCGCCCGACGACGGCATCCAGGAGCTGCGCTCCATTCTGACCGAGGCCGGCAGGATCACGGTGCGCAATGCCGATGAGACATTGCAGGAATGGCGGTTCGAGGTGATCCCCGACGCGGCCCCGACCATCGAGGTGGTGGGCGACATCGAAACCGGAGCGGATCAGTCGCTGAGATTCACCTACAAGGTCGCCGACGACTACGGCGTCGACCGGGCCGGCGCCCGCTTCGTGCTGTCCGACGAGCAGGATGGTGAGGAAGGCGTCGAGTCGTCCGCCATGTTGATGGTGACGGCGCCCGATTTCCAGCTCACCCTTCCAACGCTGGCGCCGAAGGCGGCCGAGCAGAAAGTGTTCCAGGACCTCACCGCCCATGCATGGGCCGGTCTTATGGTGGAGATGACCCTTGTTGCCCGCGATCAGGCCGGCAACGAGGCCGAGAGCACCAAGATCACCTTCCGCCTGCCCGAACGGGTGTTCTCGCAACCGCTGGCCAAGGCGGTGATCGAGCAGCGCCGCAAACTGCTGCGCGACCCCGACGAGCACGTGCCGGTTGCCCGGGCGCTGAGCGCGCTGACCTATTATCCGAAGGACCTCATCAAGACCACCGGCATATTCTTGGGCATACGGCAAGCCGTGAACCGGCTGGTACGCTCCGACGATGATGTCACCGAAGAGGTCGCCGGCCTCCTGTGGGACATCGCGCTCTCGATCGAAGACGGTGATCTGTCGCTTGCCGAGCGCGAATTGCGCGCCGCCCAGCGCGAATTGCAGCAGGCTCTCGCCAACGATGCACCGCCGGAGGAGATCGCCCGGCTGGTCGAAAACCTGCGCAATGCGTTAAAGCGCTATATGTCGGCGATGGCCGAGCGCCTGCAGCGCGATCCCAATGCCGCCCGCCAGTCGCCGGAGGGCGCCCAGCAGCTGCGGCCCCAGGATCTCGACAATATGCTCGACACCATCGAGAACCTCGCCCGCGCCGGCGCCCGCGATGCCGCGCAGAACATGTTGTCGCAGTTGCAGAACATGCTTGAGAACCTGCAGGCCGGCCGCATGCAGCAGGGTCTGTCGGAGAACGACGCCGCCATGGCGCGCATGATCGAAGAACTCGGCAAGATGATGCAGCAGCAGCAGGAACTGATGGACCGGACCTTCCAGGAACCGGACGGCGAAGGCACCGAGCCCGGCGCCAATGGCGGCCAGCGGCAGTCGAACGAGCTGGCCCGCGATCAGAAATCCCTGGCCGAAACCCTGCAGGAACTTCTCGAAGGCCTGCAACAGCGCGGCGCCAATCCGCCCTCCGCCCTCGATCAGGCCGAGGAATCCATGCGCGGCGCCGAAGACCAGTTGCGCAGCGGCGACCGGCCGGGCGCCGTCGGCAACCAGGCCCAGGCGCTCGATCAGCTGCGCCAGGGCGCCCAGGCGATGGCCGAACAGCTGAACCAGGGCATGGGCACCCAAGGCTCGCTCGGGCGCCATGGCGAAGGCGGCAACGACCCCAACCGCGACCCCCTGGGCCGGCCGATGCAGTCCTCCGGCGGCAACGACCTGGGGCTTTCCACCAAAGTGCCTTCGGACATCGAAATCCAGCGCGCGCGTCAGATCCTGCGCGAGTTGCAGAACCGCATCGGCGACAGAAGCCGCCCGCAGCTGGAACTCGACTATATCGAACGGCTGCTGCAGCGGTTCTGACCGCCTCAACGCCTCAATCTGGAAATACGCCCGCACGTAACGCGGCCGCCGGGTTGTTTGTGGCGCGGTTGGAGGCCACGGCACCCGCGCTTCTCTCATACGTCATCCCCGGCTTGATCGGGGATCCATTAGCCTCTCAACGGCCAGAAGCGGACCGTCTCTATCCCTGGCAACCGCTAATGGATCCCCGATCGCGGATGCCTTCGGCCTCCTTGTCGAGGATGACGGAATTTGTCTGGCTCCCGCCGATCGGAGATCACGGGGGGCGGAACTTACAGTCCCTGGATCCCGCATCGAGTGCGGGAATTGATGTAGGGTTGGACCGTCTGCCCCCGGTTTCCCTCAAACGCCCAGCGTCTTGTCCACCGCGGCGGCAATCTCCTCCAGCGTGAACGGTTTGAACACCACATCGTCGATCAGCTGATCGAGCCCGTGCGCCCGTTCGCGCTGGTCGGCATAACCGGTCATCAGGAGGATCGGCATGTCGGGCCAGTCCCTGGCGGCCCTGAGCGCCAGCGCGATGCCGTCCATCACCGGCATCTTGATATCCGCGAGCAGGAGATCGTAGTCCGCATCGCCCGCCTCGAGCGCCGCCGCCGCCTCCGCGCCATCGCATGCGGTGACGACGGTGTGGCCCTCGTGCTCAAGGGCCCGACACACGAACTCGCGCACCGAGGGATCATCTTCCGCAACCAGTATCCTCGCCATCGGCTTGCCCGGGACAGGCCCCTAGGGGTTCTCGACCACGCCCACATAGGGCAGCTCGCGGAACGAATGGGCCATGTCCATGCCGTAGCCGACAACAAAGAGATCGGGGCATTCGAAACCGACAAAATCCGCTGCAAGCTCGGTGGCAAGCTTGCCCGGCTTGTTGAGCAGCACGCAGGTCGACACGGTCTTGGCGCCGCGCGCCGCCATCAGGTCCTTGGCGAAGGCCAGCGTTCGGCCAGATTCGAGAATGTCATCGACCAGGACCACGCTTCGCCCCGAGACATCGCTCTCGACATCGCGAACGATTTCCACCTGGCCGGACGATATGGTCGCCGCGCGGTAACTTGACAGGCTGAGAAAATCGACCTCGAGCACCAGACCGGCGCGGTGCATGGCGCGCAGGAGGTCCGCGGCGAACACGAAGCTGCCCTTGAGAATGGGGATGACCAGGAGATCGTCGAGATCGGCGCCCGCCATCTCCTGCGATATCTCCGATATGCGGGCCGCAATCGTCTTCTCGTCGAACAGGACCCTGATCGAGTGAGCATTCATTTTGTCTGTTTTCATCGATGAAGTTTAGAGCATTGTCCCGCCACAGAGAACCATTTGATGAGAACCGTTTGATGTGGTGGGGCGAAACTGAAAAATCCGCTGGAGAAGCCTGCGTCCTTCAGGACGCAGACAAACTGCTCGTTCTAGTTCGACGCTACGGCAAAGCGGACCTGGATGTTACGCGCGGCCGCCGGCGGCGAGGCCAGTCTGGTGGAAAACGGAACCGCCGCATCGGGCGCCAGCGGCTTTTTGTCGACCTTCATGGTCCAGTGATAGATCTCCTGATCCGCCTCGTTGAGCAGCGAGAACCGTACTCTGGGCGGCACGATCTCGCTGCCGGAGACATTGACGATCTCGCCCTTGATCGCCATCACCGGCACGCCGTTTTCGAAGTCCTGGCCGTAGGTGAGATTGTGGAAGGCAAGGCCCCGGGTGTTCACCTCCATGCCGAGCGCGGCATAGACCTGCGCCGCGGCCGGGAACATCCGGACCACCTGCACGTTGAAGAAATAGCCGCCGCCGACAAACACGGCGATGCAGGCGGCGAGCGCCAGCCAGCCGCGCGCCGCGCGTATCCGCTCGGCCTTACTTTCCGCAAAGCCGGCGGTGGCCCGCCGCGAGGCGCTCGCAAGTCGCGCCGCTTCGCTTTCAATATCGCCGACATTATCCTGCATCCCGTCAAAATCGTCGGACGGGAAATCGTCCTCGATGGCCGGTGCGAAGCCATTCGAACTGGCCTCAAGGGAGCTGCTTTCCGGCGGTTGGAACCAGGTGTGGCTGCAACTGGTGCAGCGCACCTTGCGTCCGTCCGGTTCGAAGACATCGGTGGCCGCTTCATAGCGTGTTGCACAGGTGGGGCAGGTGATTATCATCGGCAGCGCCCGGTTGAGAGTGATTCGCCCGATCGTGGCATTAATGTTTGGCAATTGGGTTAACGAATTCTTTATATCCGGCCGCCATGACGAGGGCGGCCAAGATCAATCGCGCAAGGTTGGATAACGTCTGGTGGTTCGGTTCGAAAATGTCGGGTTGCGTTACGGTATGGGGGCCGAGGTCCTGCGTGATGTGAGCTTCGAGCTTGAGCCCGGCTCGTTCCACTTCCTGACCGGCCCGTCGGGTGCCGGCAAGACCTCGCTGCTGCGGCTCCTGTTCCTGTCGCTGCGCCCGACACGTGGCTTCATCTCCCTGTTCGGCAACGACATGGCGAGCCTGCCGCGCTCCGGCCTGCCGGACATCCGCCGCCGCATCGGCGTGGTGTTCCAGGACTTTCGCCTCCTCGACCACCTGACCACGTTCGAGAACGTGGCGCTGCCGCTGAGGGTGCGCGGCCTGTCACGGCCTGCCTACAAGAAAGACGTGATCGAGCTCCTCGAATGGGTCGATCTGGGCGACCGCATCAACGCCCTGCCGCAAACCCTGTCCGGCGGCGAGCAGCAGCGCGCCGCGATCGCCCGTGCCGTGGTCGGCCAGCCGGATATTCTGCTCGCCGACGAGCCCACCGGCAATGTCGACCCCGCCCTGTCGACCCGGCTGCTCAGGCTGTTCATCGAGCTCAACAGGGGCGGAACCACCATTTTGATGGCCACCCACGACACCGGCCTCCTCGACCAGCACGACGCCTCCCGGTTCGAGCTGCGCGACGGCGAGCTGACCCGAACGCCATGATCACACAATATCTCAAGGACCTTGTGCCCGAGCTGTTCGGTGAAGTCGACCCGTCGCACTCGACCCGGCGGACCTCGCAGATCATGCCGGATTCCGGTGTCAGCGGCCGCACCCTCACCATCGTCATGACCATCATGTGCTATCTCGCCTGCATGGCGCTGGGCGCGCTGATCATCATCAACAAGTCGATCGACAACTGGACCTCCGACATCTCCGGCCAGGTGACGGTTCAGATACGCCCGGTCTCCGGCTCGGACGTGGAAGCGGAAATCGTCAAGGCCGTCGCCATCATCGAAGCGGCCAGCGGCATCACCGCGATCAATGTCATGACCGCGGACGACGCCCGCGCCCTGCTGGAACCATGGCTCGGCGCCGGCGAAATCCTTCAGGAGCTGCCGATCCCCCGCCTCATCGAGGTCACCATTGACCGCGAGAACCCGCCCGACCTGTCGGCCATCGCCGAGCGGCTCGGGGAAGAGGTGCAGGGCGCCACCCTCGACACCCACCGGCGCTGGCAGGACCAGCTGGTGCGCGCCGCCGGCACCTTGCAGCTGATCGGCTATTCGGTGCTGGCCCTGATCTCGGTCACCACCATCGCCATCATCGTCTTCGCCACCCGCGCGGCGATGTATTCCAACCGCCAGATCGTCGAGGTCCTGCATCTGGTGGGCGCCCGAGACAACTTCATCGCCGTGCAGGTGCAGCGGCACTTCCTGCGCCTTGGCCTCAAGGGCGGCCTGATCGGCGCCCTGGTCGGCGCCGTATCCTTCACCGCCGTCAACATGCTGGCGACCGACGGCGCTTCGGGCCTTGCCCAGAACATCGATGCGATCGCGTCGGGCACCTACAATTTCTCGATCGCCAACTACCTGCTCTTGCTGCTGATCCCGCTGGTCGCCACCCTGATCAGCCTGATCACGGCCCGCCTCGCCATCATGCGGATCCTCGGCGGCGTACTTTGAGGGTTTGAGGAACACCCAGGTCCTGGGATTCCCCGTCGCTCCCGCGAAAGCGGGAGCCCACTCGCATCCGCCCAGAACACGGCGCTCGAGACCTCAAAAGAGAAGTCGCCACCATACGACACCTGATGCCGCGCTCTCGAAAGGTGTCCCTGTTGAGCAGTGAGTGGGCTCCGGCCTGCGCCGGAGCTGCGAGACA
>JAJFHL010000217.1 GCA_021775615.1 Hyphomicrobiales bacterium
GCCGATCATCATGCGCTGGGGCGGCCAGCGCGGCGTGGAACTCGTCGGCAAGTCGGTGGGCACGATCACCAACCATGTCACCATCACCGGCGGCGGCTTCGGGCGGCGCACCGAGTTCGATGTGAACCTGCAGGCAGCAGCACTTGCGGCGCGCAACCCGGACAAGCCGGTCAAGCTGATCTGGACCCGCGAGCAGGATGTCAGCCGCGGCACCTACCGCTCGCCCGCGGCGATCGATCTCACCGCCAAGCTCGGGGGCGACGGGTTACCGGTGGCCTTCGGCGCAAGGGTCGCCAGCGGCGCCCTGGCAACGCAGTTCGGCGACCGGGAGCTTCCGACCGGCGGCGATGCGGCCGCCAAAGACCCGCATTCGGTCGAAGGTCTTGTCGAGATGCCTTACCGCATCGCCAACCGGCGGGTGGAACAGGCGCCGGTCGAAATGCCGTTCCAGATCGGCTACTGGCGCTCGAACGGCTTCACCAACAACGTGTTCGCGGCCGAGCATTTCCTCGACGAGTGCGCCGCCCGCGCCGGGATCGACCCGGTGGACTATCGGCGAAAACTTCTGGAGGACAAGCGTTTGGCGGTGCTTTTGGACCTGCTGGCGGAGAAAAGCGGGTGGGGAGCGGCGCTCGGGGCCCGGCGCGGGCGCGGTGTCGCGCTGTCGCACGGGTTCCGCAGCTATTGCGGACACGTGGTCGAGGTCGAGGTCGACGAGGACGGCGCCCTGAAAGTGACCCGTGTGGTGAGCGCGATGGACTGCGGCATCGTGGTCAATCCGGGCAATGTGCGGGCCCAGGTCGAAGGCTCTGTGCTGTGGGGCCTGTCAGCGGCACTCTACGGGCGGATCACATTCGACGAGGGCGCGGTGGTCGAAAGCAATTTCGACACCTATCCGATCTGTGCGCTCAATGAATGTCCCGAAATCGAGGTGCATCTGGTGCAGAACGGCGAGCGGCCGGGCGGTGTTGGAGAGCCGGGCGTGCCGCCGGTGGCGCCAGCGCTGGCCAATGCGATCCTGGCGGCCACGGGCAAGCCGCAGCGCACTCTGCCGCTGCTGAACGATGATGGTGTGTTGACCCTTTAGCGGAGGACCGCTGCGATGTCGCGTGTGGCATCTCGTTGCCTGAGGCCGGTCGTCGCTGCCGCGATGATGCTGGCCGTGGGCAGTGCCGGGTTCGCGGCGGATGAGGCGTTCGACCTTGTCAAAATCCCCGCTGGCGACGTGGCGCTTGGCGATGCCGAGGGCGATGCCAACGAGACGCCCAGGGTGGCGCACATCCCGGCCTTCCAGATCATGCGGCATGAAGTGACCAATGCGCAGTTTGCGGCGTTTATCGAGGCAACGAAACACGTCACCGATGCGGAGCGCGGCCATGAGGCCTATGTGTGGACGGACAAGTGGCGGGTTGTCGAAGGCGCCCGGTGGCGCCATCCGCACGGGCCCGGCGATGTAGTGGAGGGCCGGGAAGACCATCCGGTGATGCAGGTCTCGGCCCGCGACGCCGATGCGTTCTGCGCCCACCACGGCATGCGGCTTCCAAATGAAGACGAATGGGAATATGCGGCGCGCGGGCGTGACGGCAGGCGCTTTCCCTGGGGCAATGATGCGCCGCGCGCCGGAGACAACCGCCGCGCCAATTTCGGCACCATCGCGTGCTGTGCCGCGGATGCGTCCGACGGCCATCTCAGGACCGCGCCCGTGGGCAGTTACCCGGGCGGGGCCTCGCCGTTCGGCCTGCAGGACATGGCGGGCAATGTCTGGGAATGGACGTCGAGCCCGTTTCCCGGACGCGAAACGTTCCGCGTATTGCGAGGCGGCGGCTGGGGTAACAATCCCTATTGTCTGCGCACCGCCTACCGGCACGGCAACCGGCCGACAACCAGCCTCGACATGGTCGGTTTCCGCTGCGCGGCGGATTGAATTGGTGCCCGGGCCTTACCCCTGTGCCGTTGGCTCTGGTTCAAGCCTGCAGTTCCAGGTCTTTATGTCCTTGCTTTCCACCCAAGACGCTACGGCGGCGTCGAACGCCTTGAAATGGGCGCTGCGCAGGTGCTCCTCGAAGGCTGCGGCATTGTCGTAGAGTTCGTGCAGGAACACCTGGTACGGGCGGGTGTCGCTGATCCAGACGTCGAAGACGTGGCACTCCGGTTCGAGGGTCAGTGACTGCTTGGCCTGATGGCGTATCTGAGGCAGGAACGCCTTCCAGTGCTCCGGTTTGATGGCAAAAGTTACAGTCACGGCATACACGATTTTAAAGCTCCTTCAGACCGCGCTTGTGCCGGCCTGTGGTCAGCCGATGGAATGCGCGCTGCACCACGGGGATCTGCGACGCGATCAAAAGCACATTGCAGCTCAACAGAATGGCCGCTCCGGGCCGTGACAGGAACACCGACAGGTCGCCGTCGGAAATCAGCAGCGAGCGCCGGAAGGTCTCGTCAAAAAGGCCGCCGAGAATGACGCCGATCACCAGCGGGGCGATGGGATATTTCATCTCGATCAGGAGATAGGCCACCACGCCGACGCACAGCATCAGGTAGAGATCGTTGATGCCGCCGCCGACTGAAAACGAACCGATGGTCGTC
>JAJFHL010000218.1 GCA_021775615.1 Hyphomicrobiales bacterium
GGCTTGTCGGGGCGAATGGAAACCGGCTGGCGCGGAATCACCTGGCCATCGATGATGGGCGCCCAAAGCAACAGATCCGAAAATCCTCCAAGCGCGCCCTTGACGGCCAGGCCTGGTGAGTTCTGGTATTTGAGAATGCGTCGGAGCGGTGCCTGTCTCATGCACTCCAGCGCCCGTGAAGACTGATCCAGCGCGCAGCCCAGGTTCCGCCTGATCATCCGGCCGCTGCGTTGGGTCTCGTCCGCGTGGCGATAGGGCAGGCCATAGGGATTGCTTTGCATGATCGCTGCCCGAAACAGGTTTCGGCTTGCCGGCGCGACCATGTGGAGGCCGACCGACATGGCCCCGGCACTCTCACCGAAGAGGGTTATGTTGTTGGGGTCGCCGCCGAACCTTGCGACGTTGACGCGGATCCAGCGCAGGGCAAGTTGCTGGTCGAGAAAACCGTAATTGCCCGTCAGACCTTCGACGCCGTACAGAAATCCGAGCGCGCCGAGACGGTAGTTGAACGTGACGACCAGCACTTTGCCCTCGGTTGCCAGATTGGTGCCATTGTAGAGCGGGCTGGCGCTGGTGCCCTCCACGAACGCGCCGCCATGGATGAACACCATGACCGGGCGTTTTTCCTTGGCCGGAGCCGGTGCCCATACATTGATACTGAGGCAATCCTCGCTTTGGACGTAAGAGGATTCCGAGCCGATTTTTTGCGGGCAGGAAGGGCCGAGTGCATCCGCACTGATGACCCCGGATCGGGCTTTTGCGGGGACGGGCGGCCGCCACCTGTTTACTCCGGCCGGAGACTGCGCGTAGGGAATCCCGAGATAGGCATTGACGCGGCCCGACGCGGTCTTGAGGGCAAGGCCGCAAAGTCGCCCGCTTGTGGTGCCGACAACCTTGGTCGAACAGGATGGAACTGCCGCTGCCTCACTGACAGATGCCTGGAAGAGGCACAGGGCCCACACCAGGGCGCATAGCACCATGCCGCCAGTTCGTTTTCCAATCGCCATGCACCGTTCCATCAACACTTCAAGTGAGGCGGGATCCGTCGAATACCCACCAACAGCGACAATATATGGGCCTTCGTTCGACGGCAATTTGGGATTGTATCTGCGGGCAGTATGCCGGCTATGATAAGTCATGGTATGAGGGGTGCCCGGCGAGCGACGGCGGCCCGGATCAAACCGCGCTCAACCGGGTTCGGTTGAGCGTAGACAGCTTGATCCATTTCAGACGGTCCGGGCAGCTTGCCTGTGTCCCAGAGGACGCAGGCGGCTCTGGGAGCCGACGGCGACGAGAGGGTTGCGGACAGTGCAGTTCAAACCACTTCTGGCGATTGCGGCGCTTGCGATCATGGTGTCGCAGACTGGCGCGGGTGCCGCGCCGAACACCGAGGTGGGCGATCCACCGGAGAAACCGGGCGCAATCACGCCTGGCTACCCCGGACCCGATGAGAGCCCTACGGTCAACGGACAACCGCTGCGGTCGATCCTCAATGACAAGGCCTATCTCGATCAGCTGGTCCGCTATCTCATCGGGTACGAAACCTGGATCCACATCTGCACCGATGCCGAGCCGATGGAGCGTCTTCGCACCCTCATGGTGGGCGAGCCGCAGCGGATGCCGGGCATTGATGGATTCAGCAGCCCGCAATGGCTCGAGGTCATTCAGGTGCGCGGCTGCAACCGCACTTATGAGCGTTTGATTTATGCCACCTACCATGACGGCAAGCCGGTGTTCCATGCCCAGGTCTCAGGATCGACCAGGACCGGCCCCCGGCTTCAGCATGAGGCGGTGACCGCATTGCGCGCACGCGAAACCGAAAGGGCCCGTGCTGCCGGCTGCGAAAGCACCGACCGCGCGCGCATCGTTGCCGCCGAACTGGACGGGGCCTGGCCGCAGACGTCGGACACGCACTGGCGCGAGCTCTGGGTCGTTTACTCCTGCAAGGGCACCAGTGAAGTGCCGGTACAGTTCTTCACCGGCGACGACGGCAACGTAACATTCAAGTTTGAGGCGCCGTGATGGTGTGCATTTTCACCGCTTATGCCTGAGGGCGCCTACGACTGGCGCGCTCTGCCATCGGGCGCGCGTGTTGCGATCAGTGTGCCCGGAGCGGTCATGGCCGCCTCGTTCATCGGGTTCGGCGCCCTCGTGCGCGGCCTTGAGATCGGATTGCTGCCGGGGCTGCTGTCGACACTGTTCGTGTGGGCGCTGCCCGGACAGGTGGTGCTGGTCAACATGTATGCCGAGGGCGCGGCCTTCCTGGCCGTCGCCGCGGCGGTCACACTCACCGCGGTGCGGCTTCTTCCCATGGTCATACTGGTGATCTCGACCGTGCGGCTTGAGGGGGCGCCGCGCTGGCCGCTCTATCTCCTTGCCCACTTCATCGCGGTGACCATCTGGCGGATTGCCGAAGACGGCCTTGAAGAGCTCGACCGCCCGAAGCGCGTACCCTGGCTGCTCGGCGTCGGGATAACCTTGATGGCCAGCATGCTTGTCATGGCGAGCACCGGGTACTATCTGGCGCAGAGCCTGCCGCCACTGCTGGCCGCCTGTTTGATTTTCCTCACACCGTCCTTCTTCTTCATCTCGCTCTTTGCGAGCGCCAGGTTCGCCATGGACTACCTGGCAATCGGTGCGGGCGCCGTGATCGGCCCGGCGGCCTATCATTTCTATCCCGACTTCGACCTGCTTGTCGGCGGCCTCGTAGGCGGCACCCTGGCATATCTCGTCACCAGGCGAAGGAGACGCGGGTCATGACCGGCATTGCGGGGCTGATCGTCCTGACCCTCGCGGCCGGCTGGGCCACCACCTATGTCTGGCGCTTCGCCGGCGTCTACCTTGCTGAGCGCACCGCGCCCGACAGCGAAGTTCTGATGTGGGTCAGGGCGGTCGCCACTGCGCTTGTCGCGGCCCTCGTGGCGCGTCTCATCGTTGCGCCGCCGGGGCTTTTGGCAACCACCGCACTGGAGGCGAGAGTAGGGGCGATGGCTCTGGGGGTCGCGGCGTTCTATGTGTTTGGCAGGCAAACCGGTGCCGGCGTCGTGGCGGCGGTGGTTTCACTATTCGGAATTTCCTGGGTGCTCGGTGGGCCCTGACACTGGTTTTCATGGAAGCCGGGCGCCCGGGCATGGTAGCACCAACCCTGGAGCAGGATACGGTCTGTGTAAGGAGATTTGACGGTGACCAGAATAGCAATGATCGCTGCGCTTTTGTGTGTGGCCGCATTGATGAACAGTCAGGGTGTGAGCGGGCCGGCTCAAGCTCAGCAGTTCGATTGTGCACATGGACCTGACACCTACCGGGTGCGCGGCGTTGCATCCTGGGACGTACTGAACATCCGTGCCCGGCCATCCGCGCGCGCGCGTATCGTCGGTGCGATTCCGCCGCATGGCTCAGGCGTCCATTGCCTCGGTCCGTGTTCGGGCAATTGGTGCCGCATCAGCTGGCGCGGCACGGTTGGCTGGACGAACATGCGGTATCTTGGCGAATAGCACCCAATGGCGCATGGCGTTTGAAGGGCGGGCAAAACGCGTGCTAGCGTCAACGCCATGGCAGCACCCCCTCCAACAGCTCAATACGGACCCTGGTTTCCCGGCATAAAGTCCGAGTTGCCCGCCGAGTATCTCGGTCTGTCGACAATGTTCAGGAGCGAAAACGTTTCCACGGACCTTCGCGAAGCCCGCGAAATGAGCGACTTTTGCGGTCTCTCGCCATATGCGCTCGTCGCCTTTCGCCCCGAACGCCTGATCGTGCACGAATTGCTGATCCGGATGACGGCCAATCTCTATGTGCCGGAAGGCTCCACAACCGATGATCTTGGCGTCAACTTCCGCGAGATGGCGGCGACGATCCTCAAGGAATACATCGAGCCCCATACGGCGAAGCTTGCGGACCTGCTGAGCAAGGTTGAGGACGAGGCCTTGCGCACCGTCACCGACGAGCTTTCCCGTGAGTTGTTTCCAACC
>JAJFHL010000219.1 GCA_021775615.1 Hyphomicrobiales bacterium
ATTGTCGTCGCGGCGCTCGGCATGCGCTCGGCGCTTCTGGTCGGCCTGGCCATCCCGACGTCGTTCATGATCGGCTTTCTGCTCATCAACCTGGTCGGCATGACGGTCAACATGATGCTCATGTTCGGCGTGGTGCTGACCGTGGGCATGCTGGTCGATGGCGCCATCGTGATCGTCGAATATGCCGACCGCAAGATGGCGGAAGGCTTCGACCGCGGCGAGGCCTACATCCTCGCAGCAAAGCGCATGTTCTGGCCCATCGTGTCATCGACCGGAACCACGCTTGCCGCCTTCCTGCCGATGCTGTTCTGGCCGGGCGTCCCCGGCGAGTTCATGAGCTATCTGCCGATCACGGTGATCATCGTTTTGATGGCGGCCCTGATCACGGCGATGGTGTTCCTGCCCGTTCTGGGCTCGATCTTCGGCAAAACCGAGCAGGAAGACACCGAGACGTTTCGAAAACTGGCCGGGTCGAAGACCAGCGGTCTCGAGGACATCAGGGGTTTCACCGGCGGATATGTCCGCCTGCTGCAAAGGCTGATCAGGCACCCAGGCAAAGTGACCCTGGCGGCGCTTCTGATCATGGGCGGGTCCATCTACGCATTCAGCGTGCTGAACAAGGGCGTGACGTTCTTCGTCGACACCGAACCGAAACTCGCCCTGGTCATGGTGCGGGCCAGAGGCAATCTCTCGCCGCAGGACAAGCTGGAGCTGGCCAAGCAGGTCGAAGAAGTCGTGATGTCATTCGAAGGCGTGAGCTCGGTGTTTACAGCGGCCGGCACGATCGCCGGCGGCGGCCCCGGCGGAGACGCCGGGCTCGATGTTCCCAAGGACCTGATCGCACAGCTCACGGTGGAGCTGAAGCCTTTCGAGGAACGTCGCAGGGGCGCGGTGATCCTTCAGGAAATGCGCGACAAGACGGCGCCGATCCCGGGCATCAAGGTCGAAGTGCGCAAGCGTCAGGAAGGCCCGCGCACCGGCAAGGACCTGAGACTGCTGGTGCGCTCGGACGACCGCAATCTGGCGATTGCGGCGGCGAAGCGGGTGCGCGCCCATCTCGAAGCAAACATGACCGGCCTGATCGATGTCGAAGACGAGTCCCCCCTGCCCGGCATTGAATGGGTGGTGCGGGTCGACCGCGGCGAGGCCGGACGCTTCGGCACCGACATCGTCTCGGTCGGCGCCCTGGTCCAGCTCGTCACCAATGGCGTGCTTGTCGGCACCTATCGTCCCGATGACAGCCGCGACGAAGTTGATATCCGGGTCAGGCTGCCGCGCGAGCAGCGCTCGATCGGACGGCTCGACGAGTTGCGTCTTCAGACGGCCATCGGCCTTGTGCCGTTGACCAACTTCACCACCCGCCGGGCGCAGCAATCCGTCGACAGCATCGTGCGCATCGACGGCAAGACCTCGGTCTACGTCAAGGCCAACACGGTCGAGGGCGTTCTGGCGGACGACAAGGTCACGGAACTGTCCACCTGGCTCGACGCGCAGGACTGGCCGAGCGCGGTGTCATTCCAGTTCAAGGGGGCCGACGAGGAACAGAAGAAGTCGGCTGAGTTCCTGACCAAGGCGATGCTGGCCGCCCTGTTCTTGATGTTCATCATCCTGCTGACCCAGTTCAACAGCTTCTACCACACCATGATCACGCTCTCGACGGTGGTCATGTCGACCATCGGGGTCCTCCTCGGCATGATCATCACCGGCCAGACCTTTTCGGTGATCATGACCGGTACCGGCGTTGTCGCCCTGGCCGGCATCGTGGTGAACAACTCCATCGTTCTGATCGATACCTATCACCGGCTGCGCGAAACCGGCCTCGATGTGATTCAGTCGGTGTTGCGGACGTCGGCGCAGCGCCTTCGCCCGGTGCTGCTGACCACAATCACCACCGTGTTCGGCCTGTTGCCGATGGCACTTCAGATCAACGTGGACTTCTTCGGCCGCGCCATCCACTTCGGCGGCGTCACTTCGGTGTGGTGGGTTCAATTGTCCACCGCGATCATTGCCGGACTGAGCTTCGCGACACTCCTGACCCTGGTGCTCACACCGGTATGGATTGCCGCGCCCACCGTCTACGGCGAGAAACTCACGGCCTTGCGTGCACGCTGGCGGCGCAAACCGGCCGGCCAGCCGGCCACCGCTCCGGCCGAATAGGCCCGCGCGCGCTGAAACATTCGAAACACGATAGCGCCCAACGGAAGTACTGCTGAAACACCGCCCCACTATGTCACTCCTCGAATGATGCGGCCGGCCAAGCTTACCGGTCCTGGCCGCATCTCCCAAACGAGGAGCCTCTTCAATGGCAAAATACCGAAGCAACCTGCCCCAACTGGCAGGCAACCTGTTTCTGACCGATGGCGGCATCGAAACCTATCTGGTCTTCCAGCAGGGCATAGATCTGCCCGAGTTCGCCGCGTTCGACCTTCTCAAAGATGCCTCGGGCCGTGCCGTGGTGAAGGACTATTTCCGGAACTATATCGAGATCGCCAAAGGCGCCGGCATCGGATTTGTTCTCGAGAGTGTCACCTGGCGCGCCAACCCGGACTGGGCAACCAAGATCGGCTATTCGGCGGCCCGGCTGGACGACATGAACCGCCGCTCCATCGAAGTTCTCAGTGAGCTGCGCGACGAGTATGAGGACGACGCAACGCCAATGGTGATCTCAGGCTGCATCGGGCCGCGCCACGACGGTTACAACCCGGAAGAGGTCATGAGTGCGACGGTTGCGGAGAACTATCATGCCGCACAGATCGCAAGCTTCAAGGAAGCCGGCGCCGATATGGTCACGGCCATCACCATGACCAACACCCCCGAAGCCATCGGTATCACCAAGGCGGCGCAAAAGGCGTCAATGCCGTCGGCGATCTCGTTCACGGTCGAGACCGACGGTACTCTGCCGACCCGGCAGAATCTGGCCGATGCGATCACACAGGTCGACGCCAAGACAGACATCGGGCCGGTCTACTACATGATCAACTGCGCCCATCCCTCGCATTTCGAAGATGCCCTTGCCAAGGACGAGACCTGGGTGCAGCGCATCCGTGGAATCCGGGCCAATGCGTCGACGATGAGCCACGAAGAACTCGACAATTCCGAAGTGCTCGACGAAGGCAATCCGGTTGAGCTCGGCGGCCAGTACCGCGCGCTGCGCGGCAAGCTGGCGCATATCAATGTGCTCGGTGGCTGTTGCGGCACTGACCACCGCCATATCGAAGCCATTTGCCACGCTTGTGCCGCCTGACCGCGGCCTGAAGCGTATACAGGGAGCCCGGCCCTCCTCCACTCCACCCACAGGCCGGGCTCCCGCCCCTTGTTCATCTTGCAAATCGGTCCCGCACCGGTGAAACTTCCGCGCGGGCCCTCATCCCGACCGGCCCGAACATCAGTGGGTATGGCTGCAATGCCGTAGCCGCCGCCAAAGATGGTTGAGCCATGGGTTTTCCGACCTCACGCCGGGCACTTCTGACCGCACTCGCGCTGGGCGTCCCGGCGATCTATCTCGGGCGCCAGGGTTGGCAGCTTGCCGCCGACCCGCTCCATCCTAAGGACTGCGGCCCGGCGGTTGAAGCCGGCACCGCGGCGCCCGATGGCACTCCGCAGCTTGCCTGGTCGTCGCGCGGCGGAACGGTCAACGACGTCAGCTGCCTCAGCCGCACGCCGGTTGCCGGCGTCGTCGATATCCGCAGCGAGGCGGACGTGGCGACGGCGCTGGCCCATGCCCGGGCAAACGGTCTCAAGGTTTCGATGGCCGGCGCGCGCCACTCCATGGGCGGCCATGCGTTCGCGCGTGGCGGCATGGTGCTCGACATGACCGGCTTCAACGCGGTCACGCTCAATGCGGCGGATCTCACGATCACGGTGCAGAGCGGCGCGACATGGCACGACATCCAGAACACGATTCACCCCGAATTCGCGGTCAAGGCGATGCAGTCCTCCGACGTGTTCACGGTTGGAGGCTCGATCGCGGTGAATGCCCATGGGATGGATCACCGGGTCGGCGCCATTGAACGCACCATCAGACGCATACGGGTCATGATGGCCGACGGCACCGTCGTTCCCTGCAGCCGGACCGAGAACACCGACCTCTACCGGCATGTGGTCGGCGGCTACGGCCTGTTCGGCGTCATCCTGGATGTCGAGCTGGACATCACCCAGAACGCGATCTACCGATCGTCCCGGCGGATCATAGGGTTCGAGGAGTTTCCCGAGATTTTCGACAAAGAGATCGCCCCGGACGCGTCCATCCGCCTGTTCTACGGCCACCTGTCGACGGCCCCCGGATCTTTCCTGCGCGAGACGATCCTCTACAGCTATCACGCATCGGGCGTTACGGACGTCACGCCGCCGCCGCTCGGCGATGTCAGCATGATCAAATTGCGCCGGCTGATCTTCAACCTGTCAAAGCAGGGCCGCCTGTTTCACCGGCTCAAGTGGTATGCGGAAAAGACCATAGAACCGAAGTTTGAATCCTGCACCATAAGCCGCGCAGACGCCCAGACGGAGGCCGAGCAGTGTCTCGTTTCACGCAACGAGCCAATGCACGATTCGGTTCCCTACCTGTTCAACCGGCTCGATCACGAAACCGATATCCTGCATGAGTATTTCGTGCCGCGCGATCACATCGTCGCTTTTGTCGACCAGGCCCGCGGCCTCATGGAGGCGCATGAGGCCAACCTGCTCAACGCCTCAATCCGGGTGGTGCACAAGGAAAACGTTGCCCTCAACTACGCGCCGGCCGAGGCGTTCTCCCTGGTGCTCTATATCAATCAGACCACCGATGCGGCCGGCATCGCCAAGATGCGCAAGCTGACCGGTGCGCTGATCGACCTGACCCAGGAGCATGGCGGCAGGTTTTTTCTACCCTATCAGCTGCACTACAGTCCTGAGCAACTCAGTCGAGCCTACCCGGAAATCGAGACATTTTGGGCGCGAAAGCGGTACTACGACCCTGACGGCCGTTTCTCGAATGTTTGGCACAGAACATATGGGCTCGAAGACTAGTGATAACTGAACAATAAACAATTATTACTCTGAAATTGGGTAATTTCCTTTTCAAACTTATCGTCATTCACGGCAGTATCTGTGAATTAATTTCTCATTAACCCTGCGACAGTAAATTTTGTATTCGGGGCGCTTATCAACCCTTGCGTGAATTGCAAGGCTAAGGGGCATACGATGTTCTACCAAAGAAGCATCGTTTGGAAGCTGGCACTGCCACTGCCGATCCTATTGATCGGCTTTCTGCTCGCGGCATGGTTTCTCATTCCAAGCATGGTGACCGACAATGCGCGTGATGCTGCAGTCCGCTCAGCAGTTCAGACGGTTAAACAGTTCAAGATCATCCGTGGCTATTACACGAAGAATGTCATCAAGAAGGTCAAGGCGAACGGCGCTCTTAAGCCATCGTTCAATCACGCGACCGAGCCCAACAGCGTGCCGCTGCCGGCCACGCTTATCCATGACCTGAGTGCCCTTCTGGCGAAAGAAGACACGACCGTCTCGCTCTACAGCGCCTACCCGTTTCCGTTGAGAGACGAACGCGTTCTGGACGACTTCCAGAGCCAGGCCTGGGCACATCTCAATGAAAATCCGGACGGTGTGTTCTCACGGGAAGAAACCCGTGGCGATCAGCGCATCATGCGTGTCGCCATGGCTGATACAATGTCGGCGGAAGGGTGCGTCAACTGCCACAATGGCCATCCCGACACACCGAAGGCCGACTGGACGCTTGGCGACGTGCGCGGCGTGCTGGAGGTGGCCAGCAACATTTCACCGGACATTGCCGCGGCTTCGACACTCAACGCCAAGGTGATGGCCGGTATGGCTGCGGCCGGCCTGCTGCTGATCGCTTTGATCATCCTCGGCGCGCGGACGATCGCCACGCCGATCTCGCGACTTACGCAAAGCACGAAGCAGCTGGCTGAAGGGGACTTATCAACCGAGATTCCTGACTATCGGCAACCAAACGAAGTCGGCCAGATGACTGGCGCGGTCCAGATCTTCAAAGAGAATGCGCTCAAAAACAGGACCCTCGAAGCCGAGCGCGAGCAAACCAGAAAGCATACGCTGGAAGAGCATGAGCGGGCCGGAGAGCTGACCGGCGCGTTCACAGAAAACATCGGCAACATTGTAAATGCCGTTTCGGCTGCCGCGGAGGAACTGAGCTCCACCGCCCAGTCCATGGCCGCAATTTCGCAACAGACCAGCAGTCAGGTCGCGGAGGCAACGTCAACATCCCAGCAGACATCGACCAATGTTCAGACCGTCGCGTCCGCGGCGGAAGAAATGTCGTGCTCGATCGACGAAATCAAGAGCCGCATCACCGAAGCCTCGGAGGCCTCCAAGAAAGCGGTCGAACAGGTCGAACAGACAGGAGGAGAAATCGACGCGTTGGCCGAAACCGCCGATCGCATTGGTGAGGTCATCAAGATGATCTCCGACATTGCCGAGCAGACCAACCTGCTGGCCCTCAACGCAACCATAGAATCGGCCCGGGCGGGTGAAGCCGGCAAGGGTTTCGCGGTTGTCGCCTCAGAGGTGAAGGAACTTTCGAGCCAGACCGCCAACGCGACGGATCAGATTTCGAAGCAGATCGAAGAGATTCAAGCCGCAACAAGGCAGGCGGTGGCCTCGGTGTCCGGAATTGGAGATAGCATCCGGCAAGTGGATACTACCTCTTCGGAGATTGCGGTGACGATGGACGAGCAAGGCAGCGCCACGCAGGAAATCGCGTCCAACATTCAACGTGCGGCCGCGGGCTCGGCGGATGTTTCACAAAAGATCTCAGAGGTTTCGGCGAACAGCACGGAGACCGACAAGGCAGCCCACCAGGTCACCAATGCCTCCGACGAACTCGCCAAGCAGGCGGACCAGCTCAAACGTGAGGTCGATGGGTTCCTGGGAGGGTTGCGCCAGGCCGCGGCCGAGAGGAAAAAGCCGGGCAATCCGAGCAGCGAGGACCCTGAAATCCACAAAGCAGCTGGCGCAGCATAGCGAGCTGCCACCGGACTGGTCCTACCCGCCGAGCATGCGGCGGCCGCGTTGCAGAACTGCCCGGCAACCGGCGACGACCCGGGCATCGATGACGAGGAACGCCCCTGCTCCATAGAGCCTGCCGACAAACCCGGGCGCGTCGGAGCGTGTGATGGCGATCATGCTTGAAAACTCCTCCAGCGAACCGCCGGCCTGAACAGCGGTCTCCGCCGCGTGGCCTGGAGACGTGAACACAGCAACGTTCGACCCCGGCGCGCTGAAAAAAGCCATGCCGGCCAGAACGGCGGTCCACACGGCGAGAATAAGGGTGACGCCAACGAGAAATTTTGCCAGCCGTCCGAGCATTGTGCGCCTTAATAATCGTAGGCGTGTTCAAACTCGCCGTCCGCCCGTCTTATGGCGCGCAGAACGTTGGTCAGTTTCGGCACCGTCACCGAAAAACCCCGGCGCACCCTGCCCGGCCGGGTCGAGATGGTCATGGAGAAAATGAGGCTTGCGCCGGGGGCGGTGAACCGGACGCCCTCCCGCATCAGAGCGGTGACCAGAATCTCGTCATTTGAGGCAATCTCGACGAAGGGCACATTGCGGCTCGCCCAGCGTCTGGTGATCTCGGTGAAGGCCTCGTAGCGCGGCAGTTGCACCAGATAGTAGCCGCCGTCAAAACGCTCAAGAATCTCGACCCGGGAATCGACCGTAAGGAAGGTTTCCGTCGCCGGTCCGATGACCGCGGCAATGTTGACAGGCGGTGTATCATAGGCCGCGCCGGTTGCCTCCTTGATGGCCCAGCCGTAGGCCGCCTTCAGGGCATACTCTATGGAGAGCACCAGCTTGCGCTCCCATTTTCGCACCACGCCGTCGCCCGTCAGGTTGGTTTCGTTCCACAGGCCGACAAGCTTCTCGCCGAACGGATACTCGAACCAGGGCGTGGTGTTGAGAAACCTGCCGTAGTCGGCCGCGACCCTCTGGGCATAGCGATCCTCCTGCGTCCTGGCGCCGAATGCCAGCAGCTCGAAAAGCCGGCCGACCGTGTTTTCATAGGCGCCCTTGATCAGGTATTCCACCGAGTGGCTGATGCCGATCACGTAGATCACCGTGTGGGCGCCCCAGTTCATGGGATAACGCGCCGTGGTGGTTCGGGTCACACCGCAATAGCTCGACCAGAAATCCCATACGGCCGAAAAATAGGAAAAACCGCTCGGCCGGTTGCCCTCGAGAAACTCGCCATAGTCTTGCGAGACATAGACGATGAACCACTCCGGGAATGTCAGGTAGGTGCGCTCCTCGGCGCGCGCATAGTCTTCAATCCCGCGCACGCTTGCGGCGACGGCGTCACTGTAGGGCGGTACGACATCTGTCCTGGTTTCGGCATATTCGCCCTGGCAGCTCAGCATCATGACGCCGGCGGGCGCCGCGGCCAGCACAATGAAAATGGTGCCAAAGACAACAAGCCATTTCAACAGACGCTTCATGCTTCTCCCGCAAAGCGCTTGGCGATTACAAAGCCGGCATAGATCGCAAAACCACCGATCATGAGATGCGGCAGGTTGGCAAGGAATCTCGTGGTCCAGTCAAGATCAAGCACACCATAGAGGAAAATCCCGAAATCGAGATAGCCGCTGCCGAGAACGAACCCCATGACGCCGTCAAGAAAATAGAGCACGCCGAAGAGCTGGAAGTAGATCGTAATGGCACGGGTCGACATCCATGCGGCGATGCCGGCCCACAGGCCCGAAAAGAAATGCAGCGAGTCGTCATACAGATCGAGCACGAACAGCCCGAACATCATTCCGTTCTCATCGTTGACGCCCGGGATGTAGCCCAGAACCACAACAAAAACGAACATGGCGAAGTAAGCGAAGCCCAGGATCCGGATCAGGTTCATATGCTTTCCCCCGCGCATGGCGAATCTGATGGCACCAGGCACCGGGGCGGAGAGTACAGACTTTGGCCGCCTCCTGTCCATCGGGCGCGCGCGCTCATCAACCGACTAAGCGTGTTCGCATCAATGGCGGCTTGACGCGCACTCTCCGGTTTTGTGATCGTGCCGCATTAGATTCGCCGCACCTGGTACCGAAATCAATTTGGAAAAAGGGAAGCATCATGCAAGCAACCACAGCCAACCGTTTGGGCGGCAGTGACCACTTCCCTCCCGCGGAGCGTCATATCTATTTGGATGCAGCATCGGTCGGCCTCAGTCACGCTGGCGGCGCCGCCGCCATTTCCGCCTGGCAGAATGCTCTCGCCGAAGAAGGCACGATCGCCTTCGACGAACAGGCGGAAGTGGAGTGCCTCGATAACCTGATCTCGTCGACCGCCAGACTGTTCAACGCAAAACCTCAAGACATTGCCATCGCCTCCAGCGAAACCGTCCTCATGGCATCGCTGGCGTGGGCGGTCATGCCGCCTGCGGGGACGAATATCGTTGCGACCGATGTTACCCATCCAAGCACCATCTATCCCTGGATGCGCGTCGCACAATGCACCGGTGCCGAGGTCCGGTGGGCGCGTGCCGATGCGTTGATGCGCATAGATGCCGACGAACTGGAGGCAATGATCGACGGGGACACTTCGGTCGTCTGCCTTTCCCATGCCGAATATGGAACCGGCCAAACCTACGACATAAAGCGATTTGCAGAGGCCGCGCACCGGAACGGCGCGATCCTGGTCCTGGACGCCACCCAATCGGCCGGCCAGGTACCAATCGATGTTGCCGCCACGGGTGCAGATGCAATCCGCCACATCCACCTACAAATGGCTGTGTGGACCGTTTGGGACCGGCATGATGTATGTCGCGCCAGATCTGCAAAAGCTCAATCCGGGGATCATCGGCTGGCGATCACACAAGGATATATGGGATTTTCAGGCTGATCGCCTTGAGCTGCCCGATAGCGCAAAGAGGTACGAGTTCGGCACCATGGCGTATGGAACCGCGCTCGGCGCCACCGAAGCGGTGTCTTTTCTCCTTGGCATCACGATCGAGCGCATCGCCCAGCACAACCGGGACATTTCGGCCCGGCTGATTGACGGGCTGGCAGCCCTTGGCGCCACCGTCCTTGGCCCGAGCGATCCAAAGGACCGCTCATCGACGGTTGCAGCGCGATTTCCAGCAACCAACAGCGCCGACTTCGCCCATGTTCTGAAGGAGGCCAACGTCGTCGCCTCGTTGCGCCGCGACTTCATCCGCTTTTCGCCGCATCTCTACAACAACGCTGATGATATCGACCGGGCGCTGGAGGCGATTGGTGCCGCCCTATAGAGCGGTTCCGTATGACCGAAAAACGCAAAAGCGCCGGGCGGTGGAGGCCCGGCGCAGTCGCACTTGAGTTCAGATGTTGAGGATCAGGCTTGTGGCCGTGTTTCGGGCTCGTCGCCCTCCTCCGCCACTTCAACGTCCTTGGCGCGGTGGGCGCGGTCTTCCATGAACTGATCGAATTCAGCCTTGTCGCGCGCATGGCGCAAACGTTCCAGGAAGTCGGTGAACTCGGCCTGCTCGTCTTCGAGACGGCGCAACGTGTCTTCGCGATACTCGTCGAAAGCGCGATTGCCGCTTGAAGCATTGCGCCAGCGTTTGCTGCCCCATTTGGGGCCGCGCTCGCGCCGACCGTCTTCATTGGCGAAGTGCCAGCGGCCAGGCCCGCCCTTCTTTGAACATCCCATACGTCCACTCCATATCATGTAAGCCAGAAGCCCAAGGCCAATGGGCCAGAAAAGGATAAAGCCCACGACCATGAGAGTGATCCAGGCCGGTTTACCGTAGTCGTCAATTCTTGAAGCAAGTTCCATCAGGCCCTCTCATGTAAATGTTTTTTACATTAACATACATGGCCTCTGAATTATGCGGTGTCAAGGGGCATTCCATAGGTTTCTGTATGTTGTGGGGGTTAAACGAATTACGACGTGATTTTCCGTCGGCACGACGGTCGACCCAGCCGATATTCGTTAGTTTGAGCCTGGCCCACCCGAATATCCCAACCCTTCAAGATAAATCAGCACCGCCGCTTCGAGCAGGTCTTCCGGCGCCATGGGCAGTTTGCGGCGGGCCGCATCGCCGCGCGAAAACAGCGAGGCAATGCCGTGGCTGAGGCTCCACACATGCAGGGCCATCATGAAGGCCGGCGGCCGCCTCGCCTCCGGCAGCTTGCCGCAGACCGCCTCCGATGCGCGGCGCAAAACGGTGAATGCGCGATCGCTGGCCTTGGCCATTTCAGGGTCGATATCCGGCGGTAGTCCCGCTTCGAACATGGCGGTATAGTAAGCTGGCTGCGTGCGGGCGAAGTTGAGATAAGCCCGCCCCACGGCCTGATATGCCGAGATCGGATCAGGCAGTCCGTCGTTCCATGCGGCCAGCAGCTCGGCCTCAAAGCGCTCAAATCCACGACTTGCGATGTCCGCCATCAAGGCGTCACGGTCGCGGTAATGCCGGTATGGTGCGGCCGCGCTGACGCCGGCCGCGCGGGCGGCCTCCGCAAAGGTGAAGCCCGCAGGTCCCTTGTCGGCAATCAGATCGAGCGCGGCCTTGACCAGCGCTTCGCGCAGGTTTCCGTGATGATAGCCGCGGCGTTCCTTGCCACCCTTTTTCTTCGACCAGCTCATGTAAAAGAGCTTTACATGAAACGGTAAAGAAAGACCAACTTCTCCGGATCACGATCTACTTCGTTGACCGAACGAGCGGTTTCCAGTTTGTTGGACGGAAAGCGGTCATTCTGGGGACGTCGATAGATTCCTCTAGACCCTTTCTTCTTCTTACGGAAACGCTTGATGGCGCCAAATCGGTTCGCTCGGCAAGAGCAGCCTGCGTCCGGTTGGACGCAGATAAGCTGCTCGTGCTTAGTGAAGTAGATCAAATACTCTACGCTTAACCGGGATCGGTTAAGCGCAGTTTGATCTATGCGCGGTGCGCCGCTCGATGCGGTGTATCGGGCAAGCGCCGCAACGCTGACGACGGGCCGATTTGGCCCACCGAAGGTCGGATTTTCACGCCCACTGACCGCGTTACGGCCCACTTGTGGTCAAGCCAGACCACGGCGTGAACCGTGCCTTGTCAGCAGACGTGAAAACCCGGTCAAGTGATTCCGTAAGAAGAAGAAAGGGTCTAGGTTCCAAGCTACAGTCGCCGGACTGTTCGCCAGCCTCTGCCTGGCTTGTGCAATCCGAAGGAGCTTGGACCATGTATATCGCAGGCTTTGTGATCCCCGTGCCAGAGGAAGAGATGGGGGCCTATCGCAAATGGGCCGAGAACGGGGCGGAGATTTTCAAGGAGTATGGATGTCTCGAGATTGTCGAGTCATGGGAGGACAACGTTCCCGTGGGCCAACAGACAGACTTCCGCCGCGCGGTTAATGCAAAGGACGGGGAAAAGATCGTCTTCTCCTGGCAAGTGTGGCCTGACAAGGCGAGCCTGGAGTCGGCTGAAGCAAAGATGCACGAAGACGGACGGTTTGAGATTTTCGGGGAAATTCCGTTTGACGCCAAGCGCCTCATTTATGGTTGCTTTGAACCGATCCTCACGATGGGGCGCGAGTGAGCGATGCCGGCTTTCCGCCCGATCCCGTTTTAGAGTCTCAAGGAGAAAGCCCCGCCGGCGCAACTAACCGGCGGGGCCAGGGAGGCTACAAGTTGCCTTTCGACAACTCCGCAGCAATATGGTCGGCCTGCCTGAGTGCCAGGGAGACGATGGTCAGCGTCGGGTTCTCCGAGGCTCCTGTCGTGAACTGGCTGCCGTCGGAGACGAACAGATTGGCGACGTCGTGGGTCTGGCCCCACTTGTTGACCACGCCGTCGGCCGGCTTTTCGCTCATCCGGTTGGTGCCGAGATTGTGGGTCGAGGGATAGGGCGGCGTCGGGAAAGTCCGCGTCGCTCCCACCGCGTCATAGACCGCCGCGCCCTGCTTGAAGGCATGGTTGCGCATGGCGATGTCATTGGGGTGATCATCGAAATGCACGTTGGGCGCGGGAAGACCGTGCTGGTCCTTCTCGGTTGCATGCAGCGTGATCGCGTTGCTTTCCTGCGGCATGTCCTCGCCGACCAGCCACATGCCGGCCATGTGCTCATAGGCCTCAAGCGCCGAGGCGAACTCGCGGCCCCAGGCGCCGGGGTCAAGGAAGGCGGCCATGAACGGCAGGCCCAGCGACAGGGTTTCCATCTCGTAGCCACCGGCGAAGCCGCGCGACGTGTCATGGCGCGATTCATCGGTGATGATGCCGGCCATGGTGGTGCCGCGGTACATGTTCACCGGCTTGTCGAACAGCGCGTAGACCGACCCGGTCATGTGCCGCATGTAGTTGCGGCCGACCTGGCCCGACGAATTCGCCAGACCGTCCGGGAACATGGACGACGCCGAGTTGAGCAGCAGGCGCGGGCTCTCGATGGAATTGCCCGCGACGCAGACAACTTTCGCCTTCTGGAGATGCTGGTTGCCGTCCTTGTCGGCATAGAGCACGCCTGTCACTTTGCCCTGGTCATTGTGCTCGATCTTGAGCACGTGGGCATTGGGGCGGACTTCCAGATTGCCGGTCTTCTCACCCTTCGGGATCTCCACATAGAGCGTCGACCACTTGGCGCCCGATTTGCAGCCCTGGAAGCAGAAGCCGATCTGCTGGCACGAACCGCGTCCGTCGCGAGGCTCGGAATTGATCGCCATGCGGCCAGTGTGGCAGTTCTTGTAACCGAGCTTGTCGGCGCCCTTCTTCATGATCTTGAAGTTGTTGCAGCCGGGCAATCCGGGGATGTTGTTGGTGCGCGTGACCCCCATCCTGTCTTCCGCCTTGGCGTACCAGGGCTCCATCTCGGCCAGATCGATGGGCCAGTCGAGCAGGTTGGCGCCCGGGATGTCACCATAGTGGGTGCGCGCTTTGTATTCGTGCTCCTGGAAGCGCAGCGATGCGCCGGCCCAGTGCACGGTCGAACCGCCCACCGCCTTGACGATCCAGGCCGGAAGCCCGGAAAAGTCTTTCGCGACACGCCAGTTGCCCGAAGTGGTGCGTTTGTCGAGCCAGGAGATCTGGCCGAACATGCCCCATTCGTCATTGTTGAAATCGGCGATTTCGTGCCGTCCACCCGCTTCCAGGATGACGGTCTTGACGCCTTTCATCGCGAGTTCGGCGCCAAGCGTTCCACCGCCTGCGCCCGAACCGATGACCACGACGACGCTGTCGTCACTCATGTCGAATTTTGCTGCCATTGGTTCGTCCTCCCTCAGACCTGATCAAGCCAGTCGATGTCGTCGAAGCCGCGGTTGATGTAACCGCCCTTTGACGCCGACTCGCCCTCGTAACCGAACATCGGCCAGACTTCCGGATTGTTGTAGAGGCCGACCACAAGCGTGCCTCGGACCTTCTGGAAGAAACCGGTTTCCTGCATGCCGCGCAGCAGCGCGACACGCTGGCTCTCCCAGCCGACATCGACATAAGGCACGCCATGGGCGGCGCTGGCCGCTTCATCCAGCCCGGTCACGCCGTCCTCGAACATGGCCTTGTCGTCCGCCGACTTGCCGGCCGCCTCGTCGAAGCCCTGGATGACTTTGGCGTAGTATTTGTCGGCCACCTTGTCGTGCGGATAGATGTCGCGCGCCATCTGCACCAGCGTCACGAATGTTTCAGGCTTGAGGTTGCTGGCGGTCACCGCCCAGGCGCCATCGCCGCCGACGATCATGCCGCCCGGCATCACGCTGAGAGCCACTGCCGAGGCAGCGCCCGCGCCCAGCAGGCCGCGTCGTGAGACTTTCAGTCTCTTGTCCACCACTCGCATTTTCGTTTCCTCCTTGGTTTGATATGTTTTGGGCCTGCCCCGTTTTCGGGGTCTTGCGGCTGTCCTGGCGTCAGGTGTAGCGGCCGTGTCTCTGCAACACCTCAATCTTGTATCCGTCGGGATCCTGCACGAAGAAGAACTTGGCCATCAGCGCCCCTTCGCGATGGAACTCCTTGACCGGCGTCGGGTTGAGTCCAAGCGACTCAAACCGGCCATGCTCACTGTCGACATCATCGACCGAGACCGCCAGATGGCCGTAGCCGTCGCCATGGCTGTAGGGTTCCGCCTGGCCGTGATTGACGGTCAGTTCGACTTCGAAGTCGTTTTCGGGGTTTTTCAGATAGACCAGCGTGAAGCCGTCAAACTCGAACCGGTCTTCGATCCCGAGCGCAAAGGCCTTGCCGTAAAAATCGACGGATTTCTCCTCGTCGAAGACGCGCACCATCGTGTGAATGGCTTTCGCCATGCCCTGCCTCCTCTTCAGCTAGTCAGTCTTGGTCTCCAGATAGGATATGATCTGTCCGCGGACCCCCGGATCCTTCTGGGCGTACAGCATGTAGGTGTCGGAAAAGACCGAATGGGGATTGGCCAGCCACTGGTCCATGCGCTCGGACGTCCAGGTCCAGTCCGCTTCCTTCAGTCCGTTCGAATAGGGAAAACCGTCAATGCTGCCGACGGTCCGCCCCAGGATGGCCCAGAGGTTGGGTCCCTGACGCTTTTCCCCGCCTTTCTCGACGGTATGGCAGACATTGCACTGGGCTTTGAAGAGCGCTTCGCCATTCGAGTCGGCAAATGCCGGCGCACAAGTCACAAACCAGACGCAGAGCATTGCACAAGCACTTGAGAACGAACGATAATGCATATGCTGCCGACACCACACAAGAATACGGTCTGCCTAAGAGACAGTATGGTAACGCGTTGCGGCGGCAGTGTGGTGTTATCGGAATACTACAGGGCGCGCGCCCGCAGACCTCAAGCCGAAGCGGTCAACTCCACTTCACCCGCCTCCGCGGCGAGCCTGACGTGATCGAAGTCCTGATCCAGGAAATTGAGGCAGCAGCACCGCAACAACGACGCGAAGTTGGACACCTCGCCATGAATCTCGAGGGCTTCTTCGTAGAGAAGCGACAGGAATTTCGACATGGGCATGCCCTGCGCCTGCGCAAGCTGTTCCAGCACCACCCAGAATTTGGCTTCCAGGCGGACGCTGGTGGCGTGTCCCATCAACCTTACGGAGCGCGTTTCAAAAGCGTAGTTGGCTGGATCCTGCCCTGCAAAAACGTGGCACATAACACCCTCCCGTATAGCAATGGTCGCCGCGGCGCATGTCTGCCGGAAGAGTGCTTTCGCGTCCCCCCACATCTGCGCCTTATCAAGGCGGTCTGTAACTATAGCGCTACGGTCGGCAGATGCAAAATTCTAGAGTGGGATCAGGAGAAGCGGGTACCGGTTTTCCGTCCGGTCCCGCTCGAAAACATCGAGTTCGATAGTGATCTAGCGCAGTTTGCCAGTGGCTGTGTCAAAGGCAAGCGTCCGTCCGTCGGATGTTTCAACCACAAACTCCTGGCTGTCGCCGGACTTCGTGTAGCGAAAGCCGATGACATTGCTGAACACCATGTAGTGCGAGACTGAGGCATCGACATTGTCAGGCGTCCCCGCGATGTCCAGGGTGGAATAGCTCGCAAGGTGCTCACCATTGAAATACAGCGCCAGCGCAAGATCGTTCTCATTCGCCTCATGCCCACTCGGCCAGTGCCCAAACCGGACCACGGAAACGCCAGGCGCTCCATTTCGCATCACATGGCAGTTGAGATAAATCTGCTGGCTGAACCAGTCATAGGTCGCCAGCAATTCGTCTTCCTCGGCGGAGACCTCGTAGAGCCGGGTGACGCCGTCTTCTCCGAGTTGTTCGTCGGGCACCGCCTTTGCGTAGCATTGCCCGTATGGGCCCGCCTTCACATACGGATCATTCAGCGCCTCGGTATCCGCGCGGGCGGCCGGACCCAGGGCCGCGAACAACAGCAGTGCCGCAACGGCGATGTGTTTGTGCATGCTCTTCACATCCGAATTTGTGTCACGCCGGGCACCTGCATTCCCCATCAGCCGGCGCCGCAGAGGTCAACCCCGCCAACGGATCCGGCGCGCGCACACGATGTCACTTTGGTGCCGAGTTTACCGTCGGGTTTGACAAGCACAGAGTAGCGCTTGTCGGACCTGCAGCCGACAACATAATACACCCCCTCCGGCCGCGACAGGGTCTGCGACAGCGACACCACGGTGTCGCAGGGTTCGCCGGCCGCCCTGATCGCGACCTTGAACGCCTCGAGCACGCGGTCGCGCGGCGCTTCGTTCAACGCGGTCACAACGCCCTGGGGCGTGCTCAGCTCGGCCACGCTTGGAGGCCGGATGCCCGGCGTGCGCTTGGGCTCTTCAATCGGTGCCTTCGATATGAGGTCGTCACGGATCCAGCCGCCTTTCTGCTCCGCGCCGGCAAAGGTGACCTGAAACCACCTGCCCGTGCGGCCAATGACCGTCAACTTGTGATTCCGATTGAGTTTCGTGACGACACCGGTGTCCGTCCCCGGACCGGAGCGAATGTTCACGTTGCTGCCCTTGACATAGATGACCTCGGCGGCGTTCGCCACACCGGCGCCCTGCGACACCAACGCAAGAACACAGGCGGCGAGACAAATGAGCGCACAGACGCGCACCGATTCGGACGTCCGACCGATGCCTCGTCGCAACCAGCGCCACTGCGCGGTCAGGGTTCGCCTCTGGCGCAAATTCGCAACTCGTTTCGGGTTCAAAACACAACTGAGAGTGTCAAAAATCACCTTCAGTATACTGTGTGTTGACGTGATATTTGTCACAATTGTGGCCTTGCCAATTCAGCGACCTTCACCTACCGTACACGGAGGTAATCGTGCACGGAATTTCGGTGGGACGGCAGGTTCCAGGCACGTTGCAGGATTGGGGAACGCACGACTTTGTTGGAGAACTCCGGGTGAAGTGGCTCGTTGGCATTTTGGCGTGCGCCTGCATTGTGTTGCTGGCCGTATCGATCGCCGTGGACGTTGCGCCATGGTTCTCCGGCGGCGCCGTCGCGGAAAGCCGCATCAAGCAAACGCCGAAAAGCGACCTTCTCAACGCATATCACAAGAGAACCGAGCGGCAGCTGCGGCAGTATCTTGAGTCGGTCGACAAGGGCGACCTCCTGCAGGTCACCGCGTCTCAGCCGGAGGCGGCGGAACCCCCCGTAAACGGGACGGAAACCGCGCAGACCGACACCGAGCAAGCGCCTCCCGAGCCCGCTGAAACCCCACCGATGCCGCAAGCCGAAGAGACCCCGGCGGCGACGGAAACCGACGATCTTCTGGCGGATGATTCGGCGTCGGGGACCGATGATCTTTTGGCCGACGACTCCACCGAACAGACCGACGATCTGCTGGGTGGCGACGATGCGGGCCAAACCGATGACCTCCTTGCGGGCGACTCCGACCAAACCGACGATCTTTTGGGTGGCGACGATGCCGCGGGCGGCGACGATCTCCTGGCCGATGATTCGGCCGGTGGAGAAGATGACCTTCTGACAGGTGATTCGACCGATGATGTGGACGACGCGCTGCTTGTCGAGGCCGGACCGGAAACCGAAGAGCCGTCGCGCGAAGAGCCGGAAGCGCCGTCAAGATATACCGCCGCCGAGGAACATGCCCGGCTGTTCGTGGAAAACAAGTACCCCTCGTCCCAGGCCTGCGCGGTGTGCCACCCGAAACACTATGAAGAGTGGTCGGTTTCTTCACACGCCTATGCCCAGCTCAGCCCGGTTTACATGGCCATGCAGGTCACCATCAACAAGCTGACCAGCGGAACCACCGGTGACTTCTGCATTCGCTGCCACAACCAGGTGGGCATGAACCTGGGTGAATCCATCTACATCTCCAATCTCGACCGCAGCCCGACATCGCGGGAAGGCATCACCTGTGTCGTGTGCCACAGGGTCAACCAGGCCTATGGCAAGGTGAGCGGCCGCATCGCGCTGGAACAGGGCGACCTGTTCTCGACGATCTACGGCCCGACCGGCGGCGCCGAACTCAACCGGGTTCTGGCGACACCCGAAACCTACCGGGTCAATACCAAGCGCGGCGGCCAGGGCCGCGATATCCACGTCAAGGCGGAGCAGTTCTTCTCCCTGACGGAATCCAGCTTCTGCGGCACCTGCCATGACGTGACCCTGCCGAACGGTTTTCGCTTGGAAGAGGCCTTTGCGGAGTGGCAGCAATCTCCCGCGGCGGCGCGCGGCGAATCCTGCCAGGACTGCCACATGGGCAGGATCCAGGGTAAGGCGGCGGGCTACGAGTGGGGCCCGGCGGCCATGGTCGGCGACGAACCGACCAAGAACCGGCGCATCACCAACCATTTCTTCGCAGGTCCGGACTATTCGATCATTCACCCGGGGCTCTTCCCGCACAACACCGCGGCGGCGGACTTCAAGTCCCTGCGCCAGTGGCTCCAGTTCAGATGGAAGCGTGGATGGGGCACCGATGCGTTCGAAGAAAACGTGTCGAACGGCTACCGGTTCCCGAAGGCGTGGGATTCGGTCGACGACCGCTACGAGGGCCGCGAGATCATCGTCGAGCAGCTGAAGCTTCTGGCCAAGGCCAAGCACTGGCGCTACCAGGTGCTGCGCAACGGCTTCAAGGTGAGCGACATCAATGTGCAGAAGGCGGACCGGTCCGGCCTGACGTTCGATCTTGACGTCTCGAACGGCACCGACGGCCATGGCGTGCCGACGGGCTTCGACGCGGAGCGGCTGATCTTCCTGCAGGTTACCGTGACCGACCCCCAGGGCAAGGTCGTCTTCAAGTCCGGCGACAGGGATCCGAACGGCGACGTGCGCGACGCACACTCTCTCTATGTGCACAATGGCGAGCTGCCGCTTGACGACTATCTCTTCAATCTGCAGTCCAAGTTCGTTGTTCGGCTGGTCCGCGGCGGCGAACGCGAGCAGATCCTGGCGGTCAACACGTCGGCTGCGGCGCAGCCCTTCGTGCGGCCCGAGCGGCGCGCCACCATCATCTATGGCCGGCCGCGCGGCGCCCGCAAGCACAAGCAGACGATCGAGCCGCTGCAGAGCCGCAACGCCGAATACAAGGTCAAGCGCAATCAGTTGACGGTCAACGGCGTCTACAAGATCAAAGCCAAGTTCATTGTGCAAATGGTGCCGGTCAACCTCATTGCGAAGATCCGCATCGCCGGCTTTGACTACGGCATGAGCGCCAAGGGCATTGCGGACCGGGTGGTGGCGGGTGCAGCGCATCTCTACACCAGAACGGCGAAGGTGAGGATCGATGGCCTTTAGCCGTAAATTCATGGCACGCGCCCTCACCGGTACCGCGGCCGCCGCACTTTTGTTGGCGCAGGCGTGGAGCACGCCCGTTCAGGCCGCTTCGGAAAGCGCCATCACCTATGATCCGATTCCGATGATCAAAGAGGTCGATGTAGTCAAGATCGACCCGCCGCAGGATGAAGTCGGACCGCGCGCGGCGCCGCCGATCGAGATCGGCCCCGAATTCCTCAACAACGACACCCTGCCGCGCGGCTGGGAGCTACCGACCGGAGCGGTGTGGACGCCGTCTCTGTGGCTGTTTGGCGATTACCGCACCGGCCTCAACTACTTCAACCCGCCAAACACGGGGACGACCGCGGAATGGGCGCACCGGCTGGATCTGTTCTTCAATCTCCAGCTTTCACCGACGGAGCGCATCCTGTTCGGCATCCAGCCTCTGCACCGAAGGGGCGAGTTCACCATCGTTTCGTTTGCGCCCGACGCGCGCGGTTCGGAGTTCAAGCTCAACCGCCATGTCGAGACCCTGTTCTTTGAGGGCGAGTTCGGCGAAATCTTCCCCAATCTTACGCCCAACGACAATGAGGGCCTTGATTTCGGGTTCTCCGTCGGCCGGCAGCCTGTCTTCTTCCAGGAAGGCATGATGTTCAATGACGTGCTCGATGCAGTTGCATTGACACGCGATACGATCCAGTTGCCGGGCTACTCGCCGGACATGCGCCTGACCGCACTTTACAGCTGGGCCAATGTGCAACGCGACAACAACACGCTCGACAAGGATGCCCACGTCTTCGGCCTGTTCACGGAGACCGATTTCCGCAAGAGCACGGTAAACCTCGACGCGGCCTATGTGCTCAGCAGCTTCAACAATGGCGGCGACAGCGCGCATTTCGGCGCTTCGGCGATCCAGAGGATCGGGCTCTACAACACCGCTTTCCGGGTCAACGGGTCGGTTTCGCTTGAGCGCGACAGCGTCGTCGCCGACGACGGCGTGCTGCTGTTCGGCGAAGTCTCCAGAACCCGGCACTATTCTGAGGACGTGATCTACCTCAATGCCTTCTGGGGCATCGAAAACTATTCCTCCGCGGCCCGCGGCGCGACCGCCGGCGGCCCGCTCGGGCAGACCGGCGTCCTGTTTGCAGCGGTCGGGCTCGGCTCCTACGGCGCAGCGCTTGGCAATCGCGCCGACCACGCCTGGGGCGCGGTTCTCGGGCACCAGTGGTTCTTCAATCACGAGCGCACGCAGCTTGTGTTGGAAGCGGGCGGACGGCACGATTACGCCGGAGCGGACTCCTATACCGGTGCCATCGGTGGCCGCTTGCAGTTTGCACTTGGCGACCGCTATGTTCTCCAGTTCGATGGTTTCATCGCCGCGCGCGCGCGAAAGAAACGCGACGACGGCGTGGGAACCGGCATACGTTCGGAATTCGTCGTGAGATTCTAAGTGCTGGACGAACCCGCCACCGGATGTCCACTCGCCGAATTCCAGGCAACAGGTGAAGCTTCATGAGCGCCCTGCAAATTGGCAGCATTGTCGGCGTCGCCGGACTGCTCATCATTGCCGCGGCACTGTTCCAGGCAGCTCTCAACATTCAGTTCGCCTTTGCCCGCTCCATGCAGGCCGGGCGTGTCGACAGGGCGCGCCTTGCCCTGTTCGAGGAACGCGCG
>JAJFHL010000220.1 GCA_021775615.1 Hyphomicrobiales bacterium
GGCATCACTTCGACATCGATCCCGCGCCGGTGAACCTTCGCGGCAGCGTCTTCGAGAACCTTTTCCCCCACCGCCTTGAGCACTGCCTCCGGCACCCGGGCCCGTGCGCCGGGTGCACCGGCCGCGGCGCCAAGGGCCGCACCCATCTTCGGCGGCAACACGTCGGCGATCGGCAGCGAGAGGATGCGGCCGGCCTTGCGGTCGGGAACCAGCACATGCAGCAGCACAATCTTGCCGCCGTACTTGTCGGCGAGGTCTCCGGCGATCCGCAACGCCTTGAGGGCGTGAACCGAACCGTCGACAGGCACCAGAATTGCGGACATCATTGGACCTCGTTTGATCACCGAAACCGGGTTGCTCTGTTCCGATAGTGACGGATTTGGCCAGATTCGCAATGTTCAGAACCGCATTTGTCCGCTATTGAGATGGCGCAGAACATGGGACCATCGATGTACAACACCTGTCGGACGAAGCGCGCAACACGCTGGGTTGCCGTGTTCGTCTGTCTCACACTATCGGCTCTCCGTCCGCTCGCGGCGGCGGAACCGGACGAGCTCTGGTCGGCATTGCGCAGCGGAGAGGCTGTTGCGCTGATGCGCCACGCCCTGGCGCCCGGCACCGGCGATCCGGCGGATTTCAACATCGACGACTGCTCGACCCAGCGCAATCTCTCCGAGATCGGCCGCGCCCAGGCCAGTCGCATCGGCGACCGGTTCCGGGAAAACGGGATCGCGCAAGCCGAAGTCTTCTCCAGCGCCTGGTGCCGCTGTCTCGAAACCGCCGACCTGCTCGATCTGGGAGAGGTGAAGCGGCTTGCTTCGCTCAATTCGTTTTACACGGCACGCGAACGGGAGGCGCCGCAGACATCGGATCTCAAGGCATGGCTCAGGAACCGCACCCCCGGCACGCCGGCGGTTCTGGTCACCCATCAGGTCAACATCACCGCACTGACCGGAGTGTTTCCAACCTCCGGGCAGATCGTCGTGGTGCGCATCGAGGCGGATGATACTGCGACCGTGCTCGGGTCGATCCGGCCGGAAGCCGAAGCAAATGCGAGCCGCTGCGATTGCGGCGACGATGACCAGTGAGCCGCTGCGACGCGGGTGCGGTCATGTCTCCTCGGCAGGGGGACCGGTGAGTGCCGGGGCATGCGGATGCGTCTCGACAAAATGGCGCAGAACCATCTTGAGTTCCAGCGCATGCTCCCAGTGCCCCGTCGCCTTGGCATGTTCGATGTCCTCCAGAATCATGCGCTTGAGCATCGGCACGCCCGCGTTCGTGTGCATCAGGTAATTGCCCATCGCCGCGGCCGCCATCTCCGGTATGTGCTCATGCTCGGCGATCGCGGCGACTTCGTCCTCCGAGAGGTCCGACAGGGCCAGGCAGTCTTCGTAGCTCAGCATCGCGACACCTCCTTCCGCGGCCAGCTTGGAATGAGTGACGATCTTATGACAGGCGGGCGGGAGCGCTATTGACGCAAATCAAACATCCGGCGCGGCAGCCATGGGCGCCTGGGCCGATTGGCTCGCGCCCGTCATGGCGACGACATCCGTTCACACATCGGGCAACAGGAGGGAGGGTGTGCGAGTTCGTACCGGATGCATCCTTGCAATTGCGGGGTGCTCATTGTCGAATGTGCGACATGGGCGAAGTATTTGACGAACAAATCTTGAAGGGCGGGCGCATCATGAAAGACCTTGGGAGCAAACTGGCGGGTGCAGCATTGTCGTTGAACCGGCGAAAGGTAATCGCCGGCGTGGCGGCGGCTGTCACCGTTCCGTTCATCCCCAAAGTTGGGCACGCCGCCGATGTGGACGTTGTCATCATTGGTGCGGGGGCGGCCGGCCTTGGCGCGGCGCGCAGCGTGATGGCGCGTGGGCGGACCTTCAAGCTTCTTGAGGGCGGTGACAGGATTGGTGGACGGGCCTACACCGACACCACGACCTTTGGCGTTCCCTTCGACCAGGGATGTACGTTTCAGCATATCGCCGCTCGGAACCCCTGGGTCCAGTATGCCCGGGCAAACGGTTTCGAGGTCGGCAAGATGCCCGGTGACGACGTTTCGCGGGTCAATGTCGGCCGCCGCGAGGCGAGATCCGGAGAGTATGACGCGATGTCGAGCCGCTACGATGCCGCCAAGGCCGCAATCAGCTACGCCGGCCGGAACGGGTGGGATGTCAGTGCGAGGCGGGCGACCCAGAACGTAAAGAAGGACAAATGGACGGCGCTTGCGGAATTCTGGCTGCGTGTCGGCATGGGGCGGGAATTTGAAGATCTCGCCTGCAAGGACTGGTGGAGCGGTGCCGATGGCGAGAACTATTACGCGCCTGCGGGCTACGGCACGATGGTGGCCCACTACGGCAAGGATGTTCCCGTTGAGACGGGCGCGGTCGTCACCGAGATCGACTGGTCCGGCTCGGGTGTGAAGGTGTCTACGGCCGACGGCCGGACGATTTCCGCCAAAGCCTGCATTGTCACCGTGTCGATCGGTGTTTTGGCGTCGGGATCGATCTCGTTCAAACCGCAACTGCCGGCCGCCAAGCGTAATGCCCTGTCGCGGCTGACCATGGGTCACTACGTAACCATTGGCCTCAAATTCAAATCCAAGAGGATCCTGCCGGTCACAAACAACGCCTGGTTCTGGGTCGACTCGAAATCTGATGAGATGTTCGAATTCATGAGCAATATGGGCGACCATGGTGTTTCACGGGCCAATGCATCGGGAAAACTGGCGGTTCAGTTGCAGGAGGCCGGAAAAGACGCCGCCGTCGACCTGGCGCTGGAACGTCTTGTGGACGGCCTTGGGCCGCGGGTTCGCGATCAGTTTGTCGAGGGCTCATTGCACTCGTGGAGCAAGGACCCTCTGGTTCTGGGAAGCTGGGCCGGCGCAGTTCCCGGAAAGACCCGCCCGAGACCGCAGATCGGCCGGCGTGTCGGCAGATCGGTCTATTTTGCAGGCGAGGCGTACCATCCGGACATGTGGGCCACCTGCCACGGCGCGCTGATCTCCGGCCAGACCGTGGGCAAGCAGGTCGCGGCGAGAGTGTGAGCCAGCCTAACTGATAGGCCCGCGTCCGTCGTAGACCCATTGCGGGGTCTGCTTGCGCAGCTCGTGCTTGGCGATCGAGGCCTTGTGCACATCGTCCGGGCCGTCGGCGAGCCTCAGGGTGCGCGACTGTGCCCAGGAACTGGCGAGGCCGAAATCCTCCGAAACGCCGCCGCCGCCATGCACCTGCACCGCACGGTCGAGCACGTCGAGGGCGAGGTTGGGAGCAACGACCTTGATCATGGCGATGTCGGCGCGCGCTTCCTTGTTGCCCACCTTGTCCATCATGTCGGCGGCCCTCAGTGTCAGTAGCCGGGCCTGTTCGATCTCGATACGGCTGCGTGCGATGGTGTCCATGACGACGCCCTGTTCCGCCAGTGCCTTGCCGAAGGCGGAGCGCGCCTTGGCCCGGGCGCACAGCGCCTCGAGCCCGCGCTCGGCGACCCCGATCAGGCGCATGCAGTGATGGATGCGGCCCGGCCCCAGCCGGCCTTGCGCGATTTCAAAGCCGCGGCCTTCGCCGAGCAGCATGTTGGAGGCCGGCACCCGCACGTCGTTGAACATCATCTCCCAATGGCCGTGCGGCGCGTGGTCATAGCCGTAGACATGGAGCGGGCGCAGGATTTCAACACCTGCCGTATCGGTCGCCACCAGGACCATCGACTGCTGCTTGTGACGTTCGGCACCGGGGTCGGTCTTGCCCATGAAGATCAGGATCTTGCAGCGCGGATCGCCGGCGCCCGAGATCCACCACTTGTGGCCGTTCAGCACATATTCGTCACCGTCGCGGGTGATTGAGGACTCGATATTGGTGGCGTCCGAAGAGGCGACCTTGGGCTCGGTCATGGCGAAGGCCGAGCGGATCTTGCCGTCGAGCAGCGGCTCGAGCCAGGTCTTCTTGTGTTCCTCCGAGCCGTAGCGCTCGAGCACTTCCATGTTGCCGGTGTCGGGGGCGGCGCAGTTGAAGACTTCCGGCGCGATATGCGAGCGGCCCATGATCTCGCACAAGGGCGCATATTCAAGATTGCTGAGCCCGGCGCCGCGTTCGCTTTCGGGGAGAAACAGGTTCCACAGGCCCGCATCGCGCGCCTGGACCTTCATGTCCTCGATGATCTGCGGCGTCTGCCAGCGGTCGGCCTGGGCTTCGAACTGCTCGTGATAGACCGGCTCGTTCGGATAGACCACGTCGTTCATGAAGCTCTGCACCTGGGCGCGCAGCTTCTTCACCTTGTCGGTGTAGTCAAAATTCATGGGACTGCTCTCGGCTGAATTTAAGAGGCAGTCGGCAATGTGTAATCTTTGAACTGCTCGCGCAAGGCCAGTTTGGCGATCTTTCCGGTTGCGGTATGCGGCAATTCGTCGACGAAGACCACGTCGTCCGGCAGCCACCACTTGGCCACCTTGTCGCCAAGGAATGTGATGATATCGTCCTTGGCCGCATCCGCGCCATCCGCCTTGACGACAACCAGCAGCGGGCGCTCGTCCCATTTGGGATGCGGCATGCCGATGACGGCGGCTTCCATCACGCCGGGGTGGCCGACGGCGGCATTCTCAAGGTCGATGGAGGAAATCCACTCGCCGCCCGACTTGATCACGTCCTTGGAGCGGTCGACGATCTGCATATGGCCTTCCGCGTCGAGGGTCGCGACGTCGCCGGTCAGGAACCAGCCGTCTTCGGTGAACTGCGATTTGCTGGCGTCTTCGTTGTCGTAATAAGACGAGATGATCCAGGGTCCGCGCACCGCCACCTCGCCGAACGCGACCCCGTCGCGCGGTAGTTCCTGACCATCTTCGCCAAGGATCTTCATCTGCACGCCGCACACGGTACGGCCCTGCATCTTCTGGAAACCGCGCCGCTCCTCCGTGGGCAGCCCGGCAACACGGGCGTTGAACTGTGCCGTGGTGCCGACCGGGCTCATCTCGGTCATGCCCCAGGCGTGATAGACCCGAACGTCATAGTCGTCCTCGAAGGTTTCGGTCATCGAAAGCGGCACCGCCGATCCGCCGATCCCGGTGGCTTCGAGATGCGGGAACGACTTGCCTTCCTTCTTCACATGGTCGAGCAGCATCATCCAAATGGTCGGCACGCCCACCGCCATGGTGACTTTCTCCTGGTCGAGCAGTTCATAGACCGAGGCCCCGTCATAGGCGGCACCCGGCAACACCAGCTTGGCGCCCACCATGGTCGAGGCATAAGGAATGCCCCAGGCGTAGACATGGAACATCGGGGCGGCGGGAAACAGCACCGCGGCATTGTTGATGTTGAAGACGTCGGCGCCGACCACGAACATGGTGTGAAGATAAGTTGAGCGGTGCGAGTAGAGCGCGCCCTTGGGGTTGCCGGTGGTGCCCGAGGTGTAGCACATGGAAGATGCGGTACGTTCGTCGAACTCCGGCCACTCGATCTGGTCCGGCTCTGCCGCAAGCAGGTCTTCATAGCAATGAACGTTCGGCAGCGTTGTCTCCGGCATGTGTTCCGCGTCGGTCATGATCACGTAACCCTCGACCTTGGGCAGGTGATCCTTGATCGCCTCCAGCAGCGGCACGAAGGTGAGGTCGAGGAAGATGAACCGGTCTTCCGCATGGTTGATGATGTAGATCAGCTGTTCCGCAAAGAGCCGCGGGTTGATCGCATGGCACACCGCGCCGACGCCGGAGATCGCAAAGTAGAGCTCGTAATGCCGGTAGCCGTTCCAGGCAAACGTGGCGACCCGGTCGCCAAGCTGCACGCCGAGCGACTGGAGCGCATTGCCGAGTTGCTTCACCCGGCCATATGCATCCGCATAGGTGTAGCGGTGGATCGGCCCTTCGACCGAGCGCGAGACGATCTCCGCACTGCCGTGGTACCGCGCCGCATGTTCGATCATCCGCGTGATGATCAGCGGATCGTCCATCATCAATCCGTGCATGACTGAACTCCTCCCCAGGATGTCTTGCCGAGAGGCACAGTGCACAATGGTTGTGTCGGGATCAAGTTAGCTAGGTAACAGCCAGTACTGATTCCGGCGCCCATGCGGGGTTGCGGGTCCGCATGTCATGCTGCCAGAGTTCCGCTCGCTGGCGCTTCATTCAGCGAGCGTCGCAAATCCCTCCCGGAACGCGCCGCCGCTCAAGTCAGCGACATCGATGCGCGGCCCTGAGCGTCCGCATGCGCGTCGCGCGCCGATGCAAGTTCCCCGCTCAATGACGCGGCTGCGGCACCCACGCCGCTGGCGCCATGGGCGACGCCGAGCGTTTGCAGCGCGGTTTCGACAACCCCAAGCGTGCCGAGGATCATCGGCGCATTGACGTGACCCATATGGGCAATTCGGATCGCCTTGGAATCGAGCGCACCGATGCCGATGCCGAGCACGACGCCGCATTCCTCGCGGCAGAAGTTGATGATCGGCTGCGGGTCGCTGCCGTCACTCATGACCAGCGTGGTCACCGAGTTGGAGCGATGCTCCGGCGCTTCGATGTTGAATTCGATCACTCCGCCTTCGGCCCATTTCGCCACCGCCGCGCGGGTCGCGCCGGCCAGCAGCCGGTGACGCCTGAAGACCTGCTCAAGGCCTTCTTCGAACACCATATCGAGCGCCTTGCGCAACCCGAACAACTGGTGCTCCGGCGGCGTCCCGCAATATTTCTGGTAATGCACGTCGCCCTCGCGGAAGGTCCAGTCCCAATAGCGGGTCCGCAGGTCGGCGCTCTTGTGCACCTCTTTGGCCTTCGGTCCGGCGGCGTTGAAGCTGAGGCCCGGCGGCATCATCAGGCCCTTCTGGGCGCCGGCAACCGCCACGTCGACGCCCCAGGCGTCCATCTCGAACGGCATGGTCGCGAGCGATGCGATGGTGTCGACCATCAAAAGCCCGTCATGGCCGGCCGCGTCCATCGCCTGGCGGATCGCGGGGATGTCGTTGACGACGCCCGATGCGGTGTCGGTCTGGACCACCAGAACCGCCTTGATCTCACTGCCCGTGTCTTTGCGCAGGCGCTGTTCGAGCTTGTCGGGGTCCACCGCCCGGCGCCAGCTTCCCGGCAGCACTTCCACATGGACCCCCATCACGGAACCCATTTCGCCCCAGCCCATGGCAAACAGGCCGCTGGCGAGCACCAGCACCTTGTCGCCGCGCGACAATACGTTGGTCAGCGCCGCCTCCCACGCGCCATGGCCGTTGGCCGCATAGATGTAGGTGAGCCCCTGTGTACCGAACACCCTGCGCAGGTCCGACAGGCAGGTGGCCGTGGTGTCCACAAGTGCACCTTCGTAAATGTCGATGGCCGGGCGGTGCATGGCCGACAACACTTCGTCGGGAACGGTGGTCGGCCCCGGAATTGCAAGAAATTCACGCCCGTTTCGAACGGTCATTGGCGCAGATCCTCAAAGCTTGAAGGGTTCGATTTTTTTGAAGATCCAGTGCTAACGGCCAATCCGGGCATGGGCAAGAGAAATGGCGCAGGGCCTCCCGCAAATTTGATCGCTTCGTGGGGTCGAATGCCTTCTCGCGCACTGGATTTTTTGTGCCCGGATTACCATTTCAGGTAAAGGAACGTGTAGACTAGATCATGATAGACTTGGGTGAACTCACCCAAGTCGGTAAAACGTGATCGCTTCTTGCTTTTTAGAGCGGGATCGGACGGAAAACCGGTGTCCACTTTTCCTGATCCCGCTCTTCGGGTGACGGGATCTGCCGACGGGCAGAGCGTCGCGATACCGGGCTCGGTGATCAAGCTGGAGAACAACCGAACGTGACGGTAATTGATGAATTGCGGGTGGAGGGTGGCGAAATGCAGCCGCCCTCGGCACATGATGGTTTCCGGGTGACGGTGGGGCCAAGCCCACAACGCATAAAGGCGGTGTTCAACGGAGAAACGGTTGCCGACAGCACCCGCGCGCTGGTGATGAACGAGACGCGGCTGCCGCATGTTTTTTACTTCCCGCGCGAAGACGTGCGCATGGATCTGCTGACCCGCACGGACCAGCGCACCAACTGCCCGTTCAAGGGCAATGCCAGCTACTGGTCCCTTCAGGTGGACGGCAGCTCCGCTCCCGATGTCGCCTGGAGCTACGAAGACACGTTTGACGAGGCCTCCACCGTCAATGACTACATCGCCTTCGACTGGTCCTCCATGGATGGCTGGTATGCGGACGACGAACCGCTTGCCGAGCAACCCCGTGACCTGGAACCGGCGGGCGACAATCCGTTTTTCAACTGGCTGATCTCTGACGCCTCGCGGGCGCCCTCCGCCAAGGAGCTTCTCGCCCGCCTGGCACGGGTGCTGGTGTCGGAAGGTTTTCCGGTCTGGCGTCTGCGTCTGGTGATCCGCACCCTCAACCCGCAGCTTTTTGCGTTCAACTACAAGTGGGACCGCGGTGCCGACGACATTGAAGAGGTTCATGCCACCCACGACGTCATCAGGAGCGACCAATACCGCAATTCTCCGTTCTACCTGATTGCCAGCGGGCAAGGCGGTGTGCGCCGCCGGCTGGAAGGCCCTAATCCCCGGTTGGACTTCCCGATCCTGAACGATCTGGTCGAAGAGGGCGCGACCGACTATGTCGCGCTTCCGCTGCCGTTTTCCGATGGCCAGGTCAACATCATGACGTTGGTGTCCGACCGTCCCGGTGGCTTCACCACAAAGCAGCTTGGCCATCTTTACGAGATCCTGCCCAATCTCGGACGTCAACTTGAGGCCCATTCGCACCGCACATCGGCGATCACGCTGCTGCGCACCTATCTCGGCCGCAATGCCGGCGACCGGGTATGGCATGGCCGGGTCGAACGCGGCGATGGTGACGACCTGCATGCGGTGATCTGGCTGTCCGACCTTCGCGGGTCCACCGAAATGGCCGACACGCTGCCGCGCGAGGAGTATCTTGAGACCCTGAACGAATATTTCGATTGCGTCGCCGGAGCGGTCATGGACCACGGCGGCGAAGTTCTCAAGTTCATCGGCGATGCGGTTCTGGCGATCTTTCCGATCGAGGATTCAGATGGCGACAAGCCACAGGCCTGCATGGACGCGCTCGACGCCGCAAAGCATGCGCTCGATGCCATGCGGGATTTGAACGGTCAGCGGCTGGAGCGCGGCAAGCCGGAACTGACCTTCGGCATCGGCCTGCACCGCGGCAACATCACCTACGGCAATGTCGGCGCCCAGCGGCGCCTCGACTTCACCGTCATCGGCCCGGCTGTGAACGAGGCGGCGCGCATCGAAGACCTGAGCAAGATGGTCGGCCGCCCGGTGCTGGCATCGCAGGAGTTCGCCGACAGCGTTTCCTGTGAACTCGACCCGGTCGGCAGTTTTACGCTGCGCGGCGTGCGCTTCGACCGAACTCTCTACGCACTCAACGAAGACTGCTGACAGCCGGCCCCGCCAAACGGCGCGCGGCACCGCTGAGATTTTGTCTCCCCCCGGCTTGACCGGGGGAGCCAGTATCCGTCGCGCCGCCGGTTCTTGGCACGACCGAGCTCAAATCGAATTCATGAGGCTACTGGATTGCCTGATCAAGTCGGGCAAGGACAATCCGGGACAAAGCAATCCCTCTACTTGTCGCCGGTCGGCATCACCAGGATCTGGGCGATGTTGACGTTGTCGGGCTGCGACAGGGCGAACATGACGCTTGCGGAGACGTCCTGCGCCGACAGGTAGCCGGGAGAATCGTCGTACCACGCTTCCGCCTTGGCGGTGTCGCCCTTGTGCCGCGCCGCGGCAAAGCCGGTGCGCACCAGGCCCGGCATGATCTCCGTAATGCGGACCGGCGCGTCCGGGAAATCCTTGCGCAGGCTGTCGGTGAAGGCATGCACTGCGTGTTTCGACGGCGCATAGGCGGCGGAGCCCGAATAGGTGTAGAGACCGGCAACCGATCCGAGCGTGACCACGTGGCCGCGCCCGCGCTCGAGCATCGCGGGAAGCAGCGCATGGCAGACCCGCATCAGGCCGGTGACATTGGTGTCGATGGTCTGCGCCCAGTCTTCGATCACACCCTCGTTGAAGCGCCGCCGTCCCCCGACATCGGAGCCCGCCGACGCGATCAGGATATCGATTTCGCGCCAGCCCTTGGGCAGGGCGCTTTCGAGCCTTTCGGCAAAATCCGCATCCGTGACGTCGAGCGCCAGAGGCAGCGCGGAGTCGTCGCGCATGCCGAACAGCTTGCCCAGCTGCTCCTGGCTGCGTCCCAGACAGATCACCCGCAGTCCGGCCTCGATCAGATCCTCCGCGACCGCCTGACCGATACCGCTGCTGGCGCCGGTAACCAGCGCCACCGAGCCCGGTCTCATAACGCTTGATGTGGACATGGTCGGTTCTCCCTGAAATCTGTTTGTTCTGGTCTATAGCAGATCGAACCGTCCCCGATCACTGCAAACCGCGAAGCCCTCCATGCATCGGCACAACACGCAAATTTGATTACGGTGCGCCACACCGAGCCTGCATTGTGTGAGCGGTCACAAGGAGAGCGATGATGGCGACCAGGAGCATGTTGGTCCGGTGGTTCTTGCCGCCGGTTGTCGGCGCGCTTGCCCTTTCAATCTGGGGCATGGCGTTCTGGGGTTTTCTCTACGATCCGCTCGACGTGTTTCACGACAAGAGCCCCGCGATCGAGGAGATTGCCGGCGCCCTGGAGGATGCCGGCACGCAGACCGGAACCTACTTTCATCCCTGGCCGCGCGATACCGCCCCGGCGATGGAGGCCTGGCTTGAACAGCACCGTGCCGGGCCGTTCTTCAAGTTGAGCTATGTGGCGGAAGGGGCCGACCCGCAGTCGCCCGCCAAGATGGCGCGTGGCATCGGCCTCTATCTGATCGTGGCTGCACTGGCGACGGTCCTGCTTGCCGTTGCACGCATACCATCCGACGCTCGCGTTCGTTCAACGGGCGCGGTTTTCCTGGGTGGCGCCATGGGAACGCTTCTCATCCAGGTCGGCGATCCGGTGTGGTTCCATCTGCCGTGGGACTATGTCGTGGGAAATCTCCTGTTCGAACTTGTGGCCTGGGCGCTGCTGGGGGCCGTGGTCGCGTGGGCGCGCGATCCGGTGTTGCGGCCACGCCGCATCAGTCCATAGACGCAACGGCCGTCTCTACCTGGCTGACTAGGCCGGACACGCTGTCGATGTCGCCAGATACCAGCGGCGCGGACGACTTGATAATCCGGTCCATTTCAACCTCGAGCGCCCGGGCGGTATCGCTGACCTGCGGAAATCCGAACGTGCCGCCACGGCCGGCAAGTTTGTGCGCGCGGCGCTGCAGTTCGAACAGCAGGTCTTCGTCGCGTTCCTCCTGCCAGGCAGTCTGCAGCCTTGCCCGGGCATCGCCCAGGCGCTGCATTTCGGTACATGCGATATCGCGGAACGCGCTGCGCTGCGTTTCCATCTCGCGTCGCAGAATTTCAGGAATAAATTTACGCGGCGACATGGCGGTTCCAAATCTCCTGCATTGCGCCCGGCAGCGTCACCGGGTCGAACGGCTTCGGCAAGACATCAAGGGCGCCGAGACGGCGAAGCCACTCGATGTCGGCTGGTTGATTCCTCGCAGTGAGGAACACCACCGGAGTGTCTTTGGTGGCGGTGTTTTGCTGCAGTTGCGCCAGGGTGTTCGGGCCGTCCAGCCCCGGCATCATGACGTCCAGGACCACGAGATCGGGGTGAAACTCGTCGATGCAATCGAGCACACCCTGGCCGTTTTCACAGGTCCTGACCTCA
>JAJFHL010000023.1 GCA_021775615.1 Hyphomicrobiales bacterium
TATCCGCGACGCCTATGACCGCCTGCTGGAGGCGAACAGGGACACGCCGGACTTCTCGCCCGACTTCATCCTCGGGCCGCATCTGCCCGGCGACGGCACATATGGCGTCAAGGGTGACCGCGAGTGGCTTGAGTTCGCTCAGATCCCGGACATCCTCGACATGGTGGAACAGGTCGCCGGGCCCGATCTGGTGCTGTGGGGCATTACGATCTTCGGCAAACCCGCCAAGATAGGCAAGGCGACACCGTGGCATCAGGATGGCGACTATTATCCAATCGAGCCGCTGGAGACCACGACGGTGTGGATCTCGCTCGATGGCTCAACCCCCGAGCAAGGCTGCATGCGGTTCATTCCCGGATCGCACAAGGCGCACAGGCTCTATTCGCATCACTGGGAGCACAAGGACGAATACACGCTGGCCCAGGTGATCGACGACGACCAGGTGGATCTCGCCACCGCCAGGGACATCGTGCTCGAACCCGGACAGATCTCGATCCACGATGTCTACCTGGTGCACGGTTCGGGTCCCAACGCCTCGGAGCGGCGCCGCATGGGACTGGTGCTTCGGCTGCTGCCCGCCACCAGCTTCTATAATCACGACAGCGGCAAGAACAAGGAAGACGCCGGCTCGCCGCACGGCTATTCCAACCGGGCGCTGTTTCTGTTGCGCGGCGAGGACAAGACCGGCCGAAACGACTTCTCCCGCGGCCACTGACCGCAAGCGGCACCGGAGCCAACCGCCCGGTTGTCGGTTCCAGGAACAGATTGCGGCCCATTGCTCAATTGTCATGGTGGAAGCCGCGCATGGGCGATAAGCTCGGGCAACGGTCGAATTCCGGCCCGTTTACGAGGAGGACTCCATGGAAAATCTCATCATTCAGCTGATCAGCGGCGCGGTCGGCGGCAATATTGCCGGCGCGGTGCTGAAGCAGTTCAACCTCGGCGTTCTGGTGAATTCCATCGCCGGGATCGTCGGCGGCGGGATCGGCGGACAGATTCTGTCCCAGGTGCTGGGCGCCCAGGGCGGCATGGATATCGGCGGTATCATCACCCAGGTCGCAGGCGGCGGCGTTGGGGGCGCGATCCTGCTGGTGATTGTCGGCATCATTAAGAAAGCCATTGGGAGATAGTTCCTGAACCGCAGCGAGGTGCGCCAGGAAAAAGGCCGCGGAGCTCTCGCTCCGCGGCCTTGAAACGATACTGACGGCAGCTGGCGTTCTATGCAGAAGCGGCAACCTGGTTGTGCTTGCGTTTCATGAATTCTTGCGCGGTTTCGACCGCCACCGCCGCATCGCGGCAATAGGCGTCGGCGCCGATGGCTTGCGCGAACTCTTCGTTCAGGGGCGCACCGCCGACCAGCACGACATAGTCGTCGCGCAGGCCCTTTTCCTGAAGCGTGTCGATCACGACTTTCATGTAAGGCATGGTCGTGGTGAGCAGCGCCGACATGCCGAGAATATCGGGCTGATGCTCTTCGAGCGCTTCGAGATAGTTCTCGACCGGATTGTTGATGCCCAGATCGATGACCTCGAAGCCTGCGCCTTCCATCATCATGCCGACAAGGTTCTTGCCGATATCGTGGATGTCGCCCTTGACCGTGCCGATGACCATCTTGCCGAGGCGCGGCGCGCCGGTCTCGATCAGAAGCGGGCGCAGGATAAACATGCCCGCCTTCATGGCATTGGCGGCCAGCAGCACTTCCGGCACGAACAGGATGCCGTCGCGGAAGTCGATGCCGACGATACGCATGCCCTCGACGAGCGCTTCGGTCAGGACCTTGTAAGGCGCCCAACCCCGCTCGAGGAGAATGTTGACCGCCTCCACGATCTCTTCCTTGAGGCCATCATACAGGTCGTCGTGCATCTGCTGCACGAGTTCGTCGTTGTCCAATTCGCTCAGTACGAGATCGTCATCGTCGCTCATGGCTGTCGCTCCACTGCATCAGGACCGAGGCCCACGGCCTCTTGCCTTTGGCGTTATATGTAGTTTCACGTCAATAAAACGATGAAAAATATGTACTTAAACCATAAAAATTTTGTCTACGGCTGCGACCAAACGAGGACTGGAACCGACATCATTAAATCTTTTGCGACACATGGCTCCTGCCAGGCCGTCAGTGCGGAAATGACGCCGTCACAGTGGCCTCACCCGCGGCGGCGGCGGCGCCCCTGCCTGGAACTCGCCGCGGGCTGTTCGCCGCGAGCCAGATTCGAGACTTCACCCAGACGCGCAATAACGGTTTCGACAGACGGCCGCTCACCCGGCGTGTGGGCTTCGAGCGCGGCTCGCATGGCCACGAGGTGCTCCGCGGTTGTTCCGCAGCAGCCGCCAATGATGCGCGCGCCCGCATCGCGTGCGAGGCGGGCATAATCGGCCATCAGTTCGGGGGTTCCTGAATAGTGGATATGGCCATCGACGAATTCGGGAATACCGCAATTGCCCTTGGCGACGACAATGGCGTTGGGCCTGGCCTCGGTGATCCCCAGAACCGTGGCGATCAGTTCGGCGGCACCGGTGCCGCAATTGGCGCCGATGGCGACGGGCGCGGGCGTCAGCTCCGCCGTTAACGCTCCAAAAGCCTGCGGCGTGATGCCCATCATCGTGCGGCCTGCGGTATCGAAGCTCATGGTGGTCACGACCGGGAGACCGGCGGTCGCGGCGCCTTCGACGGCGGCGCGTATTTCCTCTTCGGAGGAGATCGTTTCGATCCACAGAACGTCCGCACCGCCCTGCTTGAGGCCGGCCGCCTGTTCCGCGAAAGCCGTCACGCCGTCTTCGTGAGAGAGCGAGCCCACGGGCGCGAAAATTTCGCCGGTCGGCCCCATGGACCCGGCGACAACCAGCTTCCGTCCCGACGCATCCGCCACTTCACGGGCCAGACGGGCGGCCGCTTCGTTCAACTCGTGCGCCCGGTCCTGGGCGTTGTGCAACTTGAGGCGATACCGGGTGCCGCCAAACGAGTTGGTCAGCACGATATCCGAACCGGCCTCGACGAAGCCGCGATGGAGCGCCCTCACCTTGTCGGGATCCGATGTGTTCCAGAGTTCCGGCGCATCGCCGGCCTCCAGCCCCATCTGGAAAAAATTAGTGCCTGTCGCCCCATCGGCGAGCAGCCAACCGCGTTCTTCTACAAGCTCGCGCAGCATCCGGTTTCACTCCAAGTGGTGGGCTCTCCAGTTACGCCTTTGCATGCACGCGCGCAAGTCCTGCCTAAGTCATTTCAGCGGCGCGGGTTCTCGCGTCCGACAGGCGTCAAATTCTGCCTTGCATTGACGGCGCACCGGAGTAGTTTGCGGCGGCCATGACCGCAAACACCTATCCCATCGACGCAATCCGAAGCCATTTTCCCGCCCTCGCCCTGAGCGACAATGGTGTGGACCGCCTTTACTTCGACAATCCGGCCGGCACCCAGGTGCCCGAACGGGTGCTTGAGCGAACCCGCGAGGCGATGGTCGAGTGCAACGCCAATCTCGGCGGATTCTTCACGACGACCCTAAAGTCGGAAGAACTCTATGTTGCCGGTCATGAGGCGATGGCCGACATGTTGAACGCGTCCTCGGCGCGTGAAGTGGCCTTCGGCGCCAACATGACCACTTTGACGCTGCATGTCTCGCGTTCGATCGCGCGCGACCTCAAGCCGGGCGACGAAATCATCGTGACCAGAATGGATCACGACGCCAACATCGCCCCGTGGCTGCTGATTGCCGAGGATACCGGCGCAACGATCAAGTGGCTCGACTTCGACACCGGGACCTACCAGTTTGCCGATGATGCCATCGACCCGCTCCTGTCGGACCGCACCAGGCTCGTGGCGCTTGGCTATGCCAGCAATTGCACCGGCACGATCAATGATGTGAAGGCAATGGCCGCCAAAGCGCGCGCGACCGGCGCACTGACCTATGTGGACGCGGTGCAGTATGCTCCGCACGGGCCCATCGACGTGCAGGATCTCGGATGCGACTTCCTCGCCTGCTCGCCCTACAAGTTCTTCGGTCCGCATCAGGGTGTCCTGTGGGGCCGCGAAGAGGTGCTTGAGCGTTTGCACCCCTACAAGGTGCGTCCCGCCTCCGACGATCCAGGCGAGAAATTCGAGACCGGAACACCATCCTTCGAAGCCATTGCCGGCACGTTGGGCGCGGTGGAGTATTTCGAGGAAATCGGCGCCGCATATGCTGATCCCGGCGCTACCAAATACGCACCCCTGCGTGACCGCACCGCACGCATCCATGCGGCACTCGATTATCTGGGCGCCTATGAACTCGACATCACCCGCCGGCTGACGGCTGGCCTGCAAGCGCTGCCCGGCGTCACCATTCGCGGCATCACCAACGCCAACCTGTTCCACATGCGGGTTCCCACGGTCTCGATCACGGTTGAGGGCCATCATCCCAAGCGCCTCGCCGAAGCACTCGCGAAACGGAACATCTTTGTGTGGGACGGCCATAACTACGCAGTGGAGCCGGTGCGCAGGCTCGGCCTGCTCGACAAAGGCGGCGTGCTGCGGATCGGGCCGGCCCATTACAACACGAGCGATGAAATCGATCGCTTCCTCACGGCGCTCGATGAGCTGATAACGCAGCGTTAGATCGCTTCACGTTCACACGGAATCGCTTTGACCGGGATTTCGCGTCTACTGGCGAGGCACGGTTCCCGCCGTGGACTTGCCGTCCACAAGGGGGCCGTAACGCAGTCCAGAAGGCGCGAAATCCCGGCCTTCGGTGGGCCAAATCGGTCCTCCAGTCACGTTGCGGCGCTTGCCCGATGCACCACATCGCGCTGCGCACCGCGCCTTGCCGGACGAACGGATTTGGCACCATCAAACGTTTCCGTGTGAACGTGAAACGATCTAGCAGCCTTTATCCCCAGGTTATCCAGACTTTTCCAAGACGTTTGCAACGGCTTTGAACAGGTTGCTCACAGGCTGTGGTTAATGTTTGTCGCGACGTGGTGTCAGGCGTCTTCGCGGCACCCGGACCGCAGCGCACCGACGCTGCCCTCGGCCAGCCTGATGTTGGTTGCCGATCCCTCGAGTGCAGCATCGACTTCGAGACGCATCGCGTCGAGCGCATCGACAATCTCCACAACGGAGCGCGCCTGAACACCGGTTGCATGATCGTCGAGCTCGGCTTGTAACCGCCGCGCCGACTGCAGGACGCCATCAAGCATTATCCGCCGCTCGGTCGAGGCCTGATTGACCTTGCGGGCGTTCACGAGGATTTCCTCCAAAACGCGCCTGGCATCTTCGAGTGAAGCCTCCACTTGCGTCTCGTCCGGAGCCGCCGTATCCGTTTTTGCCGCATCGCGCTCACGCGCCGAAAGGACGGATGAGGTCAGCGACACCAGGAACGGCACGATGATGGTCAGGGCCGCCTTGAAGTATGACAAGCCGGCGCCGGAGGCCAGTTCGGCACCCTGATTGATGGCAATCAGCACCGGCCCGACGATCGCCGCAATGACGCAGGCCCGTTTGATCATACTTGCATTCAGCTGCATGGCATCACTGCCCGGTTCACGAGTGCGCTTGACATCAACCGCCCACAAGCCACTCCGACTGCCGCATTCATTCAGCAGGTTCTTTCTTAAGCCGGGCCGACACATTCGTCAAAAGGCCAGTTTGCAGGATGCTTCCGGCACAAGCACCGATCCCCGCGGCAGACGCGGTGGCTGGAGATCAGCCATCCGCGTTGCGCGCGGGGATCGGGCACCATGCCTCCGGGCGCAACCTGCGCGCTACTGGACCACGTACTTACAGGGGCGCGCGAGCGCCAGGCAGGTGGTTCTGGTGCCGGTGTTGTGGCACTCGAACGAAGCATTCTCCGCACTCGTCCAGACCGACCACTCGAGGCCGAACTCATTCCTCATGGCATGCTCCCACTTCTTTCGGGCGTCTGCCTTGGCCTGATACTCGAAGGTCTTGGTGGCGGAACTTGAATACTGGACGCCCTTGCAGGCATAGGCGTTGGCATCGCCCGTGAAGGGTGGAGAAACCGCCAGGGCCACGGCGAGAAAGCCTCCAATCTTGATCATCTTGCTCAATGTAGACACGGGATCTGGTTCCTTTGGCTTCAGTGTGTCCTGGTTGGTGGCGACACCGTTGAAGCCAATTCTCCAGCTTCCGGCCGCCCTCTCCTGCATGTGACGCGGCGGACCAGAGGAAGGTTCAAGTCAGGCAGATGTTTTTTGAGCAAGAAGCGTGCGGGTGCCGGCTGCCGCGAAGGACGCCGGCCTTTTTCCACAGCCTGCCCACACGAAATGCACCGGGTTTCAACGTAATTTCATCAGGTTATCCACAGCGTCCGGCGCAGTCCCGCAGATCCCGCGGCACCGGCAGAAGCCAGGGTCAGAGCCCCGGCACACCGCTCACTTCGTAACTGTCGGGAGAGATGTCACCGATCCACACCCACATCGCCAGAAGCGGTTCTGCAAGCGTTGTCGTCGCATGCGGCTGCAGGGACAGATGATGGATCAGTGTGCCGGGCGTGCGGGCCGTAAAACCCCCATCGCCCTTGCGCCAGTCCGCCGTGCCGCTGACCACGTAGTAGAGTTCCACCGCCGCGTGGTGATGGTCCGGGTAAATCGTTCCGGCAGACTGGAAGTAAAGGCCGAACCGCATCGTGTCGGAAGCAAACACACCGTCGGGACCGACGACCTCCGCATAGGCATGCCGGTCGCGCGTTGCGGCCAGTTCCTGCATCGCCTTGGCGTCGCACCACCGAAGTCCGGCCGCGACGCCCGCGATGGTCCGTGCAATCGGATGTGCCCCGGGTGCGGATAGCGCACCCCCCAACTCCGCCAGCGCCGGAACCGTGCTGGACTGGACGGGAACCACGCTGCCAAGACTCTCCAGCATCTGCGGGCGGAGCCCTTGAGCCAGCGGATCGCCGGTCGCGAAATAGACATCCGCAGCCTGGCGCACGAGGTCTGAAACGGTCATAGGGTACACGCGCCCGATTGCTGGTTGAGCTCACTGCGCCGCAAAGATTTTCAGAGAGGACCCGCGCGCGCAAGCAATTTGCGTCCCGCTGCGCGACGCCGGCCGGTCAGCCCGGCGGCCGGCGGATCGACAGCAGCTTGAAATGGAACGAACCCAGCATGCCGTTTTTCGGGTAGCCTCGAATGCTTATCTTGTTGCCCTGGTTGCCACCAAGCAGGCTGATGGTCTTGGCGTCTTCACCGACCCAGAATCCAACATGACCGCCCTTGATCTCGCCCCGGCTGTTCTTCTCCCGGCGCATGAACACGGCAACGTCCCCGTCCCGCGGTTCCGTCGTGACATCGCGGCACCATCTCAGATCGTGCCAGGACATGGCCCATTTGCTGTCGGTGCCGCCATGGCCGACCTGTTCGACACAGTAGTTCGTGAATGAGGAGCACCATGCGGTTTCATCCGACATCGCGCCGCCCGTCGTGGAGGCGTGATACATGACGATCCTCGGGTTATGCCGTGCGCCCGGGATCTCCCTGACACCCAGCCTGAACTCAGCACGCGCCACATCGACCGGCCGCACGAAATCCCCATCAACGGGAAAGCCGCCGGATGCCGGGCGCATGAAACCGCCATGCATGAAACCATCGACATTTCCGTCACCTTCAAGATCGACCTTTACCCAGTCGCCGGACCTGCCGACCGCGGTCACCACTTCTCCGGTGTCCAGGCTGCGGATTTCGTCGAATTCGGTGCCCGGCCCCTTGCGCAGCTTGAGACCATTGCGCGCGGTGATCTCCATCAACACCTGCGTCTCGCCGTGGTCGATGTCCACGCTGCCGGACAACGAGAACTGGCCGAAATCCGGCCAGGCCGGACTGGCAATGTTGCCATCATAGGAGAAGGCGCCGCCAGGCCAGTGCTTGAGCAGGTCCTTCTGAAATATTGACCACTCGTCCGTCTTCAGCATGTCTCTCGAACCGGACCAGCCCATGGCACCGGCAAGCCAGATGAGATCCACCGCGCCGGTCTGCTTCACCGCCCGCCCAACCGTGCCGGATCCGTAGACCCCTATCCTGTGGGCAGCGCCAATGACGCTTTTGGCCGCCTTGAAATAATCCTGGATCTGACTCAGATCACTGGCTCTGAAAAAGTCATGGTCGACGGCAAAATAGATGGCCGATCCCTTCGGCTGCCCGAGCCCCTTGGCCAGGCTCAGAGCCTGCTTGGCGTCCGACAAACCGGTCTTGCGGGTCAGATCCTGTATATTGCCACCCGAACCACCCCTTTGCTGAAACACAACGGCGAGCGAAATTCCGATATCGTTCAACGCCTTCGCCTCAGACTTGTCGAGGCGCTTGCTCGGCAGCGCACGGCTGTTCTTGCGGTTGTAGTAGCGAATGACGGTCTTTACGCCACTGCGTGCCAGGGCATCAGCGAATTCCGATACGTCCGATGCAACATCGATGATTTCCCTCATTGCACTGCCTCCTTGAACACTGCCCTTCAGCGTGGCCTGCGAACTCGCCTGATTAAGGTGAACCAGTATCGTAGCCGCGAATTCCCGTGTGCCGCGTCATGCCCATGACTGTGGCATGTCGGATGCGGGGTAATATGGTGCTGCACGGCGAGGGTTCAGTGTGTCGAGGCCCGGCTGCCGGCATAAAGTCCGTACACGCAGCACATGCCGAGTTTAACGATGCCGGGGCCGGAACCAAATTCGCTAGGTGAGGACAGCCCACTTTGTTACGATTGCCCACTTTGTTACGATTGAATGAAAGCATCGCGGATCTGGACAAGAGGTTCACGGCTGCGGGTTTGTTTGGTTCGTTGTTCCGGGGGCCGGAATGAAACGTCAACCGCATCACGATCTGGGAAACACGCTTACGCAGCTTTTGGCCGGCGTAAGCACCGTTCAGTTGGCGCTCGACGGCGAAGTCGAGCGGGACTTTCATATCTGGTCGGAAGCGTTGCAGCAGGCCCACAGCAACCCGATTGCGGGTGCCATCGCGGAAACCGTCGCAATCAATCCATTACGGCTTTCCGAACTTCGCGCGGCGGTCGACGTGATCCTCACCCAAACCACCGAGACCGCTGCAAACGTCGAGCTGAGCATCTTCGCTCAACCGGTCCACACGTTTTACCGCAGCCGCTTCAGCGCGGCCGAAACCGCGACCAGCCGCATTGAGGTCACCTGCAAGGCGGTACCGGCCGGCGCCCTCGGCGACGATCATCCCAAACTCCCCTCCACCAGCTAAGGCAAGGAATACCCTTATGGCCAAAGAACCCGTTATGGACCGCCTCACCGGTCAGCTCTATCACCTGCCTGGGATCATCGGCAATCTGGGCATCAGCGTTGCCAATGCGCAAAAAGCGCTGAACTCCGACTACCTGCGGAACGTCCAGCTGGTCCTGGAGATGATCAACAAGATGCTGGAAAACCAGGATGACTCCTCCGCCGATGGAATGGCCATGGTGAAAGAGCTGCTCAAGCAACTGGCGCCGAGCCGATACCAGTTCACCGAGACGACCCTGGAGTTCTACGCCGATCTGGCGGAGCGGAAGTCGACACAGCTGCAGGCGGCGCTTGGCGGCGGGTTTGCCGGGGTCACCATAAGCGCGGGCTATGCCCGCTCGTTCGGATACGATTACCGCGCGGCGGCCCGTGTCACCGCCGTGCTGCACGCCCTGCCGGCAAACGACGCCACCTTCCAGACACTGGTCGACCGGGCCAAGGACATCAAGCTCAAGGCCGAAGATCTGCCGGACAAATACGCCATCGAGAAGGAAGTGTTCAACGGGCTGGCAACCATTACCAACGCGCTGTCCAACCTGGCCGACGACAAGAAGGTCAAGACGTTGCCTGAAGACGGAAGCTGAGCGGCGAGATACTCGCACCGGGGCCGTAGCCGCGGCAGCAAAGGAACACCAGATCAATGGCAACGCCGAAAGAACTGCAGGACGCGTGGGAAGCCGTCGACAAAGCGTTGAACCACGTGCTCGATGAATTCGTTCCCGAAGGATCCCGAAGAACCATCAGAAGGCAGCAGAAGCTTAGCACAAACCGGAAGCTGATCAGTGACCACCTCGCGGCCCTCGGTACGGCTGCGCCGCGCGATGGCGGAACCCTCGTGGAAACCAAGGCGCAGGCCGGCAGTTCCAACATCCAGTCCTTCTTCGAGGCCATCGGCGAAGGCGTGCGGGCGGCACAGGAAAATCTCGACCACCAATCGATCGACTACATTCGCAAGCGGCCGGCCTTCGCGCCGGAAACCATGTTCCGCCTGCCGAAAGTGTCGGCAAACCTGCGCCTCGGACTGCGTCAGACGAGCGAATCGGGCATCGATTTCTTCGTCTTCGAGAAGTCGGAGACCACCTCGGAATTCGTCGAACAGGAAATCTCGTTCGAGGTTACCGCGGCACATCCTCCCCCGGATCTGCTTGAAGCAACCGCGGAACTGCCGATCGGGCAGATCATTGCGACCAATGCCGCCGACCGCAAGGAGGCCCATGACAGGCTGGGCGCGAACACAAAGCTTTCCGTCGCGGGCAGCAACGAGGCCGCGAACGCCGCCAAGGAGATGCACAAGAAGGAGGCCTTCCGGCGCGTCCTGGTGTTCCGCGGCCCGGAAAAGTTCGTGCTCCTGTCGATACCATCCGAGGCTGAACGGCAACAGCTTGCGGCGGATGTCGCCGCGACCATTCTTGCCGTGCCGGTGGCAGCCGGTTCGCAGGACACGGCACTGCTGATCAAACGAAACCGAAGCGACCCGCGGACCAGCCTTCTGTTTGAAATCCTGGCGACGGTTGCGGACCGGCAGGCATCGCTGCTCGCCCAGCTCGACCGGATCTGACAGAGTGCCGGAGGCCCGCGAACAAACCGTTGACCCGGACGCCCTGTTTGGCGTTCTCAACAGGTTGTGCCGGGACTATGTGGCCGCGGATCTGCGTCTTCTGTCCGACAGCATGCATCGGTTGAGAACACCGGGCATTGTCGATGTCCCGGTCCTGCTCACCTCGCCTGCCCTGAATGCCCATCTGGCTTTCGACATCACTGTCAGCGAGACTAAAAAAATTCTGTTTGGCCTGATCAGGCGCGATAGAAGCGAGCGCGTGGCCGAGCTGGATGTTCAACTCACGGTCACTCCCGCGCCCGACGTCACCTCGAGCGAAGCACATAAGCCGGCGATCTACGGCACCTCGCCCGAGTTCATCGAGGCCGTGGACAGGCGGGGAAACATGACGGTCCTGCTGGCCGGAGGGGAACGCATCAGCTTGCGCTTTTCCGGTGGCAGCGGCTTGGCGTCCGCGACTGTTGCCGGAGGCGGTGCCGCACCGGCGAGCTTTGAAGAACTGCCACCTCAGATCATGGCGTCGATGCTTGTGACGCTGGCCACCTGGGTTCGGGCGCCCGGCGGGTCGTCGCCGGAACCGTTGCGCGAACGCCCCGAGGCGATGCTTGAAACGCTTCTGGACACTCTTGCCACCGGTGTTGAGGCGTTGCTTCGAGACACCGCGGACGTGTTTCGCCCGGTGTCGCCGTCAGGCAGTCCCGGCACGGGCCCGGCGAACATCGGACCGGAAATCGCGGCCTGTCGCGACCACATCGCGTCCATGCTGGGGCCTGAATACACCGGCTACAGACTGGCGGCCCTCTCAAGCCGTCTCAAGCTGCTCCTCACCGACGACGGTGAATTGTCGACGGATCCGTTTGCGGACACTGCCCAGCGGTATAATATCGAAGCGCGGCTGGATACGGCGGCGGCGCCGCCGCGGGTGGTGGTCGCGCTCAAGGTTCCAGATCTTCTTGTCTCCGGCACGCTTCATGATCGGTTTCTTGAGCTGCTGAGCCGAGCCGATGTGATCGACGACTTGATGCCCGATCTTGCGGACGTGTCCCACCCCGGACCTGTCGTGCAGCGTGCAGATGTCGCCGCATATATGCGATCGGCCCGGTCATCCAAAAACGGCATTGTTGCCCGGATGAACCGCACCAGGTCCGGCAAGGACGAAGACCTGATACTGCTTCACGGAACGCTTGGCGGGCGTGACGCCACGCTCCTCATACGCATAGCCGTCACATTCAGGACGCGTGACGCCGGCGCCGACGAACTGCGCGTCAAAAAAGTTCACCATGTGAGCCTGGTCGCCGCGAGGTTCGGCGAGGATCGATGGCGCACCGCCAACGGTCTGAACCGGGACGACACAACACGCAAGTATTTCTATCGCGCTTTCGCCTCGCTCTATCGATGGCGATTGCGATTCGAGCCGGAGGGGGCACGGTAATGCGCATGCCCGCTGTCATGTTTGGCAAGATCACGCATTGGGCCGGCCAGGTCTGGATGATGGTGTTCACCGCGGCGCGGAACACGCTGCGCACGGGCCTTGCCCGTGGCGCCGATCCGGCCGCTTCGCTCGCCGATACCCTTGACCGCCAGCGTCAGAGATCGCTGAGTGTCATCGCCGAGCAGGTCAGAGGACTCCGGGACGGAAGCTCCGGTGACGCCTGCAACAGCGTAACCGCGGATCTCTCGGGCAACCGGCAGGCGAGCCTGACGGTACTCGAAAATCTCTCTCCCTTGCTGAAGGGCATCGCGGCCCGAGAAGAGGAGACCTATACCGAAAGAGTGGTCTGCCGCGCCGGCCGGCGCAAGCGGCACTGGTTTACCGAAAACTGAGAGCGGTGCCCTTGATTACAGCCCCGCGACCCCATACATTCGGCGTTGCCGTCAGGGCGGCACCCGGGTCCGCGGAAAGCTCCATGAGCACCTTGATACGTGACAGCCACGAGCTGGTTTTTCTCCATCAGCCTGAAGCAGCGGACCATTGGGCTCAGACACTGGAGAAGGCCAATGCCATCCGACATCAAACACCTGCGTGCCGCCGCCAAGCGGCTCAAGAAAGCCTTTGCCGCGAACGATGCCGAAGCCATCGCACGGTTGCGCACCATCGTCCCGGACAAAGACCCGAAACATGCAGACTTCCTGCATGTCATCGCCCGTGAAAACGGCCATGAGAGCTGGCCCAAGCTGAAGTTTTCTCTGGAGGCGGTCGGCATGACCCGCGCCGAACGGGCCGAACGGCTCACGCGGGCGCTCTATTTCGGCCAGCGTTGGGTCGTGGAGAAGCTTCTCGTCGACGATCCCGCCCTGCCGGAAACGGACTTTGGCCTGCAGATCGCCACCTACGACGTGCGCGCCGTGGAGCGGAACCTGTCAAAGTCCGCCGGCGCCGCAACGAAGGCCATCGGCATCCGCTCGCCGATCCTGCATCTCGCCTATTCGCACTACATCCATATGGCGCCGGAGAAACGCGGCGACATGCTCAAGATCGCCGATCTCCTGGTGGCTGGCGGTGCGAACGTCAATGACGGCTACCCGTTCGAGCCTGGATCCGATCACGAGATCTCCGCCCTCTATGGGGCGCTCGGCCACGGCAACAACATGGCGCTCGCCGAGTGGCTGCTCGACCATGGCGCGAGCCCGGATGACGACGAGAGCCTCTATCACGCCACCGAGCTTGGCCATCACGACGGCCTCAAGCTTCTGATCAGGCATGGCGTCGCGACGCGGGGCACCAACGCCCTGCCCCGCGCTCTAGACTTCAACGATCTGGAAGCGGTCCGCCTGCTGCTCGATCATGGCGCGGATCCCAATGAAGCGGTGACCGGCCATCCGAGCGGCCAGGCGGTGGACACCATTCCCGCCCTGCATCAGGCGGCGCGACGCTGGTGTTCGGGGGAAATTGCCGAACTTCTGCTCGACAGAGGCGCCGACCCGCAAGCCAAGTGGGAGGGTCATACGCCCTATGCCACCGCGCTGATCTTCGGCAACACGGAAATCGCCCGGGTGCTCAAGGAACGCGGACATGACACGGCGCTGACGGAGACAGAAGAGATCCTGGCGGCCTGCGCATCCGGCACCCAGCCCGCGGTTCGCCTCGAGGCGTCGAAACTTGCCGCGGAGGATCAGCATTTGCTGGCACGGGTCGTTTGGGGGCCAGGGCCCATCGATCATGTCAAAGCCCTGGTGGCCGCCGGGCTCGATCCCAATGATGCCGATGACATGGGCATGACGCCGCTGCATGTGGCGGGCTGGGAAGGCCTCCCCGAGCGTGTCGGCTATCTCCTGACACTGAACCCGGATCTCGGCCACCGCAACGGCTACGGTGGGGACGCGCTCGGCACAGCCATTCATGGTTCGGAGTTTGGGCCCGATCGCGAAAACCGCGATCACATCTCGTGCGCGCGCCTGATGCTGGAGGCCGGCGCTGAACTGCGGGCGCCACACGTCGACAACTGCGGCAACGAAGCGATGGCTCTGTTCCTGGAGGGCTGGAACGAGCGTTAGCGAGACCTCAAGCCACGCCGGGATCCGCTAAGGTTTGTGCGGGTTCCGGTTTGGGCAGGTCTTGTCGCTGCAGCGATCCGGAATGGTTTTGGTTCCCTCCACGATCATGTGGCCGCATGGACCACCGCCGTCTCGCGTGTGGCTGCACAGCTCCCCGGTCGGCCGTGCCGTCAGGTAGAATTTGCAGTCCGCCTTGTTCGTGCATTTGTATATGGGGCCGAACCGGCCGCGCGCCGGTTCGAGCGTGCCCGCCCTGCACAACGGGCACGCGATACCGGTCGGTGCAATCTCACAACAGCCGGATTTGGAAGCCTTGGGGCCTGCCATCGAATTTCTCCCTACTGCATGAAGCCGCCGTAAACGAAAAGGCCGAACGCGATGACCGCCGCGGCGGCATGAATGAGTACCGCCGACTTCTTAGGCAGCGCTTCGCGTTTGCGAAATGAAAAAAGGTAGACCCCTCCGGCGATCACGACACCGAAAATGGCAGCCGACGGCACCAGTGAGCCGCCGCCCCGCCACCAGACGAGCACGGCAAGCAGCGCCGCACCAATCGTCCCGATAATCCCATGAATGAGGGCGACCTTTGCGGGCGGCGGCCTGTTCGCCAGATGCAGGGAACCCACATAGGCGCCGCCCAGCAGGGCAACCAGCAGTGGTGCCGTGACCAGCCAGATCATGCCGGTCACCTCAATTGCTGTGCAGTGCGATGCGGTTGCCCTCGGTGTCTGTGAACTGCGCAATGTTGCCGTAGGCGCCGATCGACATTTTGGGCGCAACGACCTGCCCGCCGGATGCGGCCACTCTTTCAAGGACGGCATCGATAT
>JAJFHL010000221.1 GCA_021775615.1 Hyphomicrobiales bacterium
TGCTGCGTCCCGGCAGCGTCGAGGAAGTCTCGCAGATCCTCAAAGTCGCCAATGAGACCGGCACGGCCATCGTCCCCCAGGGCGGCAATACCGGCCTTGTGGGCGCACAGATCCCGTTTGAGACCGGCAACGAAGTGGTGCTCTCGCTCAGCCGCCTCAACACCGTCCGCGACATCGATCCCGACAACAACACCATTACCGTCGATGCGGGATGCGTGCTGCAGACCGTCCAGAGCGCCTCTGACGATGTGAACCGTCTCTATCCCATGCGCATCGGGTCGGAAGGCTCGTGCCAGATCGGCGGCAACATCGGCACCAATGCGGGCGGTACCGCCGTACTCGCCTATGGCAACACCCGCGATCTGGTGCTTGGCCTCGAAGTGGTGCTGGCGGACGGGCGCATCTGGAACGGGCTTCGGCGTCTGCGCAAGGACAACACCGGTTACGATTTGAAAAACCTTTTCATCGGGTCCGAAGGCACGCTCGGCATCGTCACCGGCGCGGTCCTGAAGCTGTTTCCCAAGCCGAACGACAAGGCCACGGCGATGATTGGCCTGGCCTCGCCCGTCGCGGCGCGCGATCTTCTCGCCCTGGCGCAGGAGCAGTCCGGGCGCCGGGTGACGGGCTTCGAGATCATTCCGCGCTTCGGCATCGAGATTGTTGTGAAGCACGGGCCCAATATGCGCGACCCGCTGGAGGGCGCGCATCCCTGGTATGTGTTGATGGAACTCTCCGGCGAAGGCGCCATGAACGAGACCGCCTCGACGATCCTCGAGGCGGGTCTGGAGCGCGGCCTCGTGGCCGACGCGGTTGTTGCGGCAAGCGAAGCCCAGGCCGCCGAACTCTGGCGCATGCGCGAGGTGGTCTCCGAAGTGCAGAAGCGAGAAGGCGGCAGCATAAAGTTCGATGTCTCGGTGCCGGTTTCGACCGTTCCCGAATTCATCGATGCGGTCACGGCAACTTGTAAGAAGGTCGAGCCGGACTGCCGCCCGCTGCCCTTCGGCCATATGGGCGATGGCAATATCCACTGTAACGTCACCCAGCCCGTCGGCGCCGACCGCGACGCATTCCTCGCCCGCTGGAGCGAATTCGAGGACGCGGTCTTTAAAGTGGTGGCTGACTTCTCTGGCTCGATCAGTGCCGAACACGGCATCGGCCGCCTCAAGCGCGATCACATGCCGGCCATCAAGGACCCAGTGGAACTGGAACTGATGTACATGCTCAAGCGTCAGCTTGATCCGAACGGGATCTTGAACCCGGGCAAGGTGTTGCCGGAAAGGGTCTAGAGCTGATCATCACCATTGCCGAAAGAGCCAAAGCCATCGGCGTGGCCGCCATGGGCTTGGGCGACTGCATCTATTTGCGCCTCGATTTCCACCACCATCGCGTAGTTCGGAACAATCGTCTTGGTGCAGTAACAGGTCCATTGCTGAGAGTCCTCGTCCTGTTCCACGCTTGCCGCAAAGCCCAGCTCAACAACGCGTAAGGCGACTGCGTCGCCTGCCGCTTGCGATGGTACTGACGCAAAGAAGTCCATCTCCAGAGGGCGACTGAGATCTGATCCGTTCTGCTCCAACAGTCTCAGCGCGTCGCCGGTTTCATCATCTGGTAGAACGCTTGCCATGTGTCAGCTCCTCATTTGTAAGGACCAGCACCGGCTTTTGTCCCGTCCACGATCTTACCGCCGGGTAACGTCGCCACATAGTGCGGAGGCTTCGGCCCACCCGCCGCGGTCCGCGTCTGCGCCTCGTCCGGCGTCTCCACCACTTCGCCCGCCTGCATCGCCGCCTTGCGGTCGAGCGCTGCCGGTGAGGGGTCGTCCGGCGGCGGCATCATCGAGGCGTGGTAATAGGCCATCTTCTGCTTGGCGGAATCGACTTGGCGTGCGGGATCGATGTCGCGCTCGTTTGTGCCCTTGGGTGGGTCGACCGTGACGCCATCGACGATCTCGTGGTCGAACCACCACTTCTTGGCCGGGTTGCGGCGGCCGTTGCCGAGCGTGTCGTCCATCCAGGTGGCGATCGGCACCATGAGGGGTTTCAGCCACATGGCGTTGACACCGAGCCAGCTGGCGATGCGGGTGAGGAGCGCGCCGTCGGCATCGACCACCTTGTTGATCGGGCAGGTTTTCATGCAGCGCCCGCAGGCGGCGCCGCGCGCGTTGGTGAGCCGGTAACGGGTGCAGCGCTCCACATCCGGCTTCCAGATCTCGTAGCCGTTGAACATGATCTTGTCGCCGAAGGGGATTGCGTCGCAGGGGCATTCACGGGCGCATTTGAGGCAGTTGGAACAAAAATACTGCAGCCCGAAGTCGATCGGCCTGTCGACCACGAGCGGCATGTCGGTGGTCAGCACCACCGACTTGAAGCGCGGGCCCACGAAGGGGTTCAGGACCAGTTCGCCGATGCGGCTGAGTTCGCCAAGGCCGGCCCACAAGATGAGAGGAATATGCAGCACGTCTGAGTCCGCATTGGTCTGGGGCCGGGCAGGCACACCCCTTGAGCGAAGGAACTCCGCCATGACGCCGGCGATCTCGGCGCCGCGCAGATAGGCCCGCATGGACTGTGCGCCGGACGCCCAGTCATCACCGCTTGCGCCCTCCATGGTGTCGTAGCCCTGGTCGATCAGCATGACCACCGCATAGCGGTGGTAAGGGTGGATCTCGGCACCGTCCTCCTTGTGCGAGAACCAGGCATAGCGCGGGATCTCGCAGATGCCGGTGAGGTCTGAGCCAAGGGCATGGGACAGCGTCTTGATGGCGCGGGCATTGGCGGCCGGGTCTGCGAACTGCGAAGCATCGGCCGCCTCGTTCAGGGGGCCGTCCTGATGCGGCACCATGGAGCGGATCACCTGTAGGAGATTGTGGGCGAACGGGGTCTTGAAGGCGAAACGCGAACGTTCCTTCTTGGCCCGTTCACCGAGATCGCCATGCAGGGCGCGCTGGAAGAAGGCGGCCCGCTTCGGCACCCGCGGTACCTCGTCGTCGAGAATGAAAGTCGTCGGCCGCTCGACCCGTTTGACCTGTTCCATCGGGTAGCGGCTGGCGTGGCTCGGCCGGCGGGCGCGTCGGTTGCGCTCGCGGCCCGACTGCGCCCCGTTGAGACCCCACCAATAGCGAACGGTCCGGGCCTTGCGGGCGGTTGCGGCAAGCGGCTCATCTTCGGCAAGCGGGTAGTCGGTGGTAATGCAGGCCAGCGCAAACCGGGCGCCGATATAGGGGTGAACCAAACTCCCGCCATCGCGCAGGGCAACGCCCGACAGCACCGCCAGCCGTTCGGCATCGACCAGCGTATCGCCGGCAATATGGGCACGCGCCGCAAATCCCATGGCGCGGATGTGCCCGGCAATGCAGATGGCGATCTCCGCCGCGCGCAGATCGCCAATCGGGGCAATCGCGTTGCGCAGCCAGTCGCCTGCGATGGGGTCATCATCTCCCGGGCGCGGGTGTTCGACCAGGATGACGACCGCATGCGTGTGGTCAGCGGCGGTGGCATCGGAAAGCCATGCGTTGTGCGGCATCGAACAGATGCCCACCTGAGAGGCGTCCATGAAATAAGCGCCGCCCTTGATGTCGACGGCACGCCGCTCGAGGTTATCGGGCAGCGGCGCATGGGCCGGTGCGACATCGCCGTCGACATAGGTTCGGAAAATATCGAGATAGCGGTCGACGGCGCGGCTCAGATCGTCGTCCGGCCTGGCGCCTTCCGGTTGTTCGATCGGCGCGCGTTCGCGCTCTTCCGTACCGCGCGACGGATCGCGGGGAAGCGTCTCCACAGGAAAGGGCCCGAAGTGGAAGGGCCGGTTCTTGGAGCGTGGAAAGAGAAACATCACCTGCACATCGCATGTTTTGGACGCATCATCTTACAACAGCGCCGGAGACCGTCATGTCCCTTTGGGGTTTTATCCGTAGGCGGAGACGGGTAGTCTAGAAATCCGGGGGGCAGCCGGAGGGGACCGATGCATCGTTGGCTGGAGGGTAAGGAAGGTGCGACCGAGCGCGACAAGATCGTGTCCGGCTTCCAGACGCGCATCTGGGAAGCGGCCAAGGGCCCCGAAGCAGAATACAAGAAGCTCGGTGTTGCGCTGTCGCTCATATGGCGCGATTTCATCGCCGAGGCGGTCAGCCTTCAGGACTATGCAACCGCCGACCGCAAGAAACAGAAGAAACTGCTGGTCGAGCTGATCGACTATGAACTGTCCTGCCGCGAGGAAGGCAACACGGCGGAGTCCGTTGGCGCTGAACTCCTGAGCTATCTTCTGGCCATGGTCGCGGCAAACGATAAAGACGGCGAAGAGATGATGGCGGGGCCGATAGAAGAGCTTGCCCGCATCGGCGATCCGGACATTGTCATCAGCCGCACCGGCTGACGGGGGCTGACTACTTCACTCTGTAGACACTGTCGATTGCCGGTGCGCCGTCGGTTTCAACTTTCTCCTGCTCGATCAGGTGCTCCATATGGGCGAGCACCGACATGCCTGCGGCCGGGTGCAGTTGCGGCGCGACCTCTGAGTAGATCTGCCTGACGATTTCCGGGATTGTTGCGAGCCCCGCCTTGAGCTGCGTCACGATTGCGGCCTCACGCATTCTGCGGTGAGTGATGTAGGCGCGCACGAAGCGGTTCGGTTTTTCGACCGCCGGGCCGTGTGTCGGCCAATAGACCGTCTCGCCGCGTTCAAGCAGCAGGTCGAGCGAGGCCATATAGGTTCCCATGTTGCCGTCCGGCGGTGCGATGACGCTGGTCGACCAGGCCATCACATGGTCGCCGCACAGAAGCGCGTTCTCTCCGGCCAGCGCAAAACTCATGTGGTTCGAGGTGTGGCCCGGCGTGAACACGCATTCCACCTGCCAGTCGCGCCCCTCGATGACATCGCCATGGTCGACGGTAACGTCCGGTTGGAAATCAGTGTCGCCGCTGGCATCGAGACGCACATCGCCGCTGGTGCGCGCGGTGGTGCCGGGCCCCGCGCCGTGCGGCCCGTAGGCATAGGTCTTGGCGCCGGTCAGTTGCTTGAGCTTGGCGGCCAGGGGCGAGTGGTCGCGGTGGGTGTGGGTGATCAGGATGTGGCTGACGGTTTCGCCATCGAGCGCCGCCACAAGCGCATCGAGATGGGCGTCGTCCAGCGGCCCGGGATCCATCACCGCCACATTTCCCTGGCCGATGATGTAGGTGCCGGTGCCGGTATAGGTGAAGGGGCCGGGATTGTTGGCGATCACCCGCCGCAGCATCGGCGAGACCTGCTCGATCGCGCCATACTCAAATTCGATTTCGCGTTCAAAGGGGATGTCGCCGCTCATTTCACCGATCGCGCTCTATCATATTGATAACCGATCAGGTTCATCGATTTTGATCGAGTAAATCAAAATTGATCCTGATCGAGACGTTTCAGGCGGATCCTATAGCACAACGCGGCGCGTGTGCCTGCACGCTCTGAGTCTGCGGTTTTATGTCAATGATCTGGTGTCGGCTGCCGTGGCGTTGCCAGTTCAGCCGGCGTCGCGCACGGTGCTGCCGGGTGTGTCGGTATCGCTGACGACACTGACCACGGAATTGTTGCCGCCGGAAGCGGATGCAGCGGCGAGTGCCGCAGTCGACAGTGCCATGAATCCAAGCATCATCGCGTAAGCAAAGCGCGTCTTGCGGGGATTGGCGTTCATTTTCGGTACTCCAACGCTCGTCTGGGGTCGGCCCCGATTGCGGGACACTGCTGAACCATAGATAGCGCAATCTCCCATCTATTGATGTGATGTAGATCACGTTTTGTATTGTTTTCAGGGTAATTTGCGGGCAGAAAGGGCAGCCGATGTCCGGTTAGCGCGCATTTCGGCGCATTGCACCGTCCACCCGGGAGCAATGAAGCTACTTCTTTTTGTGCGCCCGGACCCACTCTGCCGCCAGCTGGCGCGCGGTCTGTTTCTGCTCTTTCGTCATGTGCTTGCCAATCTGATCGCGGGTGCGCGCAAAAGCCCGGGTGCCGTCGCTCGCAGCCAGAAGGAGAAACATGTAGGCGGTCACCTCATTGCGTGCGACGCCTTCGCCGTTGTCGTATTTGATGCCAAGGCTATAGAGCGACTTGGTGAATCCCTTTCGCGCCGCCTTTAGGTACCAGAACAGGGCCAGTTTGTCGGACCTGGGCGCCCCATTACCAAAATCATAGACCAGCCCCAGATTGTGCATAGCGTCCGCATTGCCGGCATCTGCCGCATCCCGCCAATGCTTCAGGGCTGTCTTGTAGTCACCGTACACAGTGGAATAGATGAACCCCAAATTGTTCATCGCAGCCGCATCGCCCGCCTTGGCCGCCTCCTCCCAGAATAGCACGGCAGTTTTGTAATCGCGGTTTTCATAGGCGGCGACACCGTCTTCCAGCGGCCCGGCACTGGGTTGTGCCGGCGCCAGCCACCCAAATGAGACAGCAACCGCAAGCCAGATGGCGAAGCGGACCCGATATCCGTTGGAGCCCCTCATCAGAACTCTCTGCACTATTTTCCAAAGCCGTATTCTAGCGTGCGAAGGCACCTAACGGAAGATTACGGCGAAAATCGTGAACGGCCGTGATGCGGTGCGCCGTTCGAAGTGACCCGAATTTGTCGAAGGTGACATCGTCAACCGCATTGGCGGCGTGTGGTGCAACCAGCGCCGACGTCACCTGTCGCAATGCAGATGCCATACGATCAGCCGGGATCGGGATAAACGCGGACGGAGCGCGCCGGTCTGCTGTGCGCCCCGCCCATGGTTGCCTCTATTCGGCCTGACGTCCGGGGCCGGCTGTCAGGCCGAAAGCGGCGGATGATTTGGCGATACGCCACTGGCGATGCCAGACACGAGCGCAATTTCGTCCTTCGTCTTCAACCGAAGCCGCTTCATCTCCTGAATGTTAAGGCTGTCCGGCAGCGGTTTGGCGGTTTCCGCGTCGATGCGCGCCTGCAGCCAGTCGTGAACTGTCCTGAGATGCTGCAGGCGGCCGGCAAGGCCTCTTCCGCCACGTGGGGGATGGGTGTTTCTGGCAAGCATGTCACAGTGCTCCTTTCGCCTGGCCGTAGCCGGGGTCACCATCGAAGGCGGTCAGCTTTTCGACATGCATCCAGCGGATTGCGGTGGACAGGCGATCAAGAAGAGGCGCCACCTGATCTTCCGCGGCGCCCGACTTGCCGCCGTAGCGGAACCGGCAGAGCCAGTGATCGGTGGTGTCCCCCAAGTCGTTGCCGTGCGGATAGGCCTGCGCCCCGCTATTGGTGATCATGAAGAGTTGAAAGCCGTTTCTGTCGCCGAACGGCTCCAGTCTGGCGGCAAGATCTTCTGCCGTTCCGCGCCATTCGACAAAGACGTCCACACCGTCCAGACGCCGGCTTGACTTGGCCCGGCGCCTGGCCTTCGCCGCCGGAGGCGCAAACGCTTTGGTCGGATGCCGTGGAAAAACCGGCGAGACGACTTCAAGCTGTTCGATCACCGCATCGCCGAAAGCGTCCGTGCCGGCGCCATGGCCGGGCAGGGCGATATCTTCGGGCAACGTCGCGCCTTCCTGGTAGACGCGTCGCACCGCCTGCTCAACGCAGTCGGCCTGGTGGACCAGACCGAGGTGACGCAGCATCATGACGCCGGCCATTATCATGGCGGTTGGATTGTGCTTGGTCTGGCCGGCGAGCAGGGGAGCTGGACCATGAAGCGGCGCGAACATGGCCGCGTTCCGTCCGATTTCCGCACCCGCGGTCAGGCCGAAGCCTCCGACCAGGCTGGTGGCCAGGTCGCTCACAATGCTTCCGTGCAGGTTGGTGGAGACGATAACGTCAAATTTTTCCGGCGTCGCCAGCAGGGCCTGAGCACATTCTTCGATGGCGATGGTCTGCGCATCCAGCGCCGGATACTCATCGGCGACATTCTCGAATACTGAGTGGAAAAATCCTTCCGCCAGTATCGGTCCGTCGGCGTCGGTTACGCAATGGACCTTCTTGCGGCCGTGTGCCGTTGCAAGCGCAAAACCAAGTTGGGCAATCCTCTCCGATCCCTTCCGGCTTACCAGCCTTAGCGACTGAACGACATCGGCCGTCTGCATGTGCTCGAGGATTTCACTCGACGCGGTGCCGTTTTCGCGCACCACGACCATATCGATGTCGCTATAGGCATATGGCAGGCCGGGGTAGGGGAGCTGTTTGACCGGGCGGACGTTGCCGTAAAGCTCGAATATGTTGCGCAGCAGATAGTCCACGCCGTCACCGGATGCACCGACCGGCTTTGCCAGCGGGCCCTTCAGCACAACGCCGGATTTCGCGATGGCGTCAATTGTGTCCTTGGGCAGTCCGGTGAGGGAGCCTTTGCCCTTCGCTTCTGTTCCGCCATCGGTCCTGATCCAGTCCAGCTGCGGGCATGCTGCATCGAGTACCCGCAGGCATGCGTTCATCACATCGGGGCCGACGCCGTCACCCGGCAGGACGACCACGGACCGGCGCGCCTTCGCATGGTCCGCCAGGCTTTCAGGCAACGCTTCGACCGGCGCATCGGGGTAGACGCTGCCTTCACTCGCCACTTCGTTGAACATCAACCTCTCCTTTGACGTCGTTCCCATGCCCCCCGGCGTGTCCTTCGGAAATGGGGTTTGGAGTGGGGAAGGTAAAGTTGATCAGATTCACGAATTTGATTGGATTTGCCTATGTGTTCACCATATTCAGGAGCAATGGCATCGTGACCGGATCATCACCGGTCCCGGCCTGGAACAGTTTCAACGGATGCATCTCCCATGACCCGGCATTCCCCGACCCTTAAACAATTGCGTTATCTCGTTGCACTCGACGAGGACAGGCACTATCGCCGCGCCGCCGAGCGCTGCAACATCTCGCAGCCATCGCTGAGCGCTCAGGTGCAGAACATCGAGGAGATCCTCGGCGTGCAACTGGTCGAGCGCAGCCGCTCGGGCGTCGCCATGACGCCGACCGGCCGCGAAGTCGTCGACCGGGCTCGGCGGGTGCTTGATGAGGTGCAGGGGATTGTCGATTTTGCCGCCGGCGCCCAGCATGGGCTTGTCGGTACAATACGGCTCGGCGCCAAGCCGACCCTTGGACCCTATCTGCTGCCGCATGTGGTGGCGCATCTGCATCGCCAGTACCCCGAGCTCAAACTCTATGTTCGCGAAGGCGCGCCGCGTGAGCTCGAATATGAACTTGCCCGCGGTCTGCACGACGTGATCCTTGCACAACTGCCCGTCACCGGAGCGGAACTCGTCACGCAACGGCTGTTCCGCGAGCCGCTCTATCTTGCCATGGCCTCCGACCATCCCTATGCGGGCCGCGATCAAATCGCGACAACGGACCTCTTAGGTATGAAGGTGCTTTCACCCACCGCGAAGTTCCATCTGCACGATCAGATCGGAGCGCTCTGCCAGGAATTCGGCGCAACCGTTCTGCGCGACTACGAAGGCACCAGCCTCGATGCCCTGCGCCAGATGGTGGGCATGGGCATGGGGGTGACATTTCTTCCGGCGCTGTACGTTCACTCCGAAGTGCCCAAGCGCAGCGAAATCGTCGTCAAACCGCTCAAGGGCCGCACCATCACCCGCTCGATCGGACTTGTCTGGCGAAAGAGTGCTGGCCGCGTCGGGGCGTACACGCAAATTGCCGATGCCATCCGCGATGTCGCCGCCAGGACGTTCAAGACCCTGATCATCGAGGGATGACATCCGCATGCGCCAAGCGTGATAGGACAATACTATCAAACCGACGTGCCTTGATGCCTTGAGACGGCGCCCTGATGTGCCATCTCAATAAGATATCGCGGCGCTCCACGCGCCGAATCCGAAGGCAGTAAGGAGACGCCCGAGATGCAAGACGCAAAATCCCTGCTCAATCAGTTCTTCGGTACGCCCCAGGAAGCCGGCCCCGCCGCCGAATCCGAGGGCGGAGGCGGCCTGAACCGGCAGAGCTTCCTGAGCGGGCCAGGTGGTCTGGCCACCGGTGCGTTGGCCGGCGGTGTCGCCGGTTTGCTGCTCGGCGGCAAGAAACCCAAGAAGCTTGCCAAGTCCGCATTGAAGGTCGGCGGCGCCGCTCTGGTCGGAGGCCTCGCCTATAAGGCGTGGAACGACTGGAAGGCGAAGAAGCCGCTGCAGACCAGCGCCGAACTGTCCACTCAGGCGCCGCCGGTGGGCTCACGCTTCATGCCGGCGGTTCCGGCCGAACAGGAGACCCTGTGCAGGGCCATACTGCGCGCCATGATCGCCGCCGCAAAGGTTGACGGGCACGTTTCCATCGAAGAGCAGAATCGCATCTCCGCGCACATGAAAAAGATGGAGATTGGACCGGAGCACCAGCGCTTCATCGAGGACGAGTTGGCAAAGCCACTTGATATCGACGCCGTTGTGAGTGGTGCCGCGTGCCCCGAACAGGCGGCGGAAATCTATGCCGCTTCGCTGCTCGTTGTCGACACCAACGCCGCCGCCGAGCGCGGCTATCTTGCGATGCTGGCCGCCCGGCTTGGGCTCGATCAGATGCTCGTGGAATACCTGCATGCGGGGATCGGAACCGCCGAGGCGCAGCAGGCCGCCTGACGCCCGCTTGAGTACACCGCGGTACACCCACGCCGCAACCGCGCGTTTCGATACCCCTCGGAAGCGCGCGATCGCGAGACGCAGTCACCAGGACTGCCCCCCTTGGGGGCTGCGTCTTGCACTCGGGAACACCAAAACGCCCGCCGCGCATCATCTCCGCCGAAGGAAGAAGACACCTCCGGCAAGGCCCGCCACCCCCAGGGCCACGAACATCACCGGATAGCCAAGTCCGGCCGCGAACAGGCCGATCGGAATGGCAACGGTGGGAACCGCCACCGCGAGGGCCGCGAGCAGCGAGGCCGGCAGATCCCCGCGCGCGGTCTGATGCAAATGATCCTGATCGGCGCCGGGCACATAGCCGTGCGCATATCTGTGCCAGCCGTACCACGCCGCAAGCGCAAGGCAGACGGCCGCGAACAGCCACACGCTGACCGCGTAGGCGAGTATCGCAAGCGCGACGGTGGCGGCCTTGAAAACCCATTCATGCATGCGCTAAAATGACCTCAAGAAGCGCAAACGGCAAGCGCCGTGCCGGAACCGCCGGGAAGACGGAAAGCTGTCGGGAGGTTGTTGGTCGGAGTGGCAGGATTTGAACCTGCGACCCCCTCGTCCCGAACGAGGTGCGCTACCAGGCTGCGCCACACTCCGACTTCACTGGCGGCGGCGTTATAACGCCGTGGAGGCCGCACTGCAAGCGATGAACGGCAATTGCACGGCTTACCTGAACCACAGTATGCCTGGGGAATTGAACTCGGCCACCAATATATGTATGGTCCGCCCGATTCTTGAGATCACCCTTATGCGCATTGGGGCGTGGCCAAGCGGTTAAGGCGCCGGTTTTTGGTACCGGTATTCGAAGGTTCGAATCCTTCCGCCCCAGCCAGCTCTTCTGCGGAAGGGCCGGACAGCGCCAGCCGTTCCATCGGCAACCGCCCAACCGACGACGGATTCCTCCATGCTGATTGACGGAAATTGGGTGCTGGAAGCCCAGCTCGCCCGGAAAACCGACGAGGCCGGCGCCTATCAGCGCCCGGTGTCGAGCTTCCGCAACTGGATCACCCGCGACGGCGCCGCCGGGCCAACCGGGGAGGGCGGCTTCGCGGCGGCGCCGGGGCGCTATCACCTTTATGTCGCGATGGTTTGCCCCTGGGCCTGCCGGGCTCTGGCGGTGCGCGCCCTGAAAGGCCTGGAAGGTGCGATCTCGGTCTCACGGGTCGAGGCGGCGCTGACCGACTACGGCTGGAAGTTTCCCGATGATGCGCAGCGGCCCGACGCGCGGTTGCCCGAGGCCGACTATCTGCATGAGATCTACACCCTGGCGGATCCGAAATTTACCGGCCGGGTGACGGTGCCGGTGCTGTGGGACATGGAGCGTGAAACGGTCGTCAATAATGAGTCCGCCGACATCATCCATATGCTGAACGACGGTTTTGCCGACCTGGTGCCCGATGCGCCGGACCTGCGGCCACAGGCCCTTCTCACCGAAATGGACGCGCTCAACGACCGCCTGCTCGAAAAATTCAACAACGGGGTCTACCGGGCCGGCTTTGCCCAGTCCCAGGCGGCCTATGAGGTGGCGTTCGAAGACGTGTTCGAGGCCCTTGATGATCTCGACAACCGGCTCTCGGATGGGCGAACCTACCTGTTCGGCGAAACGCTCACCGAGACCGACATCCGCGCTTTCGTAACCCTGGTGCGCTTCGATCCGGCTTATTTCGGCGTCTTCAAGTGCAACCGCGCCATGGTTGCCGACTATGCTCATCTGCCGGCCTATATCGGGCGCATGATGGCACTGCCCGGCATCGCCGAAACGGTCAATCTCGACCACATCAAGCGCGGCTATTACGGCATCAAGTGGGTCAATCCCAATGGCATCGTCGCCGCCGGACCGGACACCGCGTGGATCGCGGCGTGAGGCTGCCCGCGCCATGAGCAATCCGGTTCTGGTTGAGGTCACCCGAGGCGGCATGGTGGAAAGCCGCCATCGCGGCGCCTTCGTGGTGGTCAGTGCGGATGGAGACGTGCTCGCGGCTGCCGGCGATATCGAAGCGCCGGTGTTTCCACGTTCCGCCATCAAGGTCTTCCAGGCCCTGCCGCTCGTGGAATCGGGTGCCGCCGAGGCATATGGTTTCACGCCTGCGGAACTGGCGCTCGCCTGCGCCTCCCATGGCGGCGAGCCCGCGCATGTGGCGGCAGCCCGTTCCATGCTGGCAAAGGCGGGATTGTCCGATACCGACCTTGAATGCGGCGCTCACCGGCCCACGTGGGAACCGGCGGGCCGTGGTCTTTCGGGCGATCCGACGGCTGCCCACAACAACTGTTCCGGCAAACATGCGGGCATGCTGGCGCTGGCGAAATACATCGGCGCAGAGCCGCGCGGCTACATCAACCGGGACCATCCGGTGCAACGCGAGATCGCCGCCGTGATCTCGGCTCTCTGCAAGTTCGATCTGGAGGGGACGCCTTGCGGCGTCGATGGCTGTTCGGTGCCAACCTGGGCGATCCCGCTGCGCAATCTGGCCTCCGGCTTTGCCACCCTGGCGACGCCGAAAGCGCTGACATCAGAACGGGCGGCCGCCGCGGCACGGCTGTTTGAGGCGGTTGCCGCCGAACCTTTCATGGTGGCCGGAACCAAGCGTTTCTGCACCGATCTCACGCGCGCCGTGCCCCGGGCCTTCGTCAAGACCGGGGCGGAGGGCGTGTTTTGCGGCTGCGTACCGCACGGCGGACTGGGCATCGCCCTCAAGATCGACGATGGCGCATCGCGGGCGTCGGAACGGGTGATGGCGGCGCTGCTGGCGCGGCTTGAAGTGTTCTCGTCGGATGAGCGCGATCTGCTGACCGGTTACGCGGAATCCCCGGTCAGGAACTGGCGCGGCATCCACACCGGGGATGTGCGGGTTGTTGCGGAAATGTTCGAGAGCGTTCGTTGATCCGCCCCTCCGGCGAACGCCGGAGCCTACTCGCATTTCCCAAGATCAAGGTGTTTGAGCGTCACATAGCGCTTTGCAGGGCTCGGAACGTTCTCCGCAAGACCGCGAACCTCGGGGCCGGCTTTGAGCCGAGTGTCTGAAGATCTGTTACCGCAACAGCCTAGCTCACCAGGTTGCCCTGCACCGCCATGTTGCCGGGCACGCGGGCCGGCGGTTGGGTGAGGTCGGCGGTGACCATTTCATGCAGTTCGAGACCGGCGATCGCCGCCTTAGTGGAGCCGGAGATCATGTTGTTGGCGACCAGCGCCTTGCCGGCGCCCTGGGATGCCGAAACCGCGATGCCGATGCGGCAGTTGCGCACCACGTTGCCGGTGGCGGTCACGTCGCGCAGGTAACGGCCCCAGC
>JAJFHL010000222.1 GCA_021775615.1 Hyphomicrobiales bacterium
ATGGCGTGGTCGATCATGCGTTGCTGGACGCGGGCCAGATCGGCCACCGACTTTTCCGATTTGGTATGGGCGATGTCGGGATGGCGCCGGATGGTCCCGGTCGACGCGCACGGAGCGTCGAGAAGGATGCTGTGCGGCGCATCATCAGGCACGTATTGGGCGGCGGGCGCGGCGATGCAGGTTGCGTCCAGCCCCAGCCGGCTCAGGTTCTCCCTGAGGCGGTCGATGCGCGCCGGATTGACGTCAACCGCGGTGACCCGGGCGCCGGCGGCCGCGAGTTGTGCGGTCTTGCCGCCCGGTGCGGCGCACAGTTCGAGCACGGCCCTGCCGGTGAGGTCGCCGAACAGCCGGGCAGGCAGGGCGGCGGCGGCGTCCTGAACCCACCAGGCGCCCTCGGCATAGCCATCGATTTCAGAGATGCGCCCGGCGCCGGTCAGGCGAATGCTGCCGGTCGGCATCAGGTGGCCGCGCAGGCGGGCCGCCCACTCATCGGCACCGGTCGCCGCGGTCAGGTCGAGGGTCGGCTCGTTGAGGTGGGCAAGGGCGATGTCAAGGGTCCGATCCTCACCATAGGCATCGACCCATCGCGCCCACAGCCAGCCGGGTGTGTTGAGCCGTGGCGCATTCTGTTCGTCCAGGATCAAGAGGGCATTTTCCGAAATCCGGCGCAGAACCGCGTTTATGAGGCCCTTGAACCGGCTTGAGCTGCGATCGGCGGCGACGCAGCGAACCGCGAGGTCGATCGCCGCGTGGGGCGGGGTATCGAGGAACAGAAGCTGCGCCACCGCGGTCCGCAGAATCTCGGCGGCCGCGCCCGAATTCCGCGGCAGGGGGCGGTCGAGAAAGCGTGACAGGGCGTCGTCGATCTGTCCCTTGCGGCGCAGCGTGGTGGCAACAATCAACCGAACGAGGGCCCGGTCGCGCGGCTCGAAATGCTGCATGGACCCGGTGTCGCAACTGTTCTGGAAAAGGTCGTCGAACGGGTGGCCGGTGCCGCGCAGCGCGCCGGCCAACAGCTCCACCGCCGCCTGCCGCGCGGCCAAACCGTCAGAGCCGGGGCCGCTCAATGCCCTGCCCCGAGCGGGCAGAGCGGGGCCGGGCCTACTATCCCCACGGGCCGCTGTCCTGCTTCTTGCTGCTGCCGGCCTGTGTCCACGGCCCGGGCGGGGAAGCGCCCGCGCGCGGCTCGTCGCGGACATGGGAGGTTGCCGGGCGGTGGGCGGCTTCCCTGGTGCGACCGCGCCCGTCATTGGCCATTTCCACCAGTGCGGCGATGCGGTGTTCGGTGTTGGGGTGGGTCGAGAACAGTTTGTCCATGCGGGCGCCCGAGAGCGGGTTGATGATGAACATGTGGGCGGTTGCGGGATTACGTTCCGCGGTTACATTTTCAATAGAATGTGCATGTGCACTTATCTTCTGCAAAGCGGACGCCAGCCCCATTGGATTGCCCGAAATCTCCGCGCCCATTCGGTCGGCGGCATACTCGCGGGTGCGGCTGATCGCCATCTGAACCAGCATGGCGCCGATCGGTGCCAGGATCATGATGGCGAGCGTTCCGATGAAGCCGAGCGGATTGTCGCGTCCGCGCCCGAAGATGAACGCGAAGTTCGCGAGCATCGAAACGGCGCCGGCGATTGTCGCCGTCACGGTCATGATCAGCGTGTCGCGGTTTTTGACATGGGCGAGTTCGTGCGCCATGACGCCGGCGACTTCGTCCTCATCGAGGCGGCGCAGCAGGCCCGTTGTTGCGGCGACGGCTGCGTTTTCCGGATTGCGGCCGGTGGCAAACGCGTTGGGCTGGTCGTCGTCGATCACATAGACCTTCGGCATGGGCAGCCCGGCATTGTGCGCCAGATCGCGTACCATGCGGAAATAGGCGGGGTGCGAGCCCTCGCTGGCCTCCTGCGCGCCATACATGCGCAGAACCATCTTGTCGGAATTCCAGTAGCTGAAGACATTCATGGCCAAAGCGACGACGAAGGCGATGGCCATGCCGCCCGTGCCGCCGAGAAGATAGCCAATGGCGAGAAACAGGCCGGTCATCGCCGCCAGCAACAGGCCGGTGCGGAAATAGTTCATATCCGTTCCCTGCAGTTCATATATCGCGCGCCAGGTCCGGTGCACATACAGCAGCGGCCTTGAAGGCGCAATTCGTTCATGCCTATATGATGGTGGGACGACGGCCCGGCTGCAAGAACCCCAGGGGATTTTGCCGCGCCGATGGAATGGTGTCGCAGATGAACGAGGACAAGCTGAAACCCGCCGCCAAACGGGCTCTGGAAGAAGCGCACGCGCGCCGTGCGAAGCAGAACGAGCCCGAGCGTCCGAAAGAGGTCAAGGGGCGCAAGGGACCCGAACCGACGCGTTACGGCGACTGGGAAACCAAGGGAATAGTCAGCGACTTCTGAGCACGTTGAAACGTCCTGCCGCAAACGCCCGTCTCAATCGTCTTTCCAACAGTCAAATTAGATCCGGATAGTGCATGAACACGCCACTCAGGAATATCTTGGTGATCGGTGCGGGAGGCGTCGGAGCCGCAACAGCGCATAAATGCGCACAGAACAATGACCGGCTGGGAGATGTCTGGCTAGCGTCGCGAACACTGGATAAATGCCGGTCGATTACCGATGACATAAGGGCGCGCGGCAATCTCGCAGACCCAGGCTGCCGGCTCGAAGCGCGGCAGCTCGATGCCAAGGACATTGCCGCCACGGCGGCGCTGATCCGTGAGGCGGAGGCCTCGATCGTGCTCAATGTCGGCAGTCCCCATATCAACATGTCGGTCATGCAGGCCTGCCTTGAGGCCGGAGCGCATTATCTCGACACCGCGGTGCATGAGGGAGAAGGCGAAATGAACATGCCGCCGCCCTGGTATGCCCGCTATGACTGGACGTTGCGCGACCGTTTCGCCGCGGCGCAGTTGACGGCGGTGCTCGGCATCGGGTTCGATCCGGGGGCCGTCAACGCGTTTACGGCCTATGTGCAAAAGCACATGCTGGACCGCATCCGCACCATCGACATCATGGATGTGAACGGCGGCGACCACGGCCGCTACTTCGCGACCAATTTCGATCCGGAGACGAACCTGCGGGAGATCATGGAAGATGTCGTCTATTGGAAGAACGGTGATTGGGTGACCGTGCCCTGTCATTCGCGCAGCCGGGTCTACGACTTTCCGGAGCTCGGAGAGTTCAAGCTCTTTTCCATGGGGCATGATGAAATTCATTCGCTGGCGCTCAATATCGACGCCGAACGGATCGAATTCTGGATGGGATTCTCCGAGCGCTACATAGAGGTGTTCAATGTCTTGAAGAATCTAGGCCTTCTGTCGCCTGATCCGGTTGCGGTCGAGGGCCAGCCCGTGGTGCCGATCAAGCTGGTCAAGGCGCTTTTGCCGGATCCGGCAAGCCTGGCAGAGGGCTATACGGGCAAGGTTTGCATCGGCTGTGAAATCATCGGTGAAAAAGACGGGCGCGAGCGCACGGTGTTCATCCATTCGCTGAAGGACCACGAAGCCTGCTACGCGGATGTGGGTACACAGGCGATTTCCTACACCACGGGGGTTCCTCTGGTGACGGCCGCGCTCTTGATCGCGGAAGGCTCCTGGCGCGCCGGCACCATGGTCAATGTCGAGGAGCTCGATCCCGATCCGTTCCTCGCAGAAATGCCGAAACAGGGAATGGACTGGGCGGTCATCGACAGCTGGGGCCAGTCGCCCAGGACCGAAATCAAGTTGTAGGATTGCGATGACGTCCACGTTTGCAGGATTCGATCCGGCCAGGGTTCCGAGCCCCTGTTTTGTTGTCGACGAAGTGCGTCTGGAAGAAAACCTGCAGGTGCTGTCGCATGTCGAGGCGGACTCGGGGGGCCGGGTGCTGCTGGCGCTGAAGGCGTTTTCCATGTTCGCGGTTTCGGCGCAGATCGCTCGCTCGCTAAGCGGGGTCGCGGCGAGCGGACTTTGGGAGGCCCGCCTCGGGCGCGAAGAATTCGGCGGAGAGGTGCATGTCTTCTCTCCGGCCTATACCGCAGGCGACATGGCGCCGATCCTCGAACTGGCAGACCATGTCGTTTTCAACTCGCCTGGCCAGTGGAGCCGCCATCGCGACCAGGCTCTGGCGGCCCTGCGCGCCCGTCCATCGCTCAAATTCGGCATTCGGATCAATCCGGAGCACAGCGAGGCGGAAAACCCGCTCTATGATCCCTGCGCGCCGTGTTCGCGGCTCGGGGCGACCGCGGCCGCGCTTGCCGCAGCGGACCTCACCGGCCTGAGCGGTCTTCACTTCCATACCCTGTGCGATCAGGGGCTTGCGCCGCTGGAACGCACAATCGCTGCGGTGGAGGAGAGATTTGGCGCTTTGCTGCGCTCCGTGGAATGGGTCAATTTTGGTGGTGGACACCTCATCACGGCACCGGATTACGATGTCGACGGCCTGATTTCCCTGATCAGGGGATTTCGGCAGCGCCACGGAACGGAGGTTTATCTTGAGCCCGGTACGGCAGTTGCGCTCAACGCCGGCGTTCTTGTTACGGAAGTCATAGACCTTGTTCATAACGACAGGCTGCTGGCAATAATCGATGCCTCTGCCACCTGTCATATGCCGGATGTCATCGAAACACCCTATCAGCCGGACATCTTGGGAGCGGTTACGGCGCCGGGGACGGCCAACGAATACCGCATCGGGGGCCCGACGTGCCTGGCGGGAGATGTCATCGGTGATTATGGTTTCGAGGCGCCGCTCGCTATCGGTCAACGCCTGCTGATCGACGATCAGGCCTACTACACGATGGTCAAGACGTCGACATTCAACGGAATGAAGCTGCCCTCGATTGCGCTTTGGAATTCTCGGACCGACACTCTCGATATTGTCAGGTCGTTCGACTACCGGGCGTTCAAGGAGCGCCTGTCCTAACGGCAGGAAAGGCCTACTCGCAGATAGAGTTGCCGCCGGCGTGAAGTGCGGCAAACTCGGGAGGCTGATCCACGTGCTCGGAGTTCGTGCGCCGCAGGAACGTCAGGAGCGCATTCAGGTCTCTCTCGCTCATGTTGGAAATTCCGACCGCCAGACGGTTGGCCACTTCCGTTGCAATCGGCTTCAGTCCCGATGTGTCGAGAGTGACTTTGGGGCGGGAATATTCAAGGAGCTTTTGCAACCGGTGAGCATCGAACTCGCTGAGCTCAAGCGCCGCGCAAATTTTTTCAAGCATTATGGCGGTCGGCAGGCCCCGGTGCCCATGTTCCAACGCAGACAAATAGGCAGGTGTGACACCGACCAGGGCCGCATGCGTTTTCAATGTCATCTGCTTGGCGGACCGAAGTCTTCGGATCTCCACCCCCAACGGCGTCATATGTGCTCCTCCGCATCAACCCGAAGATTTCCGACCCTGAACACACAACACAGAGCGTTCGGATCCTTCCCGGGCATTCGATGGCATTTCATCCAACTTTGCACGAATCAGGTTTAGCAGGTTTTAAGAGGAATCACCATATTTGTTGTTCAACCGGACATGGTACGAAATAGTGCGCTGTCCGTGCAATGACGTATGTGGCTCGTTTAAGCTATTGATAATTAACAGATAAACTGTTTTACAGATTTGTCAATTTTGAGCTGCGCGACATAATGGCCCCATGCGCTCCCAATCGGAAGCACACAAACAATTATTTGTATCTTTATTGAGGCTAACTTGAAATCAGCAAAGCGTTGCGCCCAACGATTCTTTGTTTCGCGTGCTTCATATGGAACTGCATGGCAACACGCGCCATGTCGCTGTCGTGAGCTGCGATCGCCCGCATGATCATGGAGTGTTCGTTCATTACCTGGCCGGCGATCAAGAGAAACTCGCCATCGACGTCGGACTTCCAGGACAGCCACGCCATCGTGAACAGGGGATTGATCGAGCGCAACAACCTGTTCACCATCGGGTTCCCGGATGCGTCGCTGACCGCCTCATGGAATTCGAGATCAGCCTGACGGTAGCGGATCAGCCAGTCGTGCGTCGGTTCGCCCTGGGTCTGGTGTGCCGCGAGAGCGGTTTGCATGGATTCGAGATGGCTGTCGGTGCGGCGCTCGGCCGCCATGGCTGCTGCCTGTGTTTCCAGGCCGACACGAAAGTCGAACAGATCACCGCTGGAAGCTTGATCCAAGACGTCGCCGAATGCGCCGATGTCACCGAGGGGGAGCCCGCCGACATAATTGCCGGACCCTTGCAGCGACACGACCAATCGACACTCGCGCAATTTCAGAAGCGCCTGTCTGATGGTTACGCGCGAGACGGAAAAGCTGAGCGCCAGCTCTTCCTCGGGCGGCAGCCGGTCACCCACGCGATAGTCGCCGTTCACAATGCGCTCGACCATACGGCTGTAGACAGAGTAGCTCAGTGAGCGCCTCGGCTTGGGTGCGGGTGAAGGTGATGCCTGTGCGTTTTGCATGTGTCGTGTTTTGAACAATCGTTCAAAAAACTATATGCCTACACTTGGGAAACTACAATTCATAGAAACGAGCATGGCACCTGGAGTGCAACCAAAGGACGGCGGGCCCGCACACCAGCTGGTGGACGGGCCCGCTCCGACGTTTTAACAGGGGTTACTTGTTCTGTCGGTTGTTGATCAGATTGTCGACCACCGCCGGGTCGGCGAGGGTTGAGGTGTCCCCCAGATTGGAGAAGTCGTCCTCCGCGATCTTGCGCAAGATACGCCGCATGATCTTGCCGGATCGGGTTTTCGGCAAACCTGGCGCGAACTGCAGGAGATCCGGTGTCGCAATCGGTCCGATTTCCTTGCGCACCCATTGCCTGAGCTCAGTGCGCAATTCATCGGAATCCTGCTCGCCGGCCATCAGCGTCACATAGCAATAGATACCCTGGCCCTTGATGTCGTGGGGATATCCGACAACCGCCGCCTCGGCGACTTTGTCATGGGCGACCAGCGCGGATTCGACCTCCGCGGTTCCCATGCGGTGGCCCGAAACGTTGATGACATCGTCGACCCGGCCGGTGATCCAGCAATAGCCGTCCTCGTCGCGGCGGCAGCCGTCGCCGGTGAAGTATCGGCCCTTGTAGGTGGCGAAATAGGTCTGCACGAAGCGGTCGTGATCGCCATAGACGGTGCGCATCTGACCCGGCCACGAGTCGAGGATAACCAGATTGCCGTCGGTGGCGCCCTCAAGCAGATTGCCGTCGGCATCGACCAGAGCGGGCTGTATGCCGAAGAACGGCCGCGTCGCCGAGCCCGCCTTGAGGTCGGTTGCGCCGGGCAGCGGCGTGATCAGAATGCCGCCGGTTTCGGTCTGCCACCAGGTGTCGACGATCGGGCAGCGTTTGTCGCCGACGATGTTGTAATACCACTCCCAGGCTTCCGGGTTGATCGGCTCGCCGACACTGCCGAGCAGCTTGAGGCTCTTTCGGCTGGTTGCATTAACGTAGTCGTCGCCGGCGCCCATCAGCGCCCTGAGCGCGGTCGGCGCGGTGTAGAAGATGTTGACGGAGTGCTTGTCGCAAACCTGCCAGAAACGCGAGGCATCAGGGTAGTTGGGCACACCCTCGAACATCAACGTGGTGGCGCCGTTGGTCAGCGGGCCGTAGATGATATAGCTGTGGCCGGTGACCCAGCCGACATCCGCGGTGCACCAGTAGATGTCGCCATCGTGATAGTCGAACACGTACTGGTGGGTCATCGAGGCAAAGACCAGATAACCGCCGGTGGTGTGCATGACGCCCTTGGGCATGCCGGTGGAGCCGGAGGTATAGAGGATGAAAAGAGGGTCCTCCGCACTCATCTCCTCGGCGGGGCAGTTGGCATCGACGGTTTCCAGTTCCTCATGCAGCCAGATGTCGCGGTCGGCGTTCCACGGCACATCGTTGCCGGTGCGCCGAACCACCAGCACCTTTTCGTTGCCGGAACATTTCTCAAGCGCCGCGTCGGTGTTGACCTTGAGCGGGATCGGGCGGCCGCCGCGAATGCCTTCGTCGGCGGTGATGATGAAATTCGAGTCGCAGTCGGTGATCCGGCCGGCCAGGGCATCCGGCGAAAAACCGCCGAAAACAATGGAGTGAACCGCACCGAGGCGGGCGCAGGCCAGCATGGCATAGGCCGCCTCCGGCACCATGGGCATGTAGATGGTGACCCGGTCGCCTTTTTTGACGCCGTTCTTCTTCATCACGTTGGCGAACTTGCAGACCGCCTCATGCAGTTGCCGATAGGTGATCTTCTCGTCCCGGCCCGGATTGTCGCCCTCCCAGATGATCGCCACCTGGTCGCCGCGGGTTTCGAGGTGCCGGTCGACGCAGTTGGCGCAGACATTTAGCGTGCCGTCCTCGTACCATTTGATCGACACGTTGTCGTAGTCGAAGGAGGTGTTCTTGACCTTGGTATAGGGCTTTATCCAGTCGAGGCGCTTGCCGTGTTCGCCCCAGAATGCGTCCGGATCATCGACGCTCGCCTGGTACATTTCAAGATACTTGGCGTTGTCGATATGGGCCTGTGCCGCCCATTCGTCGGTGACTTTGTGAAGGTGAACTTCAGACATGGCAAACCGCCTCCCGCAAAATACTCTCAAGTTGCCGGGCATTATGGTCTGGTGGCGGATAATCGGCAACCGCGCGCAGGTTCAGACTTTGGTATTGCGACGTTATGACGAACGGCCAGGCCGGCCTTAAAATCCCTGGAGCTCAATGACGTGAATGCCGTCATCTTGCACGAGCGCAAATCTGCGATTGGCGGGATCCAGTGCCCTCGGCCGCCTCGGGTCGGTACCGGGATTGTGGATGCTGCCGATCTGGCGGCCGCATGACAGCTGCGGCCACTCCTCGACGACCCGGCCGTCGGCGACGTCGATGAGACGAGGATGTCCATGGAACGCCACGACATGGCCGGCGCCAACCGCCATCAGGTCTCCCAACGGTTGGTCCACTGCAACCGCCCCGACGACGTCCCGCGATGCGGCGTTGTACGTGATCAGGCGGTTCGCCGCCATGTCCTCATCCTCATGGACCGCCAATTGCAGGACGTCCCCCGATTGCCAGCACGCGGCGCTGCAGTTCAGAAGCCCCTCTTCGTCGAGCGAGACCGTGCTCTCATCGGCGTCCAGACGGCTCACGTCGGCAATCGAGCCGGCGATGTCGATAACCCGCACGGCATCCAGCGGATGCCAGATCCAGCCGGCGCTTACCAGCCATTTCCCATTGGGGCTTGTTTGCAGACGGGAGTGAAAGAAATCGACCGGCTCACGGGTTTCGCAATCGGTCAGCCTCTCTCCGGTTTCCACATCCTCAATCTCCAGGAGATTGTAGTCTACGGGGCAATGGACCAAAAATGTGCGCCCGGTGTCGTCGGTCCAAAAACACACCGGATAGTCGAACACGTTGGCATAATAGTAGCTTCGGTTCACTTCCCGGAGAAACTCGGACCCCCGACAAACCACGCCCTTGGTGCCCAGGCGTTCGAAGACGACCGAATATCTGCGGTCGTGAGAAAATACGCCTGCGTCAAATCGAAAATGAGAAACGCGCCCAGGCCCGCAGACCGATCCGTCCAGCCGGAAAGTTCTCCATCCCCCGGCCATGTCAACGAGATCATCTCCGCTCCAGGCCAGGGACTTGACGTCCTTTGCGGGCAGGGTCCGGTGCTCCGTCATTGGCTAGCGCCTATGCCAGGGGATCGGAGATGAGCGATACTGCCCCACCGTCCACGTTTAGCGGCACCGGGCGCAATTGCTTTCCAACACACGGACCTTCGACGCACAGCCCGTCTTCGGTGCGGAACCGGGCGCCGTGCGTTGAGCAGATCAGAACGCTGGCATCGCGCGACAGGAAACGGTCGGGAAAGGTTTCGAGCGGTGTGCCCTGGTGCGGACAACGATTGACATACCCGCGGATCTCGCGATCCCGGCGCACCACGATCACGTCGAGCAGCCCGCCCGGCGCATCGACCTCGAAGCCCCGTGCGCCGGGATCGGCAATATCTTCGATCCGGCAGAGGGTTACCGCCGCAACGTCGGTGTCACATCCGGCCATCAAACGCCGATCAGGCTGAGCACCACGCCCATGACCAGCAGCACGCCGAGCCAGTGACCGCAGTCGATCACTGTCAGCATCGGCTTTGCACCCTGGAACCGGTGGTTCACCGACATGGTCGTCACGACAAAGCCGAGCCAGATGAAGAAGGCGGTGATGAGGGCGCCGCGGATCGTGACATCGCCGAGGTGCCCAAGCATGCCGGCGAGAAAGTAGGCCATCACAAGCTGGGCCACGGCAGCAACGATAAACGGCACCGGATTCTTGCGGTCCATGGTGTCCGGGTTGATGTTGGCCGCCGCCATCCACGGCTTGCCGAGGGTGGTGTAGTAGATGGCGCCGAACACGAAACCGGCTGCCCCTGCGGCCAGGACGGCGAGGTAGTTTATCCCTGCGAATGCCATGAGTGTCCTCCTGCGTTTCTGCAACTATATCAATTGGCAATACTGACCGCTGCCTATAACAGCCGCCAAACGGTGGTGTGCTTGATCTCGGTGTCTTCCAGCTCGCGGCTGACGGGAACCGAATAGTCCATCAGGCGCACCAGTTGATCGCGGGGAAGATAGCTGCGGCCGGGATCGCCCACCAGGACGCTTGTGCCCTGGTCCCTTGCCCTTTGCAGCCAATTGAGGGTGCGTTCGGCGAGCGGGCGTTCGTAGAAGATGTCCCCGGTGAGGATCGTATCGACGCGTGGCGGGCGCCAGTTGAGCAGGTCGGAGCTGTTCACTTCGAGCCGAACGTTCATGGCGCGGGCATTCAGCCGTACGGCGGTGCAGGCGTAACGGTCAATATCGGTGGCGCGAACATGTTTCGCGCCGGCCAGTTTGGCGGCAATGCCGACCAGGCCCGAACCGGTCGCCAGGTCGATGACCGTTTTGTCCCTGACGCAATCGGGATGGTCGAGCACGTAGCGCGCCAGCGCCTGGCCGCCGGCCCAGGCAAACGCCCAGAACGGGGGCGGCAAGCCGATTTCGCCAAGTTCCTCCTCGGTCTTCTGCCACAGGGGCAAAGCTTCGTGCGCGAGCAGCAGCGAGACCTCGGGGACAAGCGGAACCGCGAGACGCCGGCAATTGTCGGCAATGAACGCCGCGTGATCGTTGCGGTCCGCCGAGGCAAGCGATTGTGCCGCCGTGGCCAGGCCGTCGGCGCTCAGGTCGCTGGTGGTCAGGCCGTCGGCGGTTTGTCGAACCCGCACATCGTGCAGACTATGCGCCATTCCTCATCCGTAACCGGCTGTACTGACAGCCTTGAATTGTTGACCAAAATCATGTCAGCCAGCAAGGGCTCGCCCTTGATGTCGTCGAGGGTGACCGGGTTGGGCACATCGCAGACCGCCTTGACGTCGACGCACTCCCATTTGCCCGTGCTGTCGGTGGAATCGGGATGGGCTTCGGCGGCAATCTTGATGATGCCGACCACCTGCTTCTCGTTGACCGAATGGTAGAAGAAGCCGAGTTCGCCCTTCTTCATCGCGCGCATGTTGTTGCGGGCCTGGTAGTTGCGCACGCCGTCCCACTCTTCGCCGGGTGCCTTCGATGCCTTCTGGTCGTGCCAGCCCCACGTGTTGGGTTCGGATTTGAACAGCCAGTATGCCATGTCACGCCTCCGGATTGCCGACGGTCCACTTCCAGGCGCGCACATCGACGCTCTCGAACAGACCGGCCTGGGCGTAGGGGTCCTGGGCGGCGAGCGCTTCGACCTCTTCCTTGCTGTCGCCTTCGATGATGATCAGGCTGCCGATCATTCCGGATGCGTCTTCGGTGACGAACGGGCCGCCGAGCTTGATCCGGTCGCGATTGGCCTCGAGAAATTCCAGATGGTCAGGTCGGGCCGCGAGCCGGACGTCCTGGGCACCGGGTTTGTCGGTGCAAATGAGTGCGAACAACATGGATTAAGGCCTCTTTTCGTTTTGCGTTGGTTGTGTGTGTTTCAGATTTCCGCCCTGATCGGTCTGGAGAGCAGTTGTTCGATTGCCTCGTCGACCCCGGTGATGTCCTCGACAATTTCATGGACCGCGGCGCAAATCGGCATCTCAATCCCAAGATCATGCGCCATCTCAACCACAATGCGGGCGGTGTAGGCGCCTTCCGATATGGAGTTGCGCGCGTTGAGGACGTCGCCCGTCGACTGGCCCTCGCCGAGAGCGATGCCAAGCGACATGTTGCGCGATTGGGAACTGTTGCACGTGAGAATAAGATCGCCCAGGCCGGAGAGCCCGTTGAGGGTTTCCGGTTCCGCGCCCAGCGCAGTGCCGAAGCGGACCAGTTCGGCAAACCCCCTTGTGGTCAGCGCGGCGCGTGCGCTGGCGCCAAGCTCCTTGCCGTCGACAATGCCGCAGGCGATGGCGAGCACGTTCTTGACCGCGCCGCCCACTTGCGCGCCCACGAGGTCGCCGGAGAGATAGGGGCGGAATGTCGGACCGGACAGCGCTTCTGCGATCAGCTTGCCGTGGTTTGAGTCGCGGCCCGCCAGGGTGACCGCGGTCGGCTTACCGCGGGCGACGTCGGCGGCAAAACTCGGGCCGGACAGGACCAGGACCTCGGTATAGGGCGAGATTTCGGCCAGAACCTGGCTCATCAACAGGCCTGAGCCGCGTTCGATGCCCTTTGAGCAGACAACCAGCGGAATATGGGCGCCGGCATGTTGTGTGAGCCCCTCGGCAACATCTCTCAGAGCCTGGGCCGGAGTCACCACAAGCAGGGCCTGGCAATCGGCCATGGCGGTCATATCGCTGGTCGCGGTGATCGTTTCGTCAAGCTTCACGCCCTCAAGGTAGGTCGTGTTCTCGTGCTCTTGATTGATCGCCTCCGTGACCTCCGGCTCGAGCGCCCAGAGCTTCACCTCGAGACCGGCACGGGCGCCGACGGTGGCGAGCGCCGTGCCCCAGGCGCCGGCGCCTACGATGCCCAGTCGGCTTATGGTTCCATCCTGCATGGCTGTTCGATATCTGACGTCAATAGATTTGGCTGCACCCGGACGCCATTGCCTACCATTTGTTGGGGTTGGGCCTCAACGCCTATGTCATGGAGCCTGTGTTGTGGGGCTCATGCCTTGACCCCGGCGCCGGGCGCGGGCTCGGCGGCCGGGTCCAGCGGCCAGCGGGCGCGCGGCATGGCATCGAGCGGGTCCGTCTCTCCCAGAACCAGCCGTTCAGCGCCGGCCCAGGCGATCATTGCGGCGTTGTCGGTGCACAGGCGCGGCGGCGGGTTGTGGATGGCAAACCCGCGCTCCCCGGCGAGCTCCTCAAGGGCGGCGCGCAGATGTGCGTTCGAGGCGACGCCGCCGGCAACGACAAGGGTCGGAGGGCGGGCGCCGGGGAACCTTTGGCTGAAAACGGCCATGGCACGGGCGGTTCGGTCGCGCAGACAGTCGGCGGCCGCAGACTGGAAGCCGGCGCAAAGGTCGGCGGTATCGCGATCGGACACGCCGTTCAGACCGGCATGCGTGTTGCGCACGGCCGTCTTGAGCCCGGAAAAAGAAAAGTTGCAGTCGTTCCGGCCGAGGAGCGGCCGCGGCAGATCGAAACGGCCGGCATCGCCGCTTCCGGCCGCCCGTTCGACCGCCGGACCTCCGGGAAAGCCGAGCCCGAGCAGCTTGGCGGTCTTGTCGAACGCCTCGCCGAGCGCGTCGTCTATTGTGGTGCCGAGACGGGTGTAGCTGCCGACACCCTCGACGATCTGCAGCTGGGTGTGGCCGCCGGAGACAAGCAGCAGGAGAAAGGGAAATGCGATGTTGCCGGTCAGCCGTGCGGTGAGCGCGTGGCCTTCCAGGTGATTGACCGCAATGAGCGGCAGGCCGTGAACCAGCGCAACCGCCTTGGCCGTCATCAGTCCGACGATGACACCGCCGATCAGCCCGGGTCCGGAGGTGGCTGCGACCGCGTCAAGCTCGTTCCAGTCTATCGCGGCCTCTTGCATCGCCTGGGCGACGATGCGGTCCATCTGTGTGACGTGGGCGCGGGCTGCGATCTCGGGCACAACTCCGCCATAGGGCGCGTGGGCGGCGTCCTGAGAAAGAACGACGTTGGAGCGGATCTCGCCAGTGCCGTCGACGTTCCGGCGCACGATCGCTGCCGCGGTCTCGTCGCAGGACGACTCGATGCCGAGGACATGGAGAGGCTTTTTGCTTTGCGTGTTCATAACGGTCCCTGTAGTCAAAGGTCCTCTATCATCTGGTGGATCGGCGATGCAAACACTCCCCATAAAGATCGGCACCCGCGGCAGCACCCTGGCGATGGTTCAGGCAAGGCAGGTGCGCTCCGAGCTGATGTCGGCGCACGGACTTGGCGCGGATGAGATCGAGATCGTAACGATCAGGACCACTGGCGACCGGGTGACCGACCGGCCCCTGTCTGAAATCGGCGGCAAGGGCCTCTTCACCAAGGAAATCGAACGCGCGCTTTACGACGGCGATGTCGATCTTGCCGTCCACTCCATGAAAGACATGGCGACGGTGCTGCCCGAGGGACTGGAAATCGCCGCCTACCTGGAACGCGAGGACCCAAGGGACGCATTTTTGAGCCCGAAGGCCGCAACCATCCGTGACCTGCCGCACGGCGCGGTCGTCGGCTCGTCCTCGATCCGCCGGCAGGCGCAGCTCAAGCGGATGCGGCCCGACCTCGAGGTCGTCATGTATCGCGGCAATGTGGACACCAGGTTGCGCAAGCTCAAGGACGGCGAGGTCGATGCAACGATCCTGGCGTTGTCCGGTCTGCGGCGGATGGGCCTCGAGGCCGAGGTGACCGAGGCGGTGTCCGTGCGCGACATGCTGCCGGCGGTGGCGCAGGGCGCAATCGGCATTCAGGTGCGCGCGGACGATGCCGCCGCGCGCGACCTGGTGACACCGCTCAACCATCCGCTCACCGAGATCGCCGTGAGCGCCGAACGGGCTTTCCTGAAAGTTCTGGACGGTTCCTGCCGAACCCCGATCGCCGGCCATGCCACTATTGGTGAAGGACGGGTGCATCTCGCCGGCATGGCGCTTTCGCCGGACGGATCGGAATGCCATGAAACCGATATGGAGGGCCCGGCCTCCGATGCCGTCAATCTTGGAACGGCCGCTGGCGAAGAGGTCAAAGGCCGTCTCGGCCCCGATTTCCTGGCGTCCTGGGAGTAGTTCACGTGCGGTTGCTGGTCACGAGGCCGCTGGTGGATGCGCATGGAACCGTGCTGGCGCTTGAGGCTCTCGGGCACACGGTTTCGCTGGAACCGCTTTTGCGGATCGACCCTCTTTCAGAGGCCGCGATTGCCGATAAACCCTACCAGGCGGTGCTGGTCACCAGCGCGAACGCGGTACGGGCGCTGGCGCATCGGCCCGAGGCCGCGAGGCTGAGCGACACGCACGTTCTCGCGGTCGGTGCGGCGTCCGGGCGGGCTGCCATGGCCGCGGGGTTCACCCGGGTGGAAAATGCCGCCGGCGATCTTACAGCGCTGAGCGCTCTTGTGGGCAAACGGTGCAATCCCGGCGCCGGCCCCCTTCTCTATGCGGCGGGTCGTGTCGTTTCGGGCGACCTGAAGGGTCTTCTGGAAGCGCAGGGGTATGAGGTCGACCGGGCGGTGCTTTATGACGCGGTGGAGGTTGACGCGCTGTCGCCGGAAACCGTTGCGCGCCTGCGCGACGGCGGTATCGACGGTGTCCTTCTCTACTCGCCACGCAGCGCGCGGATCTGGAACCGCGTGGTGGAGCAGGCGGCCTTGAGGGAAAACACCACCTCACTGGCGCATTTCTGCCTGTCGCAGGCGGTCGCGGACGCTTTACGTGGGGCACCCGGATGGAGCGATGCGGCCATCCGGGTCGCGTCTGAGCCGAACGAACAAACTCTTGTGGATTTGATTTAAGCACAAACTGGTAACCATTTGGAAACGCTAATACTCTACAACCACACTCAAGTCTTAGGCGGGGCGTACCGGCGCGGTAGTGCGTTAGTAGAGTATTGCTGGATTCCTCCTAATGAAAGGGCGCGCGCCAGGTTCGGCTGCGCGCCCTTTTTCATATTTCAGCGCCGATTTATGGCTACACTGGCAACAGACTGGGCCGCTAGCCATTTGGTTAATGGACTGTAAACCCTGCACGATTTAGTTCTAAGGTGGGTCCCGCCAGGTTAAGCGGTCGCAAGTGGCGTATGGTCATGTGGAGCCGCGCGCAGGCGTCGCTGCTGCATGGCCGGAACATGGGATGGGTGAGCATGGCTGGCAAAAAGTCGCGAAGCGATGGGCGGCCGGACGGTGCGGGTGGATCGCGCAGGCGCAAGACGCATGTGCCGCCGATCATCGACCTGGAAGCGGTTATCGTCGAGGATGCCGATACGGCATCCAGCCGCGAGGACGCCACGGCGGCGGGCGCCACCGATCCCAAGGAAGATGCCGGCGCCAAATCATGGCCGGACGAGCAGCCGGCATCATGGATGGAAGAGATGAAGACATTTTTCCTCGGCGGTGTGCATATCGGACGCTGGCGGATCCCGGCGGCGGGGTCGATCATCGTCTTGGCGATTTTCGTCGTCGGCGTTGTTGCCGGACGTTTCTGGCTGTCCGGCGCACCCGCCGGCGATGTCTCCGGGCCGGCCGTCGAGCAGATTGCGGCCCTTGAAACGGTGCTGAAAGACGCTGCGCTCTCAAACACCGAACTTGGCCGGCGGTTCGACACCCTGGAAGAAAAGCTTGATGCGGCCAATGCCAATGCGCTGAAAGCGAAGTCTGCGGCCGACGCGGCGCTCAGTGAAGTCAGGGCGATGGATGCGGATGTGCAGGCTCTGGCGACCGCAAGGGCGGATGAGACCGGCGATACGTCGATGGGTGAGGCCCTGCGGCAACAGATCGCCGAACTCGCCGCGCGGCTAGAGCAACTGGCGCAGAATGCCGGCACCGGCGAGGGGACCGGCATTCCGCTGGCGTTCAGCGAGCGCCTCGATGCATTGTCCGTTGCGCTGGACACGCTCCAGTCGTCGGTGCAGGGGCTGGTGCAGCGTCAGGCTGCGGCCTCGGACACTGCAAACACCTCCGCCGAAGCGATCATAAATGCGGCGCGGACGCAGATCGCAGACAGTCTCAACGAGGTTCTGTCGCGTTTCGAAGAGCGTCTTGTTGCGCTTGAAAGAGATGTTGCCGAGACACCGGCGGCGGGGCCCGCTCCTGCTGCCACGGCGGCGGCTGAGCTGCACAAGGCGGTCGATTCGGGTGCAGCCTATCAACGCGAACTGGCGGCTCTTGCCGCCGCCATGCCCGGCGATCCGGCGGTCGCGGCCATATCGGCGCACGCGCCGCACGGCGTTGCAACGCGCTCCGGTCTCCTGGAACGGTTCGAGACCGTCGCGGCCGAACTCAGCGCCACCGGCCCCGGCGGAGACAAGAACGAAGAGGGCGACGGCAATTTGCTCGATGATGTGTGGTCGCGGGTCAACCGGCTGGTCGATGTCCGCAAATCAAGCGATCCTGGATCACGGACCCTGGTCGGGGCCGTCGACGCCGCCCGCGAGTTTGTCGAGACCGGAGATATCGCAGGCGCGGCGGACGCGCTGGCAGCGGGCGGCGACGGGCTGACCGAGGTGGCCACCACCTGGATTGAGGATGCCCGCGCCCGCGCGCATATCGAGGAACAGATGGACGGTCTGCTGCGCCGCGCACTTCTTGTGGCGGTCAATACCAAAGACAGGTCAGGCAGCTAGGCATGACGCGCGTCATCATCATATTCGCCGTCATCGCGGTCCTGGCCGCGGGAGCCGCATGGTTCGCCGACCGCCCGGGCGAATTGCAGATCACCTGGCTCGGCTATGAGATCCAGACCAGCCTGATGCTGGGGATCGGCGCCATACTGCTGACCGTGTTCGGTTTGACGGTGGTCGGCGGTGTGCTGCGCGGGGCGATCGGCATGCCCGGTGCAATCTCCGACTTTTTCCGTTCTCGGCGCCAGATGCGCGGCCTTGAGGCGCTTTCGAAGGGCGTCGTGGCGGCGGGCGCCGGCGATGCTGCGGCGGCCCAGCGCTATTCGGTGCAGGCCAACCGGATCCTCACCAACGAACCCCTGGCGCAGTTGCTCAAGGCGCAGGCGGCGCAGTTGAGCGGCGACAAGGCGACGGTCAAGCGGGTGTTCGATTCGATGCTGCAGGACACCGAAACCGAAGCGCTTGGATTGCGCGGTCTGTTCGTCCAGGCGCGCCAGGACGGCGACTTCGAGCAGGCCAGGCGTTGTGCCGAGCGGGCGCTCGCCATCTCGCCGCATCTCACCTGGGCGGCGCGGGCGGTGCTGGCGGTTCAGTCTTCCGATGGCGACTGGGCGGCGGCCGAAGCGACGCTCGATCTGTGCCGGCGCAACAAGCTGATGGATGCCGACGAGGCGACCCGCAAGAAGGCTGTGGTGACAACGGCCCGCGCCGCCGACCTGGAAGACAAGACCCCCGAGCGCGCACTCGAACTGGCCCTTGCGGCGCACAAGGCGGCCCCAGATCTGGTGCCGGCGGCAGTCATTGCGGGCCGCGTGCTGGCGGCAACCGGCCAGACCCGCAAGGCCTCGAAGGTGCTGGAAAAGACCTGGCGCCTGTCGCCACATCCCGAAATTGCAGAAGTCTATGCCGCGGCTCGGCCGGGCAGCGCACCGCGCGACCGGCTCAAGCGCACCAAGGCTCTGATCCGGAAAATTCCGGCCAGCACGGAAGGGCCCATCGCGCTGGCCCGGGCGGCCGTTGCCGCACGGGACTGGGCGGAGGCGCGCGAGGCGCTCGAGCCTCTGATCGCTGACCGGCCGACCGCACGGGTCTGTTCGCTGATGGCGGAGATCGAGGAACAACAGAGCGGCGACGAGGGCCGCACCCGCGAATGGCTTGGACGGGCGGTCTCGGCGCCGCGCGATCCGGTGTGGACCGCCGACGGCTACACGTCGGACACCTGGCAGGCCTATTCGCCGGCATCCGGCGAACTGGACGCGTTCCGCTGGAAGGTTCCGCTCGAGGGGCTGCACTATGATCCGGCCGCCGAGGCGCCCGCCGGCCCGCCTGTGCCGGTGCACCAGGACGACGTCCAGCCGGACGATCCGGGCCCGGACGGGAAGGCGCTCGAGGAGGTGGCGGCCGATGCCGCCGCTCCGCAGGAGCAGCCCGCACCTAAGCCGGCGTCGGATGAGAAGGACGACGATGGTGGAAATGACGGCCGCACTGAGCGCCCCGCCAAGCCGAAAATATTCGTGCCGCCCCGCGCGCCCGACGACCCCGGCCCGGAGCCGCGCGACGAGCCGGGCGGCAACATGTTCCAGGCGCTGTTTGCGCAGTGATACGCTCTAGATCACGATCGACTTAGGTTGAATCACCTAAGTCGATAAAACGTGATCGATTCTAATGTTTTAGAGCGGGATCGGACGGAAAACCGGTATCCA
>JAJFHL010000223.1 GCA_021775615.1 Hyphomicrobiales bacterium
TCCGACACCTATTACGCCGCCTTCATCCGCGATCTCGACGGCAACCGCATCGAGGCGGTGACGTTCATTGTGCAGAAGTGACCGGGCCGTTCACGGTTGCGCTGTCATGAAATGGTCCGGCGGCACCCAGGTGCCCGGTGCCTGCCCATTGCCCCAGCGGCAGATCTCCTGCAGCACCGGCAGCAAGGCACGGCCGCGCGGCGTCAGCAGATAATCGAAGCGAGGGGGGCGGTCCTGGTAAGCCGATTTCTCCACCAGGCCGGCGTCCTCCATGCGTTTCAGCCGGTTGGTCAGAATGTTCGTCGGAATGCCTTCGGGCGACGTCAGAAACTCACCGAAGCGCTTTTTTCCATTGATCATGTCACGGACGATCACCAGCGACCACTTGTCTCCAACCACGTCGAGCGTGGTCGCGATAGGGCAGGGCGAACGTTCGGACACCAAGTCGGGGCATAAGGTCATAATAGATACTTGCAATCTGCAAGTCACCTCGCTAGATTCAGACTTGCAAAGTACAAGTTAGTCAGCGAGGAGAGCAAGATGAATTTGCCATTTGAAGGCGGATGCCTGTGCGGCGCGGTGCGCTACGAGTGTTCCGCCGAGCCCGTGATCGCGGGCCACTGCCATTGTGAACATTGCCGCCGGTCAAGCGGCACCGGCCATGGCTCCCATCTCGGAGTTCCCGAAGCCGCGGTGAAAATCACCGGCGAGTTGAGCGTGTTCGAAGCGCCCACCGATGCCGGCAACACTGTCGCCCGGCATTTCTGCCCGACCTGCGGCGGGCCGGTCCATTCGCTCAATTCGTCGATGCAGGGGATGGTGTTCCTGCGGGCCTCAAGTCTCGATGACCTTGAGGTCTTTCAGCCGCAGGTGATCGTCTACACCGGTCAGCAGGCATCCTGGGACAAGATGGACCCGAGCCTGCCCAGCTTCGAGGGCATGCCGCCGCCGGACACGCTGCCCTGAAATGAAAACGGCCCGGCGCTTTCGCGCCGGGCCGGCATAAATTATGCGCGGTTGGTCAGGCGATCTTTTCGCCGCGCAGGCCGCGTTCCAGCGTGCGCTGCGGCAACAGCCTCATGCTTTCGAACAGGCCGACATAGTCCCAGTGATTATAGACTTCGGTGATCTTGCCGTCGGAAATCCGGAACCACATGCTTCCTGTGGTTTCAACCGCTTCTCCGGTGTCGCGTCTTTTGCTTCGGAAGGTGCACAGGGTCGAAACCCATTTGTCCCTCTCGAGGATCTTGTCGACGGTGATCGAAATGTTGTCGAACAGGCCGCAGACATCGGCGTGAAACTTCTTGAAGCCCTCGGGCCCTTCGCGATGGCTCTCGCCCAGTCCTTCGGCAAGGCCGTCGGGCACGAACATTTCGTCGATCGCCGACGTATCCTGCTCGGTCCAGACGCGCTGAAACCAACTATCAATGAACTCGCGGGTCGTTGACATAGTGTTCCATCTCTAAAGCGATCAGAATTCCGGCACGGCGCAGACATGGCCAGCGCGTACCGGCTTGGAATGCATACTACCCGATTTTGCCGGAGATTAACAATTTCCGGTCACGTGAGTTTCGCGAAACCTAACCGCACGTCTCGGTGATCACCCGCCGGTCACGCTCATATGCCGGCTCACCGCCGGGCCATTGTGATCGCGGTCTATGATGAAATCATGGCCCTTGGGCTTGCGGCCGATGGCTTCGTCGATCGCAGCGCCGAGAAGCTCGTTGCCTTCCGAAGCGCGCAGCGGTGCACGTAGGTCTGCCGCGTCATCCTGGCCCAGGCACATGTAGAGCGTGCCGGTGCAGGTGAGGCGCACCCGGTTGCAGGACTCGCAGAAATTGTGGGTCAAAGGCGTGATAAATCCTAGCCTTCCGCCGGTTTCCTTAACCTGCACATAGCGCGCCGGACCGCCGGTCTTGTAGGGGATGTCTTCCAGGGTCCATGTTTCGAGCAGTCGGCTGCGCACCTGCGACAGCGGCAGGTACTGGTCCGTGCGATCGCCGTCGATGTCGCCCAGCGGCATGGTCTCGATCAGGGTCAGATCGATGCCCTTGTCGTGGCACCAGACCATCATGTCCTCGATCTCGTGCTCGTTGACACCCTTCAGCGCCACCATGTTTATTTTGACGCCAAGGCCGGCGTCGAGCGCCGCATCGATACCGCCCATCACCTTGTCGAGATCGCCCCATCTGGTGATTTCGTGGAAGCGCTTCGGGTCCCGCGTGTCCATCGACACATTGACCCGTCTCACGCCGCAGTCGGCCAGTTCCACGGCATACCTGGCGAGCTGGCTGCCGTTCGTGGTGAGCGTAAGTTCTTCAAGGGCGCCGGTTCCCAGGTGCCGGGACAGCTGCCGGATCAGCCACATGATGTTACGCCGCACCAGGGGCTCGCCGCCGGTGAGGCGGAGCTTGCGCACGCCCTTGTCGACAAAGGCGGAGCACAACCGGTCCAGCTCTTCCAGGGTCAGCACATCGCGTTTCGGGAGAAACGTCATGTTCTCCGCCATGCAGTAGACGCAGCGGAAATCGCAGCGGTCCGTCACCGACACGCGCAAATAGGAGACATGGCGCCCGAACGGATCGATCATGGGAGGTTGGCCGCGGCCGGCAATTTCGGCATCCGCCGGCAACTCGATTGGCCCATTCGACACTTGCACACTCCCTGTAGTTTTTCCCGCCTGCTGCGCTTCCAACCTTTGACCGAGAATCGGGCTCTTTGCGGTGCAGGTCAAGAGCCTCGCGGGTCAGATCGCCTCATTGTGAAGGCATTTCCGCCATGCGGATTGATCGGAATTTCCGATGTTTCGATTTTGTCAAACACATCAGAGTTTTACAACCCATTCCGCAGGGCGGGATTCAGGCGGCCTTCCAACCGCGGGTTCCTTGCCTTTAGAAACGTTCTGAGGTTTAATTGGGTATGGTGCCTCGTTCAGGGCGCCAGGTGCTGCATCGGGAGGCCAGTCGTCTTGCAGCACGCCCCGTCATAAAACAAAAATTCCGAGGGTATGAGCAAAGCGCAAGTTCTCGAGAAACAGCCGCTTGATGCGGAAGAGGAGCTGAGGTCTCAGCTCTACCGGCTGCTCGCGTTCTTTTTGCACCGGCCGCCCGATGGCGACGGTCTCAAGGTTGCATCGCAGATGCAGGGCGACGAGACGGACCTCGGCAGGGCGATCGCGGCATTCGCAAACATTGCCGGCAAGTCCGACCCCGCAGCAATCACCCACGAATTTCACGACCTTTTCGTTGGTGTCGGGCGCGGCGAGCTGCTGCCCTACGGCTCTTATTATCTGACCGGGTTCCTGCATGAAAAGCCGCTCGCCAAACTGCGCACAGACATGGCGCGGCTCGGCATCGAGCGCCGTGAGAATGTCAAGGAACCCGAAGATCATGTCGCCGCCCTGTGTGAAATGATGAGTGGTCTGATCACCGGCGAGTTCGATGCCGTAGCCGATCTGGACCGGCAGAAAGAGTTCTTCAACACCCATGTCGGTTCCTGGGCGAAACATTTTTTCACCGATCTCGAAGCTGCGAAATCATCCGTCCTTTACGGCGCGCTCGGTTCGGTCGGACGTTGCTTCATGGAGGTCGAGGAAGTGGCGTTCACAATGGATTGATCCGGCGCCGGGTTGCGGAAGCCCCGGCGGCGGAGCGACGCGCTCCTGGGAGGGAGCACAAAAAGGAGAAGTGGCGAACCACGCCAACACGGACTGATGAGCAAAGCGGCCTGCCGCGGCGCTCAGCGAAGCTGCGTCCCGCCACGAGCGGCGGAAGCAAGGCGCGGCGCACTTGGAGAAGGAGCAAGACGCAAATGAGCGATAAGGCGAAAGCCGGCCGTCGTGAATTTCTGAAGCTCGCCGGAATCGGCGCCGTCACCGGCGGTGCTGTCCTGGCGGTCGGACAGGAACAAGCGGCTGCGGACGAAGCCAAGTCCGACACGTCTGCCGGATATCGGGAAACCGACCACGTCAAGACCTACTACAAACTCGCAAGGTTCTAGGGATTGCCCGTGCGCGGTGACCGCATACCGGTGTCGTGAAGGCGCGGATGCGTTCGATTTTGAAGGCCTTTTGACAAAGGCTGAATGTGAGAGGAGAGAAACATGCTTAGGAAGAAGACTGGCGGGGTGGCGAATAGCCCTCGTCTGTCATCGGCCCTAACAGAGTTGACGGGTGGAGCCATTGACAGGCGTACATTCCTGAAACGCTCCGGCCTGACGATCGGTGGCCTCGCGGCCGTTGCATCGTTGACGGACGGGATGGTTCAGAAGGCTGCCGCCGCCGAAGCAAACGGAAACATCGAAATCAGAAAATCGGTGTGTACCCACTGTTCGGTCGGCTGCACGGTTTTGGCCGAAGTCGCAGGCGGCGTTTGGGTCGGGCAGGAGCCCGGCTGGGACAGCCCCTTCAACTTGGGCGCACACTGTGCGAAGGGCGCCTCGGTGCGCGAGCACGCTCACGGCGAGCGGCGCTTGAAATATCCAACCAAGCTGGTTGGCGGCAAATGGACGAAGATCAGCTGGGAAACCGCGATCGACGAGATCGGCGACCAGATGCTGGCCATCCGTGAGAAGTCGGGACCTGATTCGGTTTACTGGCTCGGCTCCGCCAAGCACTCCAACGAACAGGCCTACCTGTTCCGTAAACTCTACGCCTTCTGGGGATCCAACAACGGTGATCACCAGGCGCGGATCTGTCACTCCACCACGGTTGCCGGTGTTGCCAACACCTGGGGCTATGGTGCGATGACGAATTCCTATAACGACATCCACAATTCGCGCGCGATCTTCCTGATCGGCGGCAATCCTGCCGAAGCGCATCCGGTGTCGTTGCTGCACCTGTTGAAGGCGAAGGAAGAAAACAACGCTCCGCTGATCGTGTGCGACCCGCGCTTCACGCGCACCGCCGCGCATGCCACCGAATATGTCCGGATGCGTCCGGGCACCGACGTGGCGCTGATCTGGGGCATCCTCTGGCACATCTTCGAAAACGGTTGGGAAGACAAAGAGTTCATCCGCCAGCGCGTCTGGGGCATGGACAAGATCAAGGAAGAAGTCGCCCAGTGGAACCCGGAGGAAGTTGAGCGTGTCACCGGTGTTCCCGCATCGCAGATGAAGCGGGTTGCCCGCACCATGGCCAACAACAAGCCTGGGACCTTCATCTGGTGCATGGGCGGCACCCAGCACACCAACGGCAACAACAACACGCGTGCCTACTGCATCATGCAGCTGGCCCTTGGCAACATGGGCACCAGCGGCGGCGGAACCAACATCTTCCGCGGCCATGACAATGTGCAGGGCGCAACCGACTTCTGCGTGTTGTCGCACTCGCTGCCTGGCTACTACGGCCTCAAGAAGGGTTCGTGGAAGCACTGGGCACGGGTCTGGGATGTCGAGTACGACTACCTGCTCGGACGGTTTGAATCTGAAAAGATGATGCAGTCCAAGGGTATCCCGGTGTCGCGCTGGATCGACGGTGTCCTGACACCGAAAGACCAGATCGATCAGACGGACAATCTCCGCGCCATGGTCTTCTGGGGCCACGCTCCGAACTCGCAGACACGCGGGCCGGAAATGCAGCAGGCGATGAAGAAGCTTGATCTGCTGGTGGTGGTCGATCCCTATCCGACCGCGACCGCGGTGATGCACGACCGGACCGACGGCGTCTATCTGTTGCCGGCGGCGACACAGTTCGAAACCTATGGTTCCGTAACCGCGTCCAACCGTTCGCTGCAATGGCGTGACAAGGTCGTCGATCCGCTCTTCGAATCGCTGCCTGACCAGACGATCATCTACAAGTTCGCCAAGAAGCTCGGCTTTGCCGACGAGATGTTCAAGAACATCAAGGTCGAAAATGACGAGCCGAATGTCGAGGAAACGACCCTCGAGTTCAACAAGGGCATGTGGACGATCGGCTATACCGGTCAGTCGCCGGACCGCTTGAAAAAGCACATGGCGAACCAGCACACCTTCGACAGGACCACGCTCCGTGCGAACGGCGGTCCCTGCGATGGCGAGTATTACGGCCTTCCCTGGCCGTGCTGGGGCACCGCGGATATGGGCCACACCGGCACACCCAACCTCTACGACACGTCAAAGCCTGTCGCAGAAGGCGGCCTGTGCTTCCGCGCCCGTTTCGGCGTCAAGGCTCCGGACGACTGGGGCGGTGGCAACATGCTCGCCGAGGGCTCGTGGCCGCAAGGCTCCGAGATCGAGGATGGCTATCCCGAATTCACCATGGCCGGGCTCACCAAGCTTGGCTGGGATGGCGATCTGACCGCGGACGAGCGTGCGGCGATCGATGCCGTGGCCGGCGAGAAGACCAACTGGAAGACCGACCTTTCCGGCGGCATCCAGCGGGTTGCGATCAAGCACGGTTGTGCTCCGTTCGGCAACGCCAAGGCCCGTGCCGTGGTGTGGACGTTCCCCGATCCGGTGCCGTTGCACCGCGAGGCGCTCTACACCAACCGGCGCGATCTGTTGCCCAAATACGCCACCTACAAGGACAGGCAGATGTATCGCCTGCCCACCTTCTACGCCTCCATTCAGGAGAACGACTATTCCAAGGACTTCCCGATCATTCTGACCTCGGGACGCCTCGTGGAATATGAAGGCGGTGGCGACGAGAGCCGGTCCAACCCGTGGCTTGCTGAGCTTCAGCAGGACATGTTTGTCGAAGTCAATCCGACCGATGCCAACAATCTCGGTATCCGGAACGGTGAGATGGTCTGGGTCCAGGGCCCGCCGACCCACGACAAGAAGGACGGCGGTAAGGTCAAGGTGATGGCTATGGTCACGGAGCGTGTCGGCAGAGGCGTCGCCTTTATGCCGTTCCACTTCGCCGGCCACTTCCAGGGTGAGGATCTCAGAGGGAAATATCCCCCTGGCGCTGATCCGTATGTGCTTGGTGAAGCGGGCAATACGGCGCAGAGCTACGGTTATGACTCTGTGACCAACATGCAGGAAACCAAAGCCACGCTTTGTCGGATTGAGAAAGCGTAGGGAGGACACACAATGGCACGGATGAAATTCCTTTGTGATGCTGAGCGCTGCATTGAATGCAACGCGTGTGTCACCGCGTGCAAGAACGAGCACGAGGTACCCTGGGGCATTAACCGGCGTCGC
>JAJFHL010000224.1 GCA_021775615.1 Hyphomicrobiales bacterium
GTGTCGCGGCTCCAGCCCTCCGCCAGCAGCACATCGCCGACCTTCACCTTGAGCCCCTTGAAGCCCCGCGCCGCAAAGTCCTGGCAGGCCGCCGCCATCTCCTCGGGTGTCTTGTGATAAAGATTGGTGAGCATCTCGAACTGGGTGCGGTGGGCGCCGCCCAGCAGGGCGTGCACCGGCTGGGCGAGCGATTTGCCGACGAGATCGTAAAGCGCCATGTCGACGCCGCAGCGCGCCGAGCGCCCGCCGGGCATGCCGCCGCCATAGACGGCCAGCATTTTCGCGTGGCAAAGCGCCGGGTTCCCCGCATCGGCGCCGCGCAGGGCCTTGTCGTAGAGCGCGATGCAGGCGGCCAGCTGGTCGGCGGTTTCGCCGAGATACCATTCCTGTGTCGCCGCTTCGCCGATGCCATAGGTGCCGTCTTCCGCCGTCACCTTGACGAGCAGACAGGGAAGCTGGCTCGGCCACACGAAATCGTCGTCTTCCCAGGCCTCCTTGATCGACCTGACGTTGAGCCGGAAGGTCTCGATCGCTGCAATCTGCACTCCGGTGACGGCCTTTGGCATTATGCGTTCCTTCGTGGATTTGGGTTAGGTGCGGTTGCGGCCCGGTCGCGGCACGGGGGGCATCAGCGATCACCGGTGAACCGTTGGATCAGCAGAACAACAACCGACGTCACCAGCATGGCCCCGACGGCCAACAGCCCGGCATAGACCGCGTCCATCCCCAACAGCCATAGCACTGCAAAGGTCGCCGCCCACATGACAACCGGCAGAGCGCCGTCCTTGGTAGGAGGATAACGCCACCATTCGAAGTCCCACATCGCCTCTCATCCACAAGTTTGGCACCGCGGCACCATACTGCAATCCGATGGTCGAAACTATTGTGCACACGAAATACTGCCCCTTGCGCCGGCCGCACGCATGCACGAGCATGCGACCTTTCATCCTGGGCCAAAATTCATGTCAGAGTCAGAACGCAGCAAGGTCGCCCTGGTCATCGGTGCGGGGGACTTTCTCGGCGGCGCCATCGCCCGGCGTTTCGCCCGGGAAGGGTTTCATGCGGTTGTCACGCGGCGGCGCGGCGATCTTGAAGCGGTCGCGGATTCCATAAGGGAGCCGGGCGGCGCGGTGACCGCCATCCATTCCGACGCGCGCGATGAAGACCAGGTGACAGACCTCTTCGAGAAAGTCGAAAGCGAAATCGGCCCGGTCGAGGTTCTGGTTTTCAATGTCGGCGGCAATGTGCGCTTCTCGGTCCTGGAAACCACGTCCCAGGTCTATCGCAAGGTCTGGGAAATGTGCGCCTTTGCCGGTTTCCTGAACGGCCGCGAAGCGGCGCGCCGCATGGTCGGGCGCGGCCGCGGAACAATCCTGTTCACCGGCGCCACGGCCAGCATACGCGGCGCCGACGGGTTTGCGGCTTTTGCCGGCGGCAAGCACGCTCTGCGGGCGCTGGCCCAGTCCATGGCCCGTGAACTCGGGCCCAAGGGCATTCATGTCGGCCATGTGGTGATCGATGGACCGATCAACACGCAATGGACCCGTGAGCTGTTTCCCGAATGGTTCGAAAGCCGGCCGGAGGACGGGATCATGCAGCCCGACGATCTGGCCGAACTCTACTGGCATCTGTATATTCAGCCGCGTTCCGCCTGGACCTTTGAAACCGACGTGCGTACTTATCTCGAACCCTGGTAGGCGAGAGACGACAAGGAGACTGCCGCATATGACCAAGCAAGTGGATTTCTACTACGATTTCGGCAGCCCGACCGCCTATCTCGCGTGGACGCAGTTGCCGGCGATCTGCGAAAAACACGGGGCCGAGCTCATCTATGAGCCGATCCTGCTCGGCGGTGTATTCCAGGCGGTCGAAAGCACCACCCCCGTCGCCATCAAGCCAAAGGGCGAATGGATGTTCGACGACATGGTGCGTTTTGCCAACCGTTACGGCGTGCCCTTCACCAAGAACCCCTACTTCATCATCAACACCTTGCCGATCATGCGCGGCGCCATCTGGGCCAAGTCGAAGGGTTGCATCGAACCCTACAACGCCGCGATGTTCGAAGCGGTGTGGGCGGCCGGCCGCGACATGGCGAACCCGGCGGAGATCAAGGCGGTCGTCGAGGCGGCCGGTCTTGATGCCCCCGCCATGGCGGAGGCAATTCAGCAGCCCGAGATCAAGCAGGCGTTGATCGATTCAACCCAGATCGGGGTCGACCGCGGCATTTTCGGCGCCCCGACAATGTTCGTCGACAATGAAATGCACTTTGGACAGGACCGGCTCGACTGGGTCGAGGCAGCGCTGGCCAGATCCTGAGCCGAAAAAGGCAAATTCCGCTATATAGGCTGTCGTTATACTAAGTATATTTTACATACTTAGTATCCAATTTGCATGTTACCCGATGGACGGATTGCGCGGAAAACTCTGTAATTCCTCCGCCACGTTTACCCATTCCTGCCTGTGCTCCGCCCAGATGTGCGCATCCGGCTTGAGCCAGCTGGTATCGTCCAGCGTACCCGCTTTGATGAACACAACGTCGGGAACCGAGACGAGATCGGAAATGACCGGCGACCCGCATTTGGCGCAGAATTTCCGCAGCACCGCCTGGCCGCTGTCACCGACATCCTCGTAAGTCGCCAGTTCGCCTTGCACGTCGAGCCCGAACCGGAACACGGCAACCACCAGCGAAAAGGCGGACCCGGCCTGTTTCTGGCAGTGTTTGCAATGGCATATGGTCTGGTTGAGCGGATCGTCATCGCTCGAATAGCGCACCGCACCGCACAAACACCCACCTTCGATTTTCGCCATGACCGGCACCTCTCCTGCATTCAACTGACCGAAACGCCTTATAGCACGCGACCTGAAAGCGCACCTTAGAAATGGCGGCGGGGATTTGATCACAACGTCCCGCCGCCGGCATGTCGCTATTGTCCGGAGTGCTGGAGCAGAAACTCCTGCACCAGCGCGGCGAGGTAGGCTGGCGTCTCCTGCATCGGATAGTGGCCCGCGTCGGTTATGAACCGGAGTTCCACGTTCGGATACCAGACCGGAAAGGTCGCCTGGTACTTTTCCTCCTGAAAGCCCGGCAGGTCGTTACGTCCGCCGATGACGCGCATGGGTGTCGCCATTCCGGCGATGGCCGCATCGGCGGAAAAATCCGCATTCAGCCACATTTCGTAATAGCCCTTCAGGGCACCGGCATCGGAAGTTGCGAGGGTCCTTGCGGTTTTGACCCGGGCCCACATGGCGCCGAGCCTGCCGCCGGTCAGGGCGCCGAACGCCATTTGCGAGACCTCCTCGTTGTGGATCGCACTCCACAGAAACGCCCGGTCTTCCTCGCTGGCGGGATAGCCATCGGCCGTCACCGGCGTAATGGCGACGATACTCTTGAGGCGTCTGGCGCCACCGGTCCAGTCATCGATGGCAAGGCGCTGCACCGCCATGCCGCTCATCGAATGACCGACAATGTGAAAGCGGCCCCAACCCATCGCATCGGCGAGCGCAAGGGCGTCCGCGGCGATCTCTTCCACCGTGTAGGCGCCTTTCAGTGTCTGCGAACGGCCATAGCCGCGCAGATCGGCGAAGACGAAGGTAAAGGCCTCGCCATCGAGATAGGCTTTGACGGGCTCGTAGTTGGCCGCATCGCCCATCCAGTCGTGGAGGACCATCACCTTTTCCGCGCCGGCGCCGTAGGTTTCGTGTCCAAGAACGGGCGCATCGCCGCTTTTGGCGGGAGATGCAACAGCGGCCAGGGCCGCTGCGAGGCCGGCGACAATGACGGCCCGGGTGGTAGTGACAAAGGAATCCAGCATAGCTCGTTTTCTCCAGGGAATGCGGGACGATCCTGCCGCCCCGGCACTTGGTTGGTTTCGGATCTACACTGGAGAAAGTACTTTCGCATACGCAATTGACAAGTACGCATTAATTTAGCATATAGTGTCCTATTATATACTACCAGATGATTCGATGAGCCGAAAACAGCGCCATCAGGACTATTTCGAATGCCCCGTCGAGGCCGCTCTCGATATCATCGGCGGCAAATGGAAGCCCGTTATCCTCCTGAACCTCGTCGAAGATACATGCCGGTTCAATGAACTGCGCCGGCTGATGCCAAACATCACCCAGCGCATGCTCACCCATCAGTTGCGCGAACTTGAAGCGGACGGCATGGTGCACCGAAAAGTCTATCCGCAGGTGCCGCCCAAGGTGGAATATTCATTGACCGAACGGGGCCGAACCCTGACCCCGGTGCTGTTTGCCCTGCGCGACTGGGGCACAGTCCATGCCCTGCCCCTTGTTTCCCCGGAGAGGCAACCAGAGCCGCCGGTCCCGTCACCGCCGCAGCCCGCCGAAATCCAAAATCCGCCTGCCGAGACCGAGCCGCCGACACCGCTTGAGACCGCGCCGCCACGGGCGCGGACGCAAACCGCCCGCACGCAAACACCGGCCAAGGCAAAACCCCCGTCACGCGTCGGTCGCCCCTGGGGTTCGACCGGCACGGCGGACGCCACGTGAACGGCGCCCTCATCGCCCGCCTGTGGCGCGGAGAACATGATCTGCACGACACGTTCTGGCGCTACGTGATCGCCTATGGGCTGATCGTCAACATCGCCACCTCAATCGCCTTCGTGACCCTGGTCACCAGCGGCCATCCCGTTGCGGCGGCCGTCATCGGTTACGGAGTTTCGATCCCCTACAACGTCTTCGCCATCGTCGCCGTGTGGCGCAGCGCCGGCCGGTATCAAGGAATGCAGTCCACATCCGCTTTCATGCGGGTGGTTGCCATCTTGTGGATGGGCATGCTCACGATCACCTGATGAGGCAGGCCCGCCTCGGCGGCGCCCTGGCCCTACCCGAAGCATTGCATGTTGATGTGAACCGCCCGACCCCTTATCAAGCGGAGTTCAGGCAACTCACAAGACAAGAAGACGGTGCTGGGCCATGGGTTTCGAAGACACACTTAAACAGACCGCCGACGACATTGACGCGATGCTGTCAGACCTCCTTGCGTTCAATGGCGCGCCTGCGGGCGCCGTCGTCGATGCGATGCGTTATTCCGCCCTTGGACAGGGCAAGCGCCTGCGCCCGTTCTTCGTCACCGAAGCGGCCCGCCTGTTCGATGTCGAGCGCACCCATGCCCTGCGCACCGGCTGCGCGATCGAGTGCATTCACTGCTATTCCCTCGTCCATGACGACCTGCCGGCCATGGATGACGACGACCTGCGCCGCGGCAAGCCGACCACCCACATCGCCTTTTCCGAGGCGACCGCCATCCTCGCCGGCGACGGTTTGCAGACCTGCGCCTTTCAGATCCTGAGCGCCCCCGAAACCCATCCCGAGCCGCAGGTGCGCTGCGAATTGCTCGCCATGCTGGCCCACGCCTCCGGCGCCGAAGGCATGGTCGGCGGCCAGATGCTTGATCTCGAAGCGGAGACCAGGCCTTCGACCACCCTGGACGAGACGATACTGCTGCAAAGCCTGAAAACCGGCGCGCTGTTTCGCTTTTCCTGCGAGGCGGGTGCGGTTCTCGGCCAGACCGGCGACAAGGACCGTGCGGCGCTGCGCACCTATGCCGACCGTGTCGGCCTCGCCTTCCAGATCGCCGACGACCTGCTCGACGCGGAAAGCACGGCGGAAGAACTCGGCAAACGCACGCAAAAAGACGCCGAGGCCGGCAAGGCCACGTTCATCGACCTGCTCGGTCTCGACGGCGCCCGCAAGCGCGCCCATGAGATCGCCGATGAAGCCTGCGCGGCCCTGGAGCCCTACGGCGCGGCCGCGGACACCCTCAAACAGGCCGCTCATTTCATGGTCGAACGGAAGAAGTAGACACCGAAAGAACCAGACGATGGCCCAGATCACCTCACAGGACGCGTTGAGGCAGCACTACCGCGAGGCCACCGGCCGCGCCGTCGAAAAGCAGCTCTCCCGCCTCGACAAACACTGCCGCCGCTTCATCGAGCTGTCGCCCTTCATGCTGATCGGCTCGGGCGGGCCGGACGGCCGCGGCGATGTTTCCCCGCGCGGCGAAGAGCCGGGCTTCGTCCAGGTGCTCGACGACAACCGCCTGGCGATCCCCGACCGGCCCGGCAACAACCGCCTCGACACCATGACCAACCTCCTGACCCATCCGGCCGTCGGGCTGTTGTTCCTGATCCCGGGCGTCAACGAGACCCTGCGCATCAACGGCCAGGCCGCCATCCATGACGACGAGGACCTGCTCGCCCGTTTCGAGGTCAAGGGCCGCCTCCCCGCGACCGTCCTGGTCGTCACTGTCGACGAGGCCTATCTGCACTGCGCCAAGGCGCTGATGCGCTCGAAACTCTGGGACCCGGAGACCCGGATCCCCCGCACCGCCCTGCCCTCCATCGGAGAGATGCTCAAGGATCAGATCGGCGAGCATGTCGAAGCCGAACCGCAGGCCGAGATGGTCGAGCGCTACAAGAAGATCCTTTACTGAGAGCGCATTTCCAGAACCGGTCGTCCTCGTATGTGCGGCCGCGGATGACGGCAGTCAAAGGGCGTACACCTGACGCCTGAGGACCGGGCTTCCGCTCTCATCTACCTTTCGCACGCTGTACAGGCACGCCGAATTCGGACTTTGCGTCACGTCGCGGACATTCGAGAAGCAGTCAGCTCGAGCTTTCCACACGCTTCTTTATTCTGCTCAAGCCAACCGGCGTGACACCCAGATAAAGCGCAATGTCGCTCTGCTGGATCATGTTCAGCAGTTCCGGCCGGCTGGCATACAGCCGCCGATAGCGCTCCTCCGCCGACAGACACAGCAGTTCATACTCACGCCGTTCCTTTTTCATGGCAAACATCATCAGGAATTCGGTCACAACAACCCCTATCTGCGCGTCGTGCTGTACCGCCTGAAAAACCGTGTCGAAGGGCACCTTTGACAGGGTGCAGGGCTGCAAGCAAATGAGGCTGAAGCTGCATCCGCCATCACCTCTGACCGCGGAGAGGCTGCCAATGACATCACCCGGCGTCAGGAAGGACTTAATGCTCTCCTTACCGTCCTCGGAGAGATAATAGGCTTTCAGCAGGCCTTCCTGCACGATGTAGAAATGGCGATCCGCCTCTCCCTGCCGGAAAAGATGGTCTCCCGCATCAGCGGTCACCGCGACACCGAACTCGGCAACAATATCTTGAAGTGACATCCAATTAACCTGGGTTAATTACAGCCGGCGCTTTCCGTCCTACTTCCCACCGCAGCCGGCGCCAAGCCGCACCGAAAATAGACGTGGAACCGAGGACGTGCGTTATGCAACTTGTGAACAACCGGATCATCATAACAGGGGGAGCGTCCGGCCTTGGTCTGGAACTCGTTCGACAGCTTTACGACAACAATGAACTCATCGTGGTGGCCCGCCCCTCGAGTGGTCTGGAAACGCTGCGAAAAACCCTGCCGAAAATAGCGGTTTTCGAAACCGACCTTGCATTTGGAGATCAAGTGACAGCCTGCGCCGCAGCGATTTTGGAGCGATATGACCACATTGATGGACTGATCAACAATGCGGCTGTGCAGCACACCCCTGCGTTCCTTGACGTCGATTTCAGCTATGAAAGCATTGCATCTGAAGTGGCGGTGAACCTGACAAGCCCCTGTCAGCTCTGCGCCGGACTGCTGCCGGCGCTGAAACGGGCACCGGAAGCGTTCATCTTGAACATCAATTCCGGACTGGCTCTGGTGCCGAAGACATCATCGGCAGTCTATTGTGCGACCAAGGGCGGTCTGAACATCTTCTCCCAGTCTCTGTCGCACCAGTTGGAGAACACCAACATCAAGGTCATGCAGGTCTTTCTGCCGCTGGTCGATACGGCAATGACCAAGGGACGTGGATCGGGAAAGCTGCAGGCGGATGACGCGGCGTGCCGGATCATCGATGGCATTCTGCGGGGCAAGAGCCCGATCGACATCGGCAGGGTCAAGTTGCTTCGTCCGATTGCCCGCTTCCTTCCGCCGCTCGCGCGAAAAATAATGAAATCAGCCTGACCGGAGAAAGCTGATGCGTCCACTCCTGAAGGTCATGCTGGTCCTCGTCTGCATCTTCGCTTCGACTTTCATTGTCGGCCGGCTGCTCGGTGTTTTGACCGTCGAGAATGTCCGGACCTGGCTTGCTCTGGCGAATGAGATTGAACCGGCTTATGTCATCGCGGCCGTCATCGTGTTGCTGTTCTCCGATCTGTTTGTTGCCGTACCAACGCTGACCATCACGCTTCTGTCCGGTTACTTTCTGGGTTTTCCGGCCGGGGCCATGACGGCTTTCGCCGGCATGAGCTGTGCCGCGTTCACGGGCTATGCCCTCAGTTGGCGGTGGGGAGAAAAAGGCATTGACCTGCTGGTCAGGGACGAACAGCAAAAGGCCGCACTCAATTCGGAGTTTCAAAGGAGCGGCCCCGCGATGATTGTCCTTTCCCGCGCTGCACCGATGATACCCGAAGTCACCGCGTGTATGGCCGGCGCCACCAGGATGGCGATTTGGCGCTATGGGCTGCTCTTCACGATCAGCACGTTCCCCTATGCCCTGATTGCGGCTTACGCAGGTTCGATCAGTTCGGTGGAGGATCCCAGGCCGGCGATATTCGCATCGCTGTTTCTCTATGCGGTCCTGTGGTCGTGCTGGTTCATATTTCGACGGCGACGCAAAAAACTGAATGTGAGGATCAGCCCCTGATGCGAACGGCGCATCGGATCTACTGCGTTTTGGCGCGGTGCTGCGCCATGTGCCGGGCGACAATCTGGAACCATTCGCCGGTTTGCTTGATTTTCCGGATGCCGCTGTCGAGCGCCGCCAGGAACTCCTTGCCGCGCGGGTTGGTCTTGGAAATCACCGCATGCATCGTCGCAACCTGGGACAGATGTTCGTGGAAGGCGACCTTGTCCTTGGCGCCGATCTCGTTGATGGCGCCTTCGGCGGTGTCGGACGCCAGGACAACTGCATCATACGTGCCGTCGACCAGCCCCTGGAAGCAGTCCGTGGTCTTGCCGGGACGCTTGAAAACGATGTTCGGCTCGACCAGATTGTTTTCCTCCATCATGAAGGTGGCATAGCCGGACGGGCGGCAGACGGTCAGACCGAACAGATCCTTATAGGTCACAAGGCGCGGATGGTCGGCCCGGGTGTAGTAGCCAATGTTTTGTTCGAACAAGGGTGCCGACCAGTCGAGGTTGTTGCAGCGAAACTTGGAATCATCGCTCAGGCGTTCCACCACAGCGCAGTTCGGTTTGAACCAGGCGATGCTAAAATCATAGGCGTGGTCGCTGATCAGCGGTTGCAGATGCGCGCCCCAATCGTTGATGAAGTCGATCTTGTACTCCGGCGTGCCCTCGGCGTAAGACAGCGCGACATTGGTGACCTCGGTCATCATGCCGCCCTGCTCCTGGCTTTCGTCCGTGAACGGCGCCCAGTCGGTCCCGACAACGACCCGGATCTGGCGCGGAGCGGGACAGGCCGCACCTTCGCAACGCACATCCGAGACCGGAATTCTGACTTCGCCCACCGACGTCTTGACGAGATAGAAATTGTCATCGAAATCCATCAGCTCACCCTCGACACTGATGAACCCGTCAGTGGAGACGAGAACCACCGGCTCCGCAATTGCAACCGGAGTTAAAATCACTGAACTCAAGAAACAGAGTGCAAAACTGGCCGCGCGCCACATACAGATCTCCAGATCGCCCCTTGCCCGGACTTAATCAACAACGCCCCAACACGGCAACGAGAGCGCATAAACACGGATCGCCGCGTGAGCGTCCTCTGTTGGCCATAATTCGCTCGTAACAGCGTTCATGTTACAACCGAATGTGTCAAAAATGAGCGGGCGTGGCCGGCAGCAGTAACCTCTGTGTCATCACACCGCGCCCTCCGCTGCGAACTTCGGGGCACCTGAGGCCTGGCGCAAATGCGCCCGCCTCCTTTGCAGGACGCGGGCGCGGTTGGCGTTCCGGCAGTGCGGCCCGGCGCGTGCGTCGCCAGATGGCAGCAGGCGCGAGCAGGAAAAACTTCAGGTCCTACTGCGTTTTGGCGCGGTGCTGCGCCATGTGCCTGGCGACAATCTGGAACCATTCGCCAGATTCCTTGAGCTTCTGGATGCCGCTGTCCAGCGCCGCCAGGAACTCCTTGCCGCGCGGATTGGTCTTGGCGATCACCGCATGCATCGTCGCAATCTGCGACAGATGTTCGTGGAAGGCGACTTTGTCCTTGGCGCCGATCTCGTTGATGGCTCCCGCGGCTGTGTCCGACGCCAAAACAACGGCATCATAGGTGCCGTCGACCAGCCCCTTGAAACAGTCGGTGGTTTTATCGGGACGCTTAAAAACAATATTGGGCTCGACCAGATTGTTCTCCTCCATCATGAAGGTGGCGTAGCCAGACGGACGGCAGACGGTCAGACCGAACAGGTCCTTGTAGGTCGCAGGCCGGGGATGGTCGGCCCGGGTATAATAGCCGATGATCTGCTCGAACAGGGGTGCCGACCAGTCGAGATTATTGCAGCGAAACTTGGAGTCATCGCTCAACCGGTCGACCACATCACAGTTCGGCTTGAACCAGGCGATGCTGAAGTCATAGGCATGGTCGCTGATCAGCGGCTGCAGATGCGCACCCCAATCGTTGATGAAGTCGATCTTGTACTCCGGCTTGCCCTTGGCATAGGAAAGCGCGACGTTGGTGACCTCGGTCATCATGCCGCCCTGCTCCTGAGATTCATCGGTGAACGGCGCCCAGTCGGTCCCGACGATGACCCGGATCTGGCGCGGCTTGGGCGCCGGCAACGCCTTGGTTGTCGGCTCTCGACGTATGGCGGAGGTGTCCGCGTGGGAGGGCGTCACCTTGTCCAGACAGGGAATCTGCAGTACCGCCCCTATGGCGATCAACCCCGGGTTTGACCCAATCGCCTGGGAGTTTGCGCTATAGATGAACTGGAAGTTGGCACCGTCTCCATAAGCGCGCTTCGCAATGAGGCTGAGGCTGTCGCCACGCACAACCTTGTAAGATGCGCCACATTCCAATGACAGCGCCATCGATGGGGTCGGATTGAAGGTCGCGCCAACGCTCATGGCGCCGGCGAAGGTAAGGGTTGTAAGCAGACTGAACAATTTCATGATGATCTCTGGACGTCGAATTGTTGGAAGAGTTGGACTGGCAGTTTAGTTAGGTCTGTTGTGGTGGGATGCGCTCCATCGCGTCCGGCGGCTTCAGTTCGCAAGGTTCTTGCGCCACTCGATAAAGTCTTTGAACAATTTGATTTGCCGGTCAGTGGTCAGTTCCGGCGGCACCTGATCACCCGCGTCGGCCACAGGCACGGCGACCGGACAGCCCGCGCCCTTGCAGCTCACGTCCGATACGGGAATTCTGACTTCGCCCACAGAAGTCCTGACGACATAGAAGTTGTCGTCGAGCGCCAGAAGCTCGCCTTCGAAACTGATGAATCCGTCGTTGGAGACAAGAACGACCGGCTCCGCGATCGCTGAAGAACTCAAAACACAAAGGAAGGCCACACCGGCCGCGCGCCACATCTTGAACTCCAGATCAAACCCGCCCCGGATCCGAACGGCGACGCTTCGAAATCACACCGGGAACATTCAAACAACTAACACCACGCAAGCGTCTTTGGTTGACCATCGCAGGTCCTTAACACGGTCAATGTTACACCTGAATGTGACGAAATTGAGCGTGACCGACACCGGCGGCAACGCCGTTTGGTCCAAATTTCCAGCGTCCCCCTGCGCATTTGGGAGGCCGGGAAATTGGCGCAAACGAGCAGGACAAGCGTCCGTACCGTCGGCTTTCTTTCAGATGCGCACAATGCATGCGTGAAGGCCACGAACCCACGCAGCGTCGCTTCCAGATGCACCAAGCGACCTAAGACCGGTGGATCGCTTGATCCGGAAAAACCGTTTCCTTCCAACGCCGCCTTTCGAGCCGGGTCCGGACAATCTCCGGGACGGTTTGACCGGTTCACCTTTGTGAATACAAGGCCTCAGGCGGCATCGTGAAAGATAATGCCGAGAGTGTGGCGCCGGCCGGCGCGCACCCGGCTCACCCCATGCCGCATGTTGACCCGGTAAATGCCTTTCGTGCCCTGCTTGGGCCGGTGGCTGACCGCGAACAGGACGCCCTCTCCGCGCCGTAGCAGCACCACTTCGGCGCGCGACTGCATGCGCGGGCGCTGCTCGGTGAGCACGAACTCACCGCCCTCGAAGTCCTCGCCGGGCTCATCCAGCAGCACCGCGAGCTGGATCGGAAAGACATGCTCGCCGTAGAGATCCTGGTGCAGGCAGTTGTAGTCTTCCGGGCCATAGCGCAGAAGCAGCGGCGTCGGGCGCTCCTGGCCCGCTTCGTGACAGCGCTGAAGCATGCCTTCCAGCGTTTGGGGAAACGCATTTTCGTTTCCCAGCTGCTTCGCCCAGTCATTGGCAATGCCCGCCACCTTCGGATAGGCCGCGGCCCGCAATTCCTGCACCATGTTCGGCAGGGGATAGGAGAAGTATTTGTACTCCCCCTGCCCGAACCCGTGCCGCGCCATGACGATGTGGCTGCGGAAACGATCATCGTCATCGAACCATTGAGCAGCCTCCGCGCAGTCACCCGCGGACAGCAATTGTCCCGTGGTGGCATAGCCGTATCGCGCAAGGCTGTCGGCCATCGCCGCCCAGTCCATGCCCTCAAACACACGTGCAATCCGTCCAGACATTAATCCGCGCTCCGTTTGATATGCCTGCCAAGCCTAGTGCACTGCGCATCGCCGGGCATTCCGTTTCTTGCGCAGGTATGGCGCTTGCGCATGGTCATGCGTAATCTCTGCGCCCACAGGAGCACACTTATGCAGCAGAATTTCGAAGAGGCCCTCGCCGCCGCTGGCGAACACAAGGAACTGCCGTTTCCGGCGAGTGAATTCGAGACGCGCCTCGACAAAGTGCGCCGCGCCATGGCCGAAGCAGGCATCGATCTCCTGTTCGCCACCGCGCCTGAAAGCCTTTACTACCTCACCGGCTTCCAGGGCGAATGGTACCAGGCCCAGAGCGGGCGGGCTTTTCCGCCGACCAGCGGCCTCGCGGTGCATGTGGACCATGCCCGGCCGATTCACTTCGAGACCCCGAGCGAAGCCATGCTGACCGCCATTGGCGCGGTGTCCGAAGACGTCCGGATCTTTCCGCTGGAGGCCCGACGCGACGGCCTGCCCTTCATCCTGCGCGAACTCGGCGCCGAAGACTGGCTCAAGGGGCGCGCCGGGCTTGAGCTTTACAACTACCGGCCCAATCCGGTCATTGCCGGGCGCATGCGCGACGGCTTCGAAAAAGCGGGCTGCCAGGTGAGCGATGCCACCAATATCGTCCGCAAAGTGCGCCACATCAAATCGCCGCTGGAAATGGGAGCCCTGGAAGAGGCCGCGCGCATCGCCGACATCGGCATGGCGGCCGCCCGCGATGCCATCCGCCCCGGCGTCATGGAGCTCGAGGTCTTCGGTGAAATGATCGCCGCCATGACCCGCGCCGGCGGCGAGTTCCCGGCCATCCTGCCGCCGGTCATCTCCGGCTTCCGGTCCAATTGCCTGCATCCTCTGGCCAGCCGCAAGAAACTGGCGCAGGGCGAACGGGTGAACGTCGACATCTGCGGCGTCTACAAGCGCTATCACGCCAACGTCTGCCGCAGCTTCTGGCTCGGCGAGCCACCGGGAGAAGCACGCGATCTGCATGAGAAATCAATCGCGGCCTTCGACCTCATCGAGGAGATGCTGCGGCCCGGTCTGTCCGTCCGCACACTCCTGGAAGCGGTTCGCGATCACTATGCGCAAGCGGAGATCCTGGACCAGGCCTACTGGTCAGGCGGCTACGAGCTGGGCCTCGCCTTCCCTCCCGACTGGGTCGGAGCCTACATCTACGACCTGTCGATGACCGGGCAGGACGAGGTCTTCGCGCCCATGACCGTGGTCAACCACGAGTGCAACTTCTTCGCACCCGGCAAGACCGGCCTGTCGGCAACCATCGAAACATTTCTGTTTTACGAAGACCGGGCCAGGATTGCGAGCCGCCTGCCACGCGGAATTCAGGTGTTGTAAGCCGGCGCAGCCGTTCTTTCGGATTGGCCACGAAGCTTACGCGTTTTGTCTTCCTCCGGCCCCCTTTTGTCTTCCTCTGGCCCCCTTTTGTCTTCCTCCGGCTTGACCGGAGGATCCAGTATCAGCCGGATGTCCGGCTGTGGCATGGCCGCGCGTCTTCGCATGACATGAGGCTACTGGATTGCCCGTTCAAGCCGGGCAAAGACAAGAGGGGAACGGGTCTAGTAACCGTGACGTTGGACGCACCAGTTGTACTTCCTCCACCAGTGGGAACTTCCGCTGCGCCTGGCTTTCCTCAGGTAGAACCGGCAGCCGCCGCCGCTGAAATGCCGGATTCCGCCACGCCGACGCTGGCTGAAACGCCCGCGATAGCCGTGGTTCCAACTGTATCCGCCGTTCCAGCTATGCCATCCGTTCCAGCCGTGCCGGCCACCGGCTTCGGCCGAACCCGACATCGCCGACAGGGAAACAGCGCCGATGCCCAGAGCGAATAGGGCTATTAGTACTTTTCTCATGATCTTGTTCCTGTTCTTGAGTACTCGTGAACGCGCCCCTGCAGGCACGTCCACCGTTGGCGCTCAGATGGGTGCGGGCTGTTTCAGTTCGATTGCAGAAGAGGACAATCGTGTTTCGTATGTTTCGACACCGCCCCGGGAGGGATCCGCGCAGGCGAATGAAGTCCGCTTGCACTCGCACGATATCCACAGGTCATCCACAGATCCCCCGGCGTTCCGGCGAAGTGCTTGGTCGCCGGCGGCCGTCATGATCAAATGACCCCCAGAGTGGGATGAGGAAAAGTGAATACCGGTTATACGTCCGGTTCCGCTCTGAAATGTTGGAGTCGATCGCGATCGGGTGGTTGAGTAACTCCGATCTTGCAGCAACAAGAGGATGAGTTCCGGTGAAGTGGTCCACGGGTGTCGTGCGCGTGGTCGACGAGGCCACGCTCACGAGCTGTGAGCACGTACTTGTACGGGTTACGTCCCGCGTGAACACGGACACGGGTTATGCAGACGACCTGGCGGATGGTGTGGTTCGCTGGATGAATGAGATATGGCCGCCGGACCAGAGATACACCCGGTCCCGTTACATGGTGGTCGTTGCAATGGACATCGAGCGCATGCCGGACGATCTTCTGGACACGATCTCACAGAAGCTGTTGAGCGTGCGCGCCGCCGGTCAGGACGATCCGCTCGGCATCACGGACAGGGCTGCCGGAGTCCTCGCCTGCTGGATGCGCGTCAGGCTGCTGCAGATCCGCGGCCATGTATCGCTCCGCCCGAAGGCGGCCCTCCTGAAACGCGAATACGAGATGTTCTTCACCGAGCTTCTGGTGCAACCCGATGCGCCGGCGCTGGAGAAGGTCTACGCCTGACCCTCGCCCGCACCGTAACGCTTGTCGACATAGTCCTCGACGATATCCTTGAACTGGTCTGCGAGGTTTTCGCCGCGCAGGGTCATCGCCTTCTTGCCGTCGATGAAGACCGGCGCCGCCGGCTGCTCGCCGGTGCCGGGAAGCGAGATGCCGATATCGGAATGCTTGCTCTCGCCGGGCCCGTTGACGATGCAGCCCATGACCGCCAGTTGCAGGTCTTCAAATCCGGTGTACTTGTCCTGCCACACCGGCATGCGCATGCGGATATGCGCCTGAATGTCCTTGGCGAGTTCCTGAAACACCGTGGACGTGGTGCGCCCGCACCCCGGGCACGCCGTCACCATCGGAACGAAGGCGCGGAATCCCATGGACTGGAGGATTTCCTGGCCGACCACCACTTCCTGCGTTCGGTCGCCGCCGGGCTCGGGGGTGAGCGAAATCCGGATCGTGTCGCCAATGCCCTGCTGCAGCAGAACCGAAAGCCCCGCCGTCGAGGCGACGATGCCCTTCGATCCCATGCCGGCTTCGGTCAGCCCCAGATGCAGCGCATGATCGCAGCGCTGCGCCAGCATCTGATAGACGATGATCAGATCCTGAACATTGGACACCTTGGCCGACAGGATGATCTTGTCGCGGCCCATGCCGAGCGCTTCGGCCCGCTCCGCCGACAGGGTTGCCGACTGCACGATCGCCTCGTGCATGACGGCGCGCGCGTCCATCGGTTCGGCTGCCTGCGCATTCTCGTCCATCAGCCGGGTCAGGAGTTCCTGATCCAGGCTGCCCCAGTTGACGCCGATCCGCACCGGCCGGTCATATTTGAGCGCCGTCTCGATCATCGAGGAGAACTGGGTGTCGCGTTTCTCGCGGAAGCCCACATTGCCCGGATTGATCCGGTACTTCTGCAAGGCCTCGGCGCAGGCCGGGTGATCGTTCAAGAGCTTGTGGCCGATATAGTGAAAGTCGCCGATGAGCGGCACATTCACGTTCATGGCGTCGAGCTTTTCGCGGATATGCGGCACCGCGGCGGCCGCTTCGTCGCGGTCCACCGTGATCCGTACCAGCTCAGAGCCCGCCCGTGCCAGGGCCGCGACCTGCTGGACTGTGCCGTCAACATCCGCCGTGTCGGTGTTGGTCATCGACTGCACCACGATCGGCGCATCGCCGCCGACGGTAACGCCGCCGACGGGAACACCCACCGCCTTGCGCCGGTTTATGCCGTTTGCCTGTGACATTGATCCTGTCTCTGTTGTCTGCGCGCTGTTTTGCACCGTCTCGGGGGATGGCGCAAGACACGGTCGTTCTTTGGCGAAGAAATGTGACAAACACAACACCGGACGCTGCCAATGGACTCTTGAGCTAAAGTTGGCCACCGGCTGCTGCGACGCGATCGTGCGACGGCGGCAGTCCAAACCGGCGCTTGTAGGCCCGGGTGAAGGTTTCATGGTTTTCAAAACCGCAGAGTGAACCGATTTCCCCTGCCCGGTGGTGTGAGTTCCGAACCAGATTGCGCGCCCGATTGAGGCGCAGACGCAGGTAGTACGCCGCCGGCGTCAGATGCAGGTAACGCCGGAACAGGCGGGCCAGGGTCCAGACCGGCACATTGAGCCGCACCGCGATTTCGGCAATGCTGACCGGCGCATCCAATGTCGACATCATGATATCGACCGCGCGTGCAAGGTCCCGGTTGACGAAAGCGAGCGAGCGGTCTGCCGACAGTCGCTCTTGCGCGCCGGGATGATCGGACGGCAGATATGTGAGCACTTCAGACACACGCCGTGCATGGTCCGCTCCGGAGAAATGCGCGATGAGCGCCAGGATCATGTCGAAGGTCGCAACGCCCCCGGCGCTTGAACAGCGCGGCGGCGAGAAATCAAACAATCGATCGACGAACAGTTCTTCGGAGTATTGCGCGACATATCCCGCAATCGCCTCGAAGTGCACCGCTGCCGGCCTACGCAACAGGAGGCCTGCTTCGGCAAAGATGAGAGCACCGGTATCAACGCAGCCCATCAGGGTCCCGATCCTCGCCCGCGCTTTCAACCAATTGATGAGCGCCGGCGACAGTGCGGTTTCGGGATGATAGGACGACAAAAGGAGCACCACATCCGCCGCCCGCTCATCAATCTGATCTGTCGGCAACTCGATGCCGCTGGACGACCGCATTGCTCCACCATCGGCTGAAAGCAGCCGCCAGGCATAGGCCTCGCCGAGACTCTCCCGGTTGGCAACCCGCAGCGGTTCGATCGCCAGCGTCACCGAGAGCAACGGGAATCCATCGACGAGAACAATGTCAATCTGGCAAGGCATTGCTCAAATTCATCAAGAAAACGCAAATCAGCGTCAAGCAATTTCTTGCAAGACCCCATAAGCTTTTCCGGCACCTACAGGAGATCTGCGCTATGGGCACTCTTCCCACCACACCCGACTTCGATGTCTGGCCGGTGTCTCACCGATTGACAGGAGCGCACGCCGTGGGTGCCGCCGTCCAAGTGGCATGGGACGACGGCAAAACATGCGCCTTTCACGCGTTCTTCCTGCGCGAGAACAGCCCGGACGACGCAACGATCCACCCGATATCGCGCGAGGCCGTAATCTCGCCACTCGAACTGCCGGAGAACCTGACGGCACAGGCCGCCGACATTGACGGCACCGGCGCGCTGACCGTCACCTGGTCTCACGGTGGCCATGTGAGCCGCTTTCACCCTGGCTGGTTGCGTGCCCACGGATGGTTCGGAGACATCGAGAGAGACGACACTCGGGTGCTCTGGACCGCGGCAACACAGCCCACGCCACCGACCTTCGACGGTCCCGTGGCCCTGGCGGACGAAGCGGCGTTTCTGGCCTGGCTGGAAGCGGTCCGCGATTATGGCGTCGCGCGCCTTCAGAACCTGCCCCTGAAGGACGGACTGCTGGAAAGTGTGGTGGAGCGCATCGGACCGGTGCGTGAATCAAACTTCGGACGGTCCTATACGCTCGAAATCAAAGACATACCCGATTCAAACGCCTTTACCTCGGACGCCCTTCCGCAGCACATCGACATGCCGACACGCGAATGCCCGCACGGGCTGCAGTTCCTCTATTGCCGCGCCAACACCACGACAGGCGGCGAAGGTATCTACACCGACGCCTACCGCATTGCCGAAGACCTTCGCCGTGACGAGCCAGGCCCTTTCGCCTCGCTAACCGGTGATGTCTGGACCTTCAACAACCGCTCAGGCACATCGGACTACCGGGCCAGCGGGCCGATCATCGAGACGGACCAGAACCAACGCATAACGGGCGTGCGCTACACCACTTGGCTGCGCGCCCCGCTGAGGGCGCCGCTTGAAGTCCAGGCCCGCGCATACCACGCCGTCCGCGCCTTTGCGGCACGGGCACAGGATCCGGCTTACCAGATGGTATTCGCCTACCGCCCGGGGGACCTTCTGGCATTCGACAATCGCCGCGTATTGCATGGACGCCGGGGCTATGACGCTGCCGGTGGGACGCGGTTCATCGAAGGCATCTACGCCGATCGCGACGATCTTCACTCTGCGATCGGCACGCTTAAGAGAAACCAATCCAGGCGCAAACAAGCGCATGTCGCCTAGCCACAGGAGATTGCGATGACTGTCACGCCGCAGAGAGAAACAGTAAAGTGCAGTGAAACGGAGTGGACAACACGGGTCGACCTCGCCGCCCTGTTTCGGATAGTCGCCCATTACGGGATGTCGGATCTGGCTAACGGTGCCATCGCCGCCCGTGTGCCGGACGCTCCGGACCATTATCTGGTCCACCCTTACGGCATGTTCTGGGAGGAAGCGCGCGCCTCCGACTTCGTCAAGATCGATGCCGATGGCAAGCCCTTGGAGGCCGATGCGCCGTGGCTCAATGATGGCGTTCAAAACCTGTGCCGATGGATCTTCGGTTCACGCCCGGAAGTCGGCTTCTTCGTGCATGGGCACGATGAAGAGGTGATGGCGGTTGGCTCCATCGAAGATGGCATCATGCCGCTCAACCAGCCCGCCATCTATCTGGCGCACATCACCGGCTACATCGAATACGAATTCGATGAGGACGAGGCATTTGGGTGCAGCTTTGCGGAGCAACTCGGCCACAACCAGATCCTGATCAGCCGCAATCACGGATACTATGCACTGGGCGCAACCGCCGCCGCTGCATTTTTCCGAGCGTATTTCCTGCGCCAGACCTGTTCGGCCCAGATCAAGACGCTCTCCATGGGACGCGACCTGCATCTGATCGATGCACAGAAAGTGGCGCGCTATCAGGATCAGATGGCCACGTCGCCACACTACAATTACGACGGCAAAACAGAGTGGCCCGGCCTGCTGAGGATGCTGGAGCGGACTTGCCCGGACTACCGGACCTGACATCGCTCAGAGCGGAATCTGAAGCCCCAGCTTGACCGTCTCCATGGCAACGAACGTGTCGAAGCGGCGTATATTCGGGTCGTCGACGAAAAGCCGCCGGGCAAGCGCCTCGTAGTCGGCGGTGCTGCGCACCACAACGACGAGAACGAAGTCGTACTCTCCGGTGACCCAGTAGCATTGCTGCACCTCGGGCTCCCGGCGGGCCTTGCGTTTGAAGGTGTCCATGACATCCGTCTGGCCGCGCTCGAGCGCCACGCCGACAACCGTCCTGATCATGCCGCCGACCGCTTCGGCGTCGATGACCGCCATCTCCGAGCGAATGACCTTCGCGTCACGCAGCCGCTTGATGCGGCGCTGTACCGCCGTTGCGGACAACCCGACTTCTTCACCGATCGCCTCGGTTTTCATGCGGTTTCCGTCCTGAAGCAGTCTCAGGATCTTCCGGTCGAATTCGTCCAGATCGGCCATCTGCGCAGAAATTCCTCATATTCGCTGCTCGAACGCAGCATTTCGACGCCGAGAGCGAACTTTCGCCGCCCGCCGATGTCCATCCAGATCCAGTCTCCACGTGCAGCTCGAAACGCAACACAGGAAAGGTTTGGTGGCACGATGGACAACGCACGCTCTTCTTCGGCCGGAACATTATACGGAATCCTCGCGGCCGTCGTCTGGGGCGCGTGGCCGGTCCTGTCGCGGGCCGGAATTGACCGGACCCTGGAACCGCAGGACATCACGGTCCTGCGCTTCGCGGTCGCGGGCGCGCTGCTGTTGCCGGTGTTCTGGCGGCACCGCACCGGCGGGACGAACTGGTGGCAGGCGCTGATTCTGTGCTGCGGCGCCGGCGTGCCCTATGTCTTGGTCGTGGTGGGAGGGCTCTCCTATGCGCCGGCGGGCCATGCAGGGGTCATCACACCGGCCTCCATGCTCGCCTTCTCGACCCTCGGCGGCGCCTTTCTGCTGGGCGACCGGACCGAGCCCCACCGGCTCCTCGGCCTAGCGGTGATTGTCTGCGGTCTCTGCATCATCGGCTTTGAGAACTTCGCCGCCGCCACCAAGGATTTCTGGATCGGCGACCTGATGTTTCTCGCCGGCGGACTGCTATGGGCGAGCTACACCGTCGGCTGCCGCGCCTGGTCGGTCGATCCGCTCCCGGCCACCGCTCTCGTCTCGGTCGTCTCGATGCTGGTCTTCGTGCCCGCCTATCTCGCGACCGGGCAACGCGGCGTGTTCGACGCGCCGTTGAGCGAAGTCGCGTTCCAGGCCCTGTTTCAGGGCGTCTTCGCCGCGTTCCTGGCGCTCCTGTTCTACACCCGCTCGGTCGCCATTCTTGGCGCCGGCCGGGGCGCGGTGTTTTCCGCGATGGTTCCCGGCATTGCCCTGCTTATGGCCTATCCGGTGCTCGGCGAAATCCCCTCCGCACTGGAACTTGCCGGAGTGATCACGGTGACCATCGGCGTCACCGGCGCCCTCGGATTGTGGCGCATTGGCGCCCGGCCCGAGCACGAGGCATGAGATGTCCCACTGGATACCCCGCTCCTGAACATTCTCGCAGCTCGCGATGAGATTCACCACAGGCCCGTCGACAAGGCATCACGTCAAGAAAGCGAGATGATCAACATCATTGCAAAGCAAATACATGATTGTGTGAATGAATTCACATAAAGCAGCAGTGTATCTCACTACAAGCCTAATGTGCAGGCCACGGAGTGTCGAAGAAACCGGCAACTACAGACACCTGCGCTGGAACAACCACCTCGAGTTGGACAGGTTTCGAATCTAGCCAGTCGAAACCAGACGGTCCTACATGCGGGGAGCAATTTTAACGGGGACACCATGCCAGAGTCCAAAAATTTATCTGAACTGACAATTCGCGAACACGTCCGGAACGCAATGCGCGCTCACATCGCCGCATTGCCAGACATGAAGGGCGGTCATTTGAATTTTCGCAGTCCACCCTGCCTGCCGTCAGAAGACGGAGGTCTCGGGCTCAACCGGAACGGAGAATTTGGGAATTGCGCTCAAGCAATCGCACAGACCCTGGAAGTTGGTCATGGGCACCCGCCGGTCGATCCAAAGGCGCTGGGTCAATTGATACAAGATCTTCCCATGTCGCAGAGCGCCACCCTCATTGCCAGCGCTCTTAGCACGAGTTCAAGCGCCGTGACGGTCAATCGCGCCCTAAAGGTCAGAATTCACGTTAACAATTGCATGTGCAAGGTCCTTAAATCTGCTAGCGGCGGAAGGCCCTGCAACCTCGGCAAAAAACCAAGCGACAATCCTTACAACATGGGAGCCGACGCGTGGTTCAACCGAGTGAACGATCACATG
>JAJFHL010000225.1 GCA_021775615.1 Hyphomicrobiales bacterium
GGCATTTTCAAGCGTCTCCGGCACACTCGGCATCAAGCACGACTGGGACAACCAGGTGCTGAAGCTTATCGTCGATGTCAACCAGGTGCGGGCGCGCCGCGCCGGCATCACCTCGACCGATGTGGCCAAGGCGCTCTCCACCGCGTTTTCCGGCACCCGCATCAGCGAATACCGCGAGGGCGATCGGATTCTGCCCATCGAGCTGCGCGGCACAGACGATATCCGCAACTCGCTCGCCGGCCTGCAGCGCATCAGTGTCGTCTCAAGCACCACCGGCGACTTCGTGGCCCTGCAGCAGATCGCCACTGTGCGCGCCGAATGGCAGTTCGGGCGCATCGTCAGGCGCGACCAGCAGCGCACGCTGACCGTCCAGGCGCGCAACCCGGTCGTGCCGGCGCTCGACCTCTTCGCGGCGGTCGGACCGACCCTCGAAAAACTCGACCTGCCGGCCGGATACAAATGGGAAGTGGGCGGCGAGATCGAGGACCAGAGCGAGGCCAATTCCGGCCTGTTCCAAACCCTGCCCATCGCGCTTGCCGGCATCGCCATCCTGCTGATCGGCCAGTTCAACTCGATGCGCAAGGGCGGGCTCATCCTGCTCACGATCCCGCTGATCCTGATCGGCGGCGTCGCCGGCCTCTTCATCATGAAGGCGACCTACAGCTTCATGGTGCTGCTCGGCTTCTTCTCGCTCGCCGGCATCCTGATCAACAACGGCATCGTCCTGATCGACCGCATCCAGACGGAGGAGGCAAGCGGCAAGGAACCGCTCGAAGCCATCATCGCCGCCTGCCTCGCGCGCCTGCGCCCGATCCTCATGACCACCTTCACCACGGTGCTTGGCCTGGTGCCGCTGATCCTCTTCGGCGGTGCGCTGTTCTATGGCATGGCCTGCGTGATTGCGTTCGGGTTGATCGTGGCGACGTTCCTGACGCTGGGGTTTGTGCCGGCGGTGTACTCGCTGCTTTATGGAGTGTCGACGAAGGGTGTGGGGGCTGTGGTGGAGGTTGAGGAGCCGGCGAGTTAGAAACCTATGTCATAGCAAGAACGCCGACGGTCACTTGTAAAGATCTGATCCAAGGCCATTGCGCACGGCCATGATTGGCGAACCCTTCGGCCTGAGGCGTCCGGTACCACTCCATGAGTCGCCCTGGGAGATGACCAACTCTGACGGCGATTAAGTGCCCAACTGCAGACATCAATCCGGTCACTGCTTTTTGCAGTTCTGCCTTTTCATGCAAGCTTTGACGCATTTCATAACTGCTCTTCGTTTTTGACCCTGCATTTGATCTTTGCACTGAGCAATACAGGCGTTCTTAATTTGATTGCAGTCCTTTGCCTCGGCACTGTTGCTCTGCGCGCCCAACAGCAGTACCCAAATCGACAAAGAAAAGCCCACGATAATTCGACGGTAAATCATTCGGTACTCCAAGTTGCCTCTGGCCCGAGCAATCATCGGGCCATGTGGCATGAATCCTATAGGTGTTGCACTCCTCGGCAAGTTAATTTCGCTACGTAGGTAATCTCGGGACGGCGCCAGCTTTGCTGCGCCTCTAGACCCTTTCTTCTTCTTACGGAAACGCTTGATGGCGCCAAATCGGTTCGCCCGGCAAGGCGCGGTGCGCCGTTCGAAGCGGTGCATCGGGCAAGCGCCGCAACGCCGCCGACGGGCCGATTTGGCCCACCGAAGGCCGGGTTTTCACGCCCTCTGAACTGCGTTACGGCCCACTTGTGGTCGGTGAGACCACGGAGCGGACCGTGCCTTGGCAGAAGACGTGAAAACCCGGTCAAGTGATTCCGTAAGAAGAAGAAAGGGTCTAGGACAGGGCCTATGTGCGATGCTGTGCGTCGCGAATTGCGGTGACAGTTCACTAAACTGACACGTCAGACGGGCATAGTTTAGTGCACTGTCAGCGTAATGCCGCGCAGCGGCTAGCCGCGTCGGCAAATCTTCACGCGTTTACTGCAACCACCCCTGCTCCAGATAATAACGTTGGGCGCCCTCGTGCAGCGGCGCCGACAACCCGTCCTTGATCATAGACGCCGGCTCCAACGTCGAAAACGCCGGATGCCTGGATTTAAACCTGTCCAGATTCTCAAACAACACACTGACTACGGTGTAGACGGTGTCCGCGTCGACTTCGCTGGAAGTCACAACCGTGGCCTTCACACCGAACGTGGCCACCGCCGGCGCGTCTTCACGGTATTGTCCGGCCGGAATGAGCGATCGGGCGTAAAACGGATTTTTCTCGATAAGTTCGTCGATATACGGCCCTTTGACGTCCGCAAGCGCCGCATCGCATAGCCTCACCGCCTGCGCCACCGAGTCATTGGGGTGGCCTACAGTGTAGACCATCGCCTGCACTTTATCGTGGCACAGGGCCAGCGATTGTTGGGAGGCGGGCAGTTCGTCGGCCAGGACAAAATCGGCCCTGGTCCAGCCCTTGGCCTGCATCACGATTTCCATAGTGGCACGCTGTCCGGAGCCGGGATTGCCGATATTCACCCGCCGCCCAGCCAGATCGTCGAAGCTCTTGATATTGGCGTCACGGCGCACCACCAGCGTAAACGGCTCGCCGTGCACCGAAAACAGCGCCCGCAGATTCCCGTCTGCGCCGGTTCCGGCAAACGGCGGCTCGCCATTGACAGCGTAGTACTGCATGTCGGACTGGGCCACGGCGAATTGCAGCTTGCCTTCGCGAATACTGTTGAGATTGAAGACGGAACCAGCGGTAGGGGGGGCTTCGCAGCTCGGTCCGTCAGCAGCCTCAACCAGCATACAGATGGCACGGCCTACCCGATAGTAAACCCCGGCACGACTGCCCGTGCCGATATTGATGTCGGCAGCCAAGACCGGCCCGGTCGCGGCCGGGCCCGAGAGTAACGCGCAGAGCGCAACAAGATATCCGCACATGCGGAAAGACGGGAAAGCAGAGGTGATAATTTGCCGATTGCTTAAGGTTTTGCGATGCACGGCCTTACCCCCATCTTGTGGTGAGCGGTGCTCCGAACGCGATTGGTCCGATGTTGCTTGTTCCGTGTAAGCTTCAGGTATAGCACGCAGCCACTCTTTATCAAGCAGGCACGGCTTGTGACATTGCCGTTGTTAGCAGTGAGTTCGTGAAAACAAGGCTCCAAATTTCCCCAATACAGGACAAATTTAGTGCAGGTAACGAACTATGTAGGCGGCCTGATCCTGACCCTAACTTGTCCGCCAGCAATGTGAGCAGCTGATGGCGCCGACGACTTCCTGTTCGCTTAGCAGTCGCATCACCGACATCAAGTGACTTGATGTGCCGGGCTCGCCAAGGGCCCGGCATTCTTATCAGATTGACCCCCGATGTCTGCAGTGGGTCATTTCCAGAAGTTTTGAGCCCGGCGGCTGCACGTCCGTTTCAACCTCAACATGAGACATCACTTAGCAATATTGCCGAAAAATTCCGGTTTGCTCTCAGCTCCGGACGTTGTCAGGTCGCGAATTACGGCGACAGTGCACGAATTCGAGTATCAATAAGTGCACTGTCGCCGTAATCGGGTCGCGACTGACAGGAGGCAGAACGTGACGAACAAGTTGGTGATCCGAGAAACCACATCCGGAGATGTTGCGCAGGTTCTGGCGCTCTACCCGCAGGCCTTCCCTGAGGAGGAGCTGAGGCCTGTCGTGTCGGCCCTTCTCGAAGAAGAGTTGGAGGTTCTGTCGCTGGCAGCGTTTGATGGGGATGCATTGGTTGCGCACGTCCTTTTCACTATTTGTGGGACGGAAGAGTGGGACCGAACCGGAGCGCTTCTTGCACCTCTTGGCGTGATACCATCGCTTCAGCGGCAAGGTTTAGGCAATTCACTTGTCCATGCCGGGCTGGCACGGTTGAAGAAGAGGGGGATCAAGCAGGTCTTCGTTCTCGGCGACCCGGCTTACTACCAGCGTTTCGGTTTTTCGCCCGAACGACAGGTGTTGCCCCCTTATCCCATGCCTGAAGAATGGCTGGATGCCTGGCAATCCATGCCGCTGGCGGCACGTGCGCCGCTGGCTACCGGGCGATTGTCAATGCCGGAGCCATGGATGGAGCCGGCCCTTTGGGGGCCGTGAGCAGAGGACAAACGCTGGTTCTCCGTTCTACTTTGCTGAATGGCGGCTTCGTGCCATCAATGGCCATCCAGATAGTCCTCACTCACTCCATATTGCTCGCAAAGAATGTGATAAAAAGGAGGGTCAACGGCTTCGGCCGCATAGTCGTTCGTAAACTCTTCACCAATTTCGATGTCTCGAGTTGCGACCAGGGCATACCGGACATCAAGGAGCGCCTTGGTCACATTTTGAATGTAGTGGACTGACGTCACATCGAGCGATGTTCCGATTCCCGCGGTATTGTTCGTGGCCAGGTTCGCATTGCTCGAATGATTGATCAGCACGCCGTCGTCATAGATCCTGATAAGGCAACCTGGCAGTTCCTTCAGCCCGAATATATGCGTTAGCTCGTAGACGGCTTCGGCGTGCACCATTTTTTCGATCGCTGCTCTGAATGTTTGCTCGTCATACACAATGTACTGGCCAGGAACATGACGCCAGACGATGCTTCCCTGCTTTATCGTTTCACCCGCAAATACGCCCAAACCCCTATCAGTTGTTTTCTTGACCACGTACGGGAAGCAAAATCCGTTCTTCTTGTCGGCCACCATATCACTCCCTCGGTTCGGCGGATCTCGCGCAAATAATGTTGCTGCACCGTCACCGTAATCCCAAACCCGCCAGTGGCAACATCCGTTACCATAGGCAGATCCGGCCACCAACGGGAGAACCGACAATGACCATTACCGGAGGATGTGTCTGCGGCAACGTAAACTACAAAATCGAAGGGAAGCTCCGAGATGCTCGATCCTGTCACTGCTCGCGTTGCCGAAAAACCTTCAGCTCTCAAGCATCAGCTTATGCCGAGGTCGCACCTGAGGAATTCGAATGGGTGTCTGGCGGTGATTTGCTGACGACCTACGAGACCGGTGAGGGATTTGGACTTCAGTTCTGTGGTCAATGTGGCTCGACCTTGTGCGGCACGTACCACGGCGAGGTCCACGGTATCACCCTGGGCTGCGTAGACGGAGATCCAGAAGTTGAGATCGGAATGCACATTTTCGTGGGGTCCAAAGCTGCGTGGGAAGTCATACCTGACAACGTGATTCAGTTTCAGGAAGGGCCGCCAACATAACAATCGGACTTCTCTCGTGCGGTCAATCCGTGGGGTCGCTTGTGGCCAACCGCCGCTGTTGCATCCATAACCAAACGAATGTCCGAGTTGGGTCAGAGAAGAATTGCGAGGATACAATACTTGTCTCTGAATTACGGCCATGTCACCGTAATTCGGTCGCTGCGGTCACACACCGAAAAAGGCCCGGGTGGCCTGCGAGAAGAACAGAAGGAAAAAGCAGATGCCCGATGCGAACAGGGCGCGCAGGAAACGCTCGCGCTTGATCTCGCGCAGCTTCGACACTTTCAGGAGTTCGTAGGCGGTCTCCTGCTCGGGATCGGCGTCCCTGGCGGCGGCAATCATGTGTTCGACGTCCGGATGGTCGTCAGGATCGATGTAGAGAACACGCTGCAGCGCCTTGGGCGGCTCCGTTGTCAGGCGCGGTGCCGAATGGCGCGAAGGATAAAGCACATATCCGAACAGGAGGATCGGGGACATCACCACCAGCCAGGCGAGAACGAGATCGAGGTGATTGATCGGGCCGGTGTCCGGCAGGGCGCGGTCGAAAGCGAACACCACATTGAGCGCGAACATGTAGCCGACGCCGACAATCTGCGCCTTGGTGTCATAGGATCGCACCGTCGCCTGCGCCTCGGTCAGGCTCTGGCGCAGCAGGTCGGTACTCTCTGCGGTTTGTTCTGTCATGAGGATCACTTGGCGCTGGCTGGTCAATCGGTGTTTTGTCTAACACCGTTGCAGCCACCAGGCCAACACGGTCAGGCGGCGACGTGCCCGCCGCCCGCCTATGCGCATGACGTAAGCGTCAGTAGTCGCAGTTGCGGTAGTACCTGCGGCAGGCGCGGTCATTACCGCGGTCGCAGGAGCGACGCCAGCGCCGGCACTGACCGCGGCCTTCGTGGCGGCCCCGGGCAACGCGCGCGGCGGTGCCGATAACCACACCGGCAATGATGGCGGCGCCGATTGCCTTTGCAATCTTCTTGTTGCGCTTGCGCTTCTTCTTCTTCAAGGCGTAGCGCTCCAGCGGTGCCGCCGGTTTCGTCTGTGCCGGGAACGTCGGGTATGAATCCGAAATCGCATCATTGAGCGTCGGGAGGGCCATCTTGCTGCCAGGTGCGATCTCCGTACCCACTTCGCTGGATGCCGCCGATACGGGCGCCGACCAGAGCAGGGCCGTGAGCAGCATTGCTGTGAACAGTTTGACAAACCGAATTGATGACCGCACGAGATCCTCCTGTATTACGCCACATTGATGCGTAACGATGTTTGTGAAAAGTCTGTCTCCGATCATTCAATCAGTCGAAAAGGCGATTTCTATGGCACTGCGTTTTGTAACGGCATCTATGGCTGCAACCGCAATGATCGGGTTCTCGACCTTATTCCCAGCTGCCGCCCAGGAAGAACCCGCCGATGTGGCCAATCTGCTCTGTAAAGAGGTGATGATCCTGTCCGGCGCCGACCGCGACACCACCATCGCCTTCGTGCACGGTTACATTCTCGGCAAGGCCGGCAGCTCCAAGGTCGACCTCGACAAGCTGACCGATGCCACGGAGGCTTTCCTCAACAACTGCGTCGAAGCGCCGAACGCCAACGCCATTGAAACCATGGAAGCCGCGGTGAAGTAGCCGGTCTGCCCGTCAGTTCCGGCCAGCTCAATCGGGCATGGCGTCCCGGGACGCACGCTCCGCCCGCCGCCTGACGGCGGCCTGCGCCCGGCTTTGCGGTTCGGTGCGCGCGTCCGCGTCCTCAAGCGCATCGAACAGCCAGTCGATGAACACCCGGACGATCGGCGCCGAAGGCGCTTCGGTGCGGCAGGCGACATAGAAGCCGTTCATCGCCGGTACGGAGCGGTCAAACGGCACGATCAGGTCACCGCGGGCGAGCATGGCGCTGGCCGTCATGGAATCGCCGATGGCGATCCCCTGGCCGCGGACCGCCGCTTCAATGGCGAGGCGGGCATCGCTCATGAAATGATGCCGGGTGCGCATGAGATCGAGCGCATCAACCGCCGACAGCCATGCCTGCCACTCGCGGCCCTCATCGGCATGAAGGAGGACGTGGTTGCCGATGTCGCGCACGGTGCGCAACGGCCTGGTGTTGAGCAGGGTCGGGCTGATCACGGGAAACAGCTGCAGGTCGGTCCAGAACTTCACCCAGCAGTCGGTCCAGCTGCCGTCGCCGTAGAGGATCGAGACATCGGTCCTGCTGTCATAGATTTCCGCAGAATCCCCCGAAGCGATCAACCGCAGCCGGACATCGGGAAACAGCTCGGTGAACTGCTCGAGCCGGGGCAGCAGCCAGTAGGACAGCACGGCGGGCACGCAGGAAATCGACAGATCACCTTCGGTCGCCGGCCGGCTGATGCCGGCGGTCGCCGCCGCTATCTCCTCAAAGGCGGTGGAAATCACCGGAAGCAGGGTGGTGCCCTGCCCGGAGAGCTTCAGGCGGCGCCCGACCCGCTCAAACAGGGTGACGCCGAGATGCTGCTCCAGCGCCCGCACCTGGTGGCTGACGGCTCCATGGGTGACGTTCAGTTCACGTGCGGCCGCGGTTACGGAGCCGCGCCGGGCGGTGGCTTCAAAGGCTCTCAGAGGGTTGAGCGGGGGAAGGCGGTTGGCCATGGCGGGCATGCTCATATGTTAGTATTTCTCACAATAAACCCACTAACATTATCAATTGTGTTTTCATAGGACTTGGTCTTCAATTCCCCAAAACGGGTGTATCTCCGGGAGCCGTCATGGCTTGAACCGGACACTGGATTTCAGGGAGGGATCATGGGGTGGACTGCCGACAAACTTGCCGGTCTGCGTGCGAAATACGGCGAAGGTCACGGCGGCGAGCTGCATGACCCGCATTTCCGGAAGATTGCCGACAAACTGTTTTCCGCCGGCGGCACCCGTCAGGCGCCCTACGCCGGCATGCCGACACTGCTCGATGCGCCCCATGTGAGCCTCGATCGCGATGCGCCTGATTTCGGCGACATGCAGGTGGCGCTTCTCGGTGTGCCGATGGACCTTGGGGTCACCAACCGCAATGGCTCGCGCTTCGGGCCGCGGGCGTTGCGCACGATCGAGCGCATTGGCCCCTATAACCACGTTCTGCGCTGCGCGCCGGCCTTCGACATGAACGTCGCCGATATCGGCGACGTGCCGTTTCGCAGCCGTTTCCGGCTGGACCTGTCGCATGAGGACATCGAGGCGCATGTCAAAAAGATCGTGACGGCGGGCGTCGTCCCGCTGTCGGTGGGAGGCGATCATTCGATCACCCATCCGATCCTGCGGGCGGTCGGGGAAGACCGGCCGGTCGGCATGATCCAGATCGATGCCCATTGCGACACCGGCGGCGAATTCGACCAGGAAAAGTTCCACCATGGCGGCCCGTTCCGCAACGCCGTGCTCGACGGGGTGCTCGATCCCGAACGCACCGTGCAGATCGGGATCCGCGGCGCGGCGGAGTATCTGTGGGAGTTCTCGAGGGAATCCGGCATGACCGTCATTCACGCGGAGGACATTCCCGCGCTTGGTATCGCGGCGGTCGTCGAAAGGGCGCTCGAGGTCGTCGGCGACGGGCCGGTCTACCTGTCCTTCGACATCGACAGCATCGATCCGGCCTTCGCGCCGGGCACCGGGACACCGGAAGTCGGCGGCCTGACGACGCGCGAAGCACTGGAGCTGCTGCGCGGCCTGAAGGGCGTCGATTTGTGCGGCGGCGATGTGGTGGAGGTCGCCCCGCAGTATGATCCGACCACCAACACCGCGCAGGCGGGGGGCCAGGTGTTGTTCGAAATACTCAGTTTGATGGCGTTTGCCCCATCGGTGAAGACGGCAGGCAAAGAGAGCGACGGGCTGCAATGACGGCGCGGCGCAGTAACAGTAAACTCGACAAGGGAGATGAACGGATGACGACGCTATTCAGGAAACTCGGGCTATGTGTCAGCGCGGCGATGATGCTGTGCGCCGGCATTGTGGCGGCGGGGGCCGACGCGCTTGAGGACATCAAGTCCGCCGGGCAGATCAATGTGGGAATTTTCTCAGACTTCCCGCCTTTCTCGTCGGCCAGCGCCGATCTCTCCATCAAGGGCTATGACGTGGATGTCGGCCAGTTCATCGCCGACAAGCTGGGGGTCAAGCTCAACCTGGTCAGCGTGACCGGACAGAACCGCATCCCCTATCTCAACGACCGCCGCGTCGATATCCTCCTGAGTGTCGGGTACAGCGACGAGCGCGCGAAGGTGATCGACTATGCCGCGGCCTATGCGCCTTACTACATCGCGGTCATCGGCCCGGCGGCGATGAAGGTCGAGGACGCAAAGGACCTCGCCGACAAGACCGTCGCCGTCAATCGCGGCACGCTTGAAGACACCTCGCTGACCGAAGTCGCGCCGGCATCGACCGAAGTGCGCCGGTTCGACAACTACTCGTCGGTCATTCAGGCCTTCATCTCAGGTCAGACGGATCTGATGGTCGTCGGCAACGATGTCGGCGCGCAGGTGCTCGCCAGGCAGGAAGAGCTGAAGCCGGAGCAGAAGTTTCAGCTCCTGACCTCGCCGTCGCATATCGCGCTGAACAAGGACGAAGAGGGCCTCAAGGCGGCGCTCAACGAGGCCGTGGCGGAAATGCTGTCGTCGGGCAAGCTCAACGAAAGCTCCGAGGCCTGGCTCAAGACGACGCTCAATCCGGATAACCTGAAAGACTGACCTGCGTGGATTTCGGCTTTCAGCCTGACGTTCTTGTGGAGGCGCTGACGGCGATTGCCCGCGGCGCCTCCACGACCGTGATGCTGATCGCCGTGACGACGGTCGCCGGCTTTGTGCTGAGCACGCTTGCGGCGACCGCACGGCGCAGTTCCTACGCCTTCTTGAGGCACGCGGTTGCCGCCTATGTAGAGATCATCCGGAACACGCCGTTCCTGGTGCAGCTGTTCTTCATCTTCTTCGGATTGCCGGCGCTCGGCATACGGCTCGATCCGATCTACGCCGCCCTTTTGGCGATGACCCTCAACATGACCGCCTACACCACCGAGATCATCGGTGCCGGGCTCGACGCGGTGCCGGATGGCCAGCGCGACGCGGCGAAAGCACTCGGCCTGAAGCCCATTCTTGCCTTCACCAAGGTGATCCTGCCGCAGGCCCTGATGGTGATCTATCCGGCGCTCACCAGCCAGATTGTGATCATGATGCTGGAATCGGCGGTTGTCTCGCAGATCGCCGTTCGCGAACTGACCCACGAAGCCGATCTTTGGCAGGCGCGGACGTTCCGCGCCTTCGAGACCTATCTCGTGGTCGCGCTGGTCTATCTCGGGCTTGCGGTGACCCTGCGCCGGGTGCTGGTGGCTCTCGGACGGCGCTATCTCTCGGCGGACGTGTCATGATCGAGTTCACGCTCTGGGACATCGTCCGCAACCTCCTTTTCGCCACGCGCTGGACCATTGCCCTGTCGGCCGTCGCCTTTGTCGGCGGCGGTGTTGTCGGCTTCTGCATCATGCTGCTGCGGATTTCGAAGCGAAAGGGGGCGCGGCGGTTCGCGGCCGGCTATATCGGCCTGTTCCAGGGCACCCCACTCTTGTTGCAGCTCTTCGTGGTGTTCTTCGGCCTGCCGATGCTCGGCCTGCGCATCGAACCGTGGGCCGCCGCGGCGCTCGGGCTGACCCTCTTTGCCAGCGCCTTTCTCGGTGAGATCTGGCGCGGCGGCGTCCAGGCGATTCCGCTCGGTCAATGGGATGCGGGCGCCGCCCTCGGCCTGCGCCGGCTGCAGCAGCTGCGGCTGGTGGTTCTGCCCCAGGCCCTGGCCTTCACCCGCGCACCGACGGTCGGATTTCTGGTGCAGCTGATCAAGGCCACCGCGGTCACCTCGATCATCGGCTTTGAGGAACTGCTGCGGGTCTCGAACGCCATCAACAACGCAACCTTCGAGCCGTTCAAGGTCTACGGTCTGGTGGCCGTGATCTTCTTCGCGCTGTGCTATCCGCTCACCTGGTACGCACGGGTTCTGGAAAGGCGCTCGGCGGATTGGGGCTGAGCGGGCCGGCGGCGGCGGCCGCTCAGGTTCCGATTGCGCCGAGCGGCTGTCGCACCGTCTCGGCCCGGCGCAGGCTGCCGGTGTCCTTGGGCAGAAGAATGAGATGAACGTGGTTCGGCGTCAGGCACCAGGCCCAGACCTCGACATTGGCCGCCCGGCAGAGCCCGGCAGGTCGCGGCAGAGGGTGTGGTCGTCATCGCGGAAGAAAGTCCGCGGACGCCCGTTGCCGCGCTGGGTGACGTGATGGGGCGCACGGGGAACGGCGATCCTTGCGAGACGGGCCATGCGGCAAGTTCGGCGCCGCAGGCGGATGCTGTCAATTTGGTGCACCGTCACCGTAGTTGCGAGGACCAAGAGTGACCGCGCGGGGTGAATTAAGTATAGTGTCCCCGTATTTTTGGTGGCGAAATCGGTGTACTCGTCCGAACGCTGGTTTCGGGATCGGCAGGAGGCCTTGCCGCAAGGCTTACCGGGGGTAAGTTTGAGAACGGATTCTTGACAGCGGCAACCGCTCATTTGTTCAATGCTGAGTTTCACAAACACCACTCAGTACCCAGGGAAGTCATCAAATGGTTGCGGGCGAACGCGCCTTGGGTATTGAAGGATGGGAGGATTACAGGAGTTCGCGGTTCACCCAATTTGGTCGGGGTAGAAGCCGGGCGGCACATGGATGCTCATAACGGAAGAGTGGCGAACCTTGGACGATTCAATATAGAGTTTCTTAGGCAGCTTGGAAACGTTGAAGGAAGGTTAACTTCGACCGATGTTCTCGAAATACGAAATAGATTAATGCAGAAATTTTTTGGACCGGAACATCTGAGAAATCCGTCGCAGTTTCGTTCATTCACAACACGACCAACACCATTCATTGCTCGCGGCATAGTAGCGTTGGATTTGTTCAGAATTATACTTCATGGAATCCGGGCCCAACAAACATGCCGAGCCAACAATGGATGCGGTTGTAGTAAACTTTGCACTTAAAAACACGTCAGTGCTAATGACTAGAAAGCCATAAATTTGCGACTCGCGACTCTTACGTTCCATGGAAAAATTTCAAATAGGACAGAAGATCTGGCGCATGGTTTGTCCGCCCCCAAATGGGAATTGGGCACGTGCAGACTATAGTGGACGAATTGCATGGCCAGATATTCATG
>JAJFHL010000226.1 GCA_021775615.1 Hyphomicrobiales bacterium
CCCCATTCGGCGTTCTCGCCGCGGATGTTGCGGTCGAAGGCGATGTTGGCCTCCGACAGGTGTTCGCCATTGCGTTTGAAGCAGCCGTAGATGCAGAGTGGGGCGCCCGGTTCGAGCAGGTTGCCGGCGCCGCGGAACAGGCCGAGAGACACCGGCCACGGCGTGATGTGCAGAAGGTTCGAGGCGTACATCGCCGCGATGGGGCGCGGGATGGTGTCCTCCCATCCCTCTTTCGTCACATCGAGGTCCATGGGTGACTTGACGTTGGCCAGACCGGTCTCGATGATCCAGCCGTTGGTGCTTTCGCGCGACGTCGCCCAGGGGTCCGACGTCAGCCAGGTGAGGCCCGGGAAGCGGGCGCCGAAGGTCACCGCGTGCTGGCCGGTGCCGCTGGCGATCTCCAGCAGCGTGCCTTGCTTCGGCAGATATTGCTCCAGCACGTCGCCGATGGCGCCCTTGTTGCGTTCCGTATGATCCTGGCAGATCGGCCGCGGCACGAAGTTCTGCGGGGTCCCCGGCCCGCCACCTTGAACCGCCATGCTCTAGCTGCCGTCCAGCGGAATGGTCCGCCTGATGTGGGCGATCAGCTTGTCGGTCGGCCAGCAGGTCGGCGCCAGGCCCTTTTTCTTCTGGTACTCACCGATGGCGATGCGGGTTCGAAAGCCGATCAGTCCGTCGGGACGGCCGCCCACATTGAGGCCGAGTTTAACCAGTCGCTTCTGCATGTCGGTCACGATATCACGCCGGAACCCCTTTGCCGTCCACTTGCCCTCGAAAGTGCGGTCATTTGTGTAGCGGTCGGCAATGTGGCCGACGATCAGCGCATAGAGGTCGGCATTGTTGTAGGTCTTGATGACGTAGAAGTTGTGGAGCGCGATGAAGGCCGGGCCGAAGCGCCCGCCGGGCATCAGCAAGATGCCCTCATCCTTGGCGCTCTTTTCCGAGAAGGTGCGCCCGTAGGTGCGCTTGACGCCGAGCTTGAGCCATTCGGAGATCGGCCGCGCATTGTCCTTGCCGGCCAGCGTGCAGTCGAAATTCTTCGGCACCTTGATCTCGTAGCCCCAGGTCTTCATCCGCTCCCAGCCTTCCGACTGGAGATAGAACCCGGTCGAGGCCAGAGCATCGATCTCGGTGCCCCAGATGTCGCGCTTGCCGTCGCCGTTATAGTCGACCGCATAGCGGGTGAAGTCGGACGGCATGAACTGGGTATGGCCCATGGCGCCGGCCCAGGAGCTCTTCATCTTTGCCGGCGTCACATGGCCTTCCTGCAGGATGTTGAGCGCGATCAGGAGCTCCTTGGTGAACATGTCCTTGCGCAGGCCCATGAAGCCGCCGGTGGCCAGCGCCCGGATCGTGTAATGCGGGATGGCGAAGTCGCCGAAATTGGTTTCGACGCCCCACACGGAGAAGATGATCTCGCGCTGCACACCATAGCGTTTTTCGATCTCGTCCAGCGCCTTGTTCCAGCCCTTGATCTTGGCGCGCCCCTTCTTGACCCGGTGGGCGACTATCTTGGGCCGGAAATACCGTCCCGGCGCGCCGAACTCGGGCTGCTGCTTGAAGCTCTGTTTCGGCTTCTTGCCTTTCACCGGCACCTCGCCGTCGACTTCCGGCGGCACGATCTCCGGCAGCTTCCAGTTGAGCGTCACGCCCTTGAAAGCGGCATCGAAGGTCTGGCGCGTGATGCCCTTGGCCTTGGCCGCCGGCCACAGGTCCTCGACCCAGTCGCGGAACATCTGTTCGACCCGCTTCTTGTAGTCGACCGGTGTGGCCGCTTCGGCCGGAGCGAAACCGGTGAGGCCGGCGAGAGTGAATGCCGCCAGGATCGCGGCGGTAACGAGGCGTAAATTGGAAAGTTTCATGGGTCTCGATGTCCTGTTCGCTGGTTTGCTTCGCGAAACTCACACACCATTCAAAACGGCGTCGGCGATATCTTTCGTTCCCGCTCGGCCGCCCATTTCGCAAGGGACCATTGATCCGTCTGCGAAAGCTGTGTCCACCGCATCGTGGATCATCTGCGCAGCACCGCCGCAGGCCTCGACGAAATGCCGTTCGCCAAGCCAGTCCAGCATCATCGCTGCGGACAGGAACATAGCCGAAGGATTGGCCAAACTGTGGCCGGCAATGTCGGGCGCGGTGCCGTGGCAGGGCTGGAACACCGCGTGATCGTCGCCGATGTCGGCCGACGGCGCCATGCCGAGCCCGCCGATCAGGCCGGCCGCCAGGTCTGACAGGATGTCGCCGAACATGTTCTCCGTCACCATGACATCGAAGTCCCACGGGTGCCGCACCATGTTGAGGGCGGTTGCATCCACATAGGCATGTTCGGCATCGATGTCGGGATAGCGCCTGGCGGTTTCATCGAAAATCCTGCGGAAAAAGGCGAAGGCCGCGAACACATTGGCTTTGTCGACACAGGTGACCATGCCGGGTGCCCCTGCCGTCTTGCGCCGTTCCGCCAGTTTGAACGAAAAGTCGAACAGGCGCTCGCTGGTCGGCCGGGTGATCACCATGGTTTCGCGGGCGATGGCGTCGTCCTCAACCTCACCCTTGTGATGGGACGCGAACAGGCCTTCGGTCGACTCTCGAATGAGCACGAAGTCGACAGTGTCGGCCTGCGGCGATGCCAGCGGCGAGGCGATACCCTTCACCTTGCGGGCCGGGCGCACCCCGGCATAAAGCCCGAGCAGGCCGCGCAGGTCGATCTGCGGTGCGATCTCGGTGCCGTCCGGATATCGAATGTGGGGCAGGCCCATGGCGCCGAGCAGGATCGCGTCGGCATTGCGTGCGGCCTCAAGCGTTGCATCGGGCAGAGCGGCGCCGGTGTCGCGGTAGGTTTCCGCACCCGCGGAATACGTCTCGAAGGTCAGCGAAAATCCGCCGACCCTGTCGCTTGCCGCGCGCAACAGGTCGAGGCACGGTTCCATGACCTCCGGGCCGATACCGTCGCCGGGCAAGACAACGACGTTGAAACTGTGCGGGTTCGCCATGGGGCGGGTCTCCGGGATCGGTGATTCGGGCGCAGTCTATCCGCCAGTGCTTTCGCTTCCAATGGGCGAGTTCTGCCTGCGCTCACGACCGGCGCGGCAGCGGCGTCGCCGGTTCCGGGCCGTCGCCGTCCTCGAAACCTGGAAATCTGGCGGGAGGTCGCGCAGCCGCCGGGCGGCGATCCAAAGATTATCGCAGGGGCCGATCGTTGATTAACTGAAGTACTATTTATGCTGTGCAAAATTAACTTGCTAATTGTAAATAATTTCGATGTATTGATGAGAATTATAACGAATAGATTGATCGGCAATTATATGAAATCAAGTATATAACATGCATCAAGGCAACAAAGGAAGACTATAATGTTAACAGCCAAAACAGTTAAACTGGCGGCGACTGCCGTGATTCTCGGCGGTGTTTCGTTTGGTACGGCGCAGGCTTCGGGCGAGCATGTCGGTCCGGCAACTGAATTCGCCAAATCAACCGTCTCGCAGTGGGTCGCAAGCCCGCAGGTGATTGCAGCCGTCAAGGCACAGAACGCCAGGCACGCGAACCTGCGGCAGGCCGATATCGACACAATGGACAAGCAGTGGCGCAATGAAGTCGACGACGCAAGCAAACCGTTGATCGATGAAGTTCTGAAGAATGCGGTTTCCAGATATCTCGCCGAGATGAAAGAAGCCGCGGGCGGTATGGTCACCGAGGTGTTCGTCATGGACAACCGCGGTCTGAATGTCGGTCAGAGCGACGTCACGTCGGACTACTGGCAGGGCGACGAAGCGAAATGGAAGAAGACCTATTCCGTCGGGCCGGAAGCCATATTCGTCGACGACGTCGAGATGGATGAATCTACCCAGTCTCTGCAGACCCAGGTCTCAATGTCGATCAGGGACCCCGAGACCAACGCCGTGATCGGTGCGATCACGGTGGGAGTCAATGTCGAGGCGCTGTAGGCCGGACATACACTCGAACACTCAGTACAAGAACCAGAAGAATGGGGGCGCGTCGTGACAGCAACCTTTGAAGAAACAGCCACTGATACCAAAACAGTCAAGGCACGTGGACTCCGTGCAGTTTTCTCAGGTTCACTGCTCGGGAAGGTGTCAATTGCGGTCTTCGTCACGGCGGCGCTCTCATTTGCAATCGTCCTCTTCGCCAGCCTCAATTCTTCGCGCTCGATCATCCTCGCTCAGTTCACCGACGACGCCGTCGCCATTACCGACCTCCTGGCGGCTGGTGTGACCGGCGGCGTGCGCTGGAAGAAACCGGGCGTTGTGGCAAAGGCCTACGAGGCGACGGTCAGCGCCGAGAGATCGAACGCGGTCGCGGTCCTGGTGACCGACAAGGATGGTGCGCCGGTGTCTGAATACGGGGCGGATCAGTTTGATGTTCTCGGGTTGCGCCAACAGCTGGCATTGCTGCGGGCAAGCGCCACGGGCGGCGCGGTCTCGCAGATGCGTGGCGCACATCTCCTGGTGATCAGTCCGACCGGCCGGGACAAGGAAGCTGAACCCTACGGCTACATTGCCATCTTGTGGCAAACCAGCGCGCTTGAAGACAAGCTCGCGGCGAACCGCAACCAGAGCATTCTCTATGTGGTGTTTTCTCTGGCGCTTCTTGTCGGACTGTTGATCTGGCTGCTGCGCACCCAGGCGACCGGTCCGCTCGGCGCCATCACCACCTCGATCCGCCAGATTGCCGACGGTGCCTCCGATGTCGAGGTCGGCCATACCGGCCGGGCGGATGAGATCGGCCAGATCGCCGACGCGCTTCGCGTCCTGCGGCGCAACGAACGCGAACGCCTGCGCCTGTCGGCCGAGCAACTCGAGATCGCGCAGGAAAAGGCGCGCCACGATCACAAGGTGCATGACCTGATTGAAGAATTCCGAACCTCGGTGATGGAAATACTGTCCTCGCTCGACGGTGCGGCAACGCAGATGAACGCCGAATCCTCCACTCTCACGGGCATTGCCTACGAGACTTCGGAGAAAGCGACCTCGGCCGCGAATGCATCGTCCGCCGCGGCCGACAATGTCAACGCCGTTGCCGCTTCCACAGAAGAGCTGTCGTCCTCGATCGCGGAGGTGTCGAAGCAGGTCGAAGGCAACCGGCAACTGGTCCAGGAGGCCATGGAAACATCCGACACGGCCAACGAGATGGTCATGGGGTTGTCCGTGGCGGCACAGAAGATCGGCACCATCGTCCTGCTTATTGAGGACATCGCGGACAAGACGAACCTTCTGGCTCTCAATGCAACCATCGAAGCCGCGCGCGCCGGAGAGATGGGCCGGGGGTTTGCGGTGGTCGCGAGTGAGGTGAAGTCGCTCGCAAACCAGACCGCCACGGCGACCGAGGACATCACGTCCCAGATCGGGGAGATCCAGCTCTCGACCGACAAGAGCGTCGAAGCGATACGGGCCGTCACGGACATCATGGGCAGCATCAACACCTACATCGCCTCAGCCGCCAGTGCGGTCGAGGAACAGACCGCGGCGACCAGTGAAATCAGCCGCGGCGTCACGGAGGCCGCCAACGGCTCGCGCGGTGTCGATGAAAACATCGCCGGTGTCCGCGATGCGATCGGGCAGACCAACGGCTCGGCCGATCAGGTTCGGGCGGTCTCGGCCGAGGTATCCGACCATGCCACACGCCTGCGGGCCGAGGTTGACCGTTTCCTGGGCAAGGTGGAAGCCGCCTGAGGCGGTTTGTGTGAGAACGGAGTATTTCACGATACCGCCGCAATGGGTTGTGATGTATCCAGTGAGCCCAAAGTGAATCACAACGCTGGAGACAACAGTGACCACAGAGCATCCGCGCCGGGATCGGTCCATCAACTACATCGAGTTCAATGTTGCAGACATCGACCGCTCCAAGGCCTTTTACGGCGCGGCGTTCGGCTGGACCTTCACCGACTATGGTCCGAGCTACTGCGAGTTTTCCGATGGCCACATGACCGGAGGTTTCGATGCCAGCGCGCCGGTCGGATCAGGCGGACCGCTGGTGGTTCTCTACGGCAGCGACCTTGCGGACATTCAGTCATCGGTCGAGGCGGCCGGCAGCAAGATCGTCAAACCGCTCTTCGAGTTTCCCGGCGGGCACCGTTTCCACTTCACCGATCCCGACGGCTACGAACTCGCCGTGTGGAGCGAAACCTGAGATCGTCCGTCATGAGGTGAAATCGGCGCCGGGCCGGTGCGGAGTGTACAAAAGATACCCTAAACCGCTTTCGCGGCCTTCAGCTCCCGGATCTCGCCGTCGCTCATGCCGATCTCGCGCAGGATCTCGTCGGTATGGTCGCCCGGATCGGGGGTGGCCGACACCACCGCCGGCGGCGTCCGGCTCATGGAGAGCGGCTGACCCACCACTTCGATGGTCCCGAGCGCGGGGTGCTCCACCGGCTGTGCCATGCCGAGATGTTTGACCTGGGGGTCGGCGAACATCTCGTCCATCTTGTAGATCGGCCCCGCCGGCACGCTGTGCCGCTCGAGGATCTCGAGCCATTCCGCGGACGTCTTCTGCTTGAATTCGGGCTCCAGCAGGGCTTTCACCTGCGGCCGGTGCCTGTAGCGCAGCTCGCCGGTCACATAGTCGGGATGGTCGGCCCGCTCCGGCGCGCCCATCGCCTCGCACAGGCTGCGCCACTGACCGTCGCCGCCCACCCCCAGATTGATGAAACCGTCGGCGGTCTCCACCACGCCCATGGGTGTCGAATAGGGATGGTCGTTGCCGGCCTGGGGCGGCACGTCGCCGTCGACCAGGTAGCGCGCCGCCTGGAAGTCGAGCAGCGCGATCTGCGCCTGCAGCAGCGAGGTGTGGATCCACTGGCCTTCGCCCGATCGTTCGCGCTCGGCCATGGCGATCAGAATGCCGGTCGCCGCATAAAGCCCGGCGGTCGAGTCGGACACTGCCGTTCCGGCCCGCATCGGACCCTTGCCGGCTTCGCCGGTGATCCACATCAGCCCGCCCATGCCCTGGGCGATCTGGTCGAATCCGGCGCGGTCGCGGTAGGGCCCGTCCTGGCCGAAGCCGGATATGGAGGCGAGAATGATCCGCGGATTGATCGCGCGCAGCGCCTCATAGTCGATGCCGAGCCTCGACTTCACGTCCGGACGGTAATTCTCAACCACCACATCGGCGCTCTCGGCAAGTTTCCGGAAGATCGCCAGCCCTTCGGGTTTCTTCAGATTCAGCGTGAGCGAGCGCTTGTTGCGGTGCAGGTTGAGCATGTCGTAGCCATGGCGCGGCCCACTGATATCCTCGTTCGGGTCGACGCCGCGCGGCGCTTCGATCTTGATCACATCGGCGCCGAAGTCGGCCAGCACCCGGCAGCAGGTGGGTCCGGCGCGGACCCGGGTCAGATCGAGGACCCGCAGATGGGTAAGTGCCTGGCTGGGAGTGGGTGTGCTCATGACGGATTGATCTTTGTGAGAATGGAGTGTGGTTATAACGCGTTTCTGCCGGACTCAAGAGGCAGGATGAGCTCCCCGGTCCGTCATCTCGGCGCCGCCGGTTCCGTCCGCCGCGATGAACCAGTCACCGATCACGCTCGATGTGACAAACACGACGTCGTCGCGGGTGACGAGGAGATCCAGCGCCTTCTCGAAGTAATAGGCAATGTGCGGAACCCCGATGATGTGCGGATGCAGCCCGAAGGTCAGCACCCGCGGCTGTGTCTCCGCTTCCCGCTCGAACACCGCCAGCGTCGCCTCGAGCCGTTTCAGGATCTCGTCGCTCGAGCCGTTTTGGATGGCGTAGACCGGCACGTCATTGAGCTCGAATGTGTAGGGCAGGCCGACCATGGGGCCGTGTTTGGTGTGGATCCAGAACGGCAGGTCGTCGACCACCCAGTCGTGCAGGAATTCGACGCCCTGGGCCTTGAGGATGTCCGGAGTATCCGTGGTTTCGCCCAACCCCGGACCAAGCCATGCGCGCGGCCTTCGGCCCGATACCTGCTCCAGCCGCTCAAGGCTCTTCGCGATCACCGCCGCCTCGTCGTCGGCCTGCTTGAGCGACTGCTGAAACCAGCCATGCCCGACAAGTTCCCAGCCGGCCTCCACCACCGCGGTCATCAGCGACGGGTAGACGTCTGCGACCTGCGCATTGATGAAGGCGGAGGCAGTCAGTTCCCGTTGCGCCAGCATCTCCATGAAACGCGGCATGCCGCAGCGCAACCCGTACTCGACCCAGGAGTAATTCGGCACATCGGGCGGCTCCGCCCTGGCGCCGTGCGGCGCCGGGATGATGCCACGCGGCATCGGCCGGTCGAACGGCCAGTATTCGATGTTCATGGCGAGATGCACCATGATCGGCTTGCCATTGAGCGGTTCGAGTGGCGCGCGTTCACTGGCAAGGCGGAACGGCACCCGGGGGTTGGACCAGTCTGCGCTCATCTGCGTACCGTTCTCCGTCATCTGTCGCCCGGGCGGGGCGCCCGCCTTTGACAAGACAGTTTACGTTGAAACACGAAAGCGAAACCAGTCTCTCCAGCGGCCCGGCGAGCGGGCCGCGCTACATTCATACGCTGGTCGCATGGTTGGCGTTCATCGCGCGCCGTTTGCCAGCCGGCCTGAACGCGCTAAACAGGAGACGAGAATGAAACCCGAAACGGAAAGCCCGGACCAGCCATGATTGATCACACCGGAAAGACCGCTCTGATAACCGGCGCCAGCCGTGGCATAGGCGCGGCGACGGCACGGCGGCTCGCTGATTGTGGGGCGGCAGTCGTTCTTGCCGCACGATCGGGACGCGAGATTGAAGAGCTCGCCACCGCGATCCGCGACGCGGGCGGAACCGCCGACGCCATCATTTGCGATGTGAGCCGGTATGACGATGTCAGCGCTGCCGTCGGGCAGTGTGTGGAGCGCCACGGCGGGCTCGACATCCTGGTCAACAATGCTGGTCTCATCGATCCGATCGCCCGGCTGGCGGACAGTGACCCCGACGAGTGGGCAAGGGTCGCCGATGTCAATTACAAGGGCGTCTACCACGGGCTGCGGGCGGCGATTCCGGTTATGCTGGACGGTGGCGGCGGCACCGTCGTCAACATTTCGTCCGGCGCGGCCACCAGCGCGCTGGAAGGCTGGAGCCATTATTGCTCGTCAAAGGCCGCCGTTCTCATGCTGACCAAATGTGCCGACAAGGAGTATCGCGAAAGCGGCATTCGCGTTGTCGGCCTGAGCCCCGGCACCGTGGCGACCGACATGCAGGTGTCCATCAAGGCGTCCGGCGTCAACCCGGTGAGCCAGATGGACCCGTCGGCGCACATCCCGCCGGAATGGGCCGCCGAGGCGGTCGCCTGGCTTTGCACCGATGCCGGCGCGCCCTATGCCGGCACCGACTTTTCCATCAAGACCGACGAAGGCCGCGCCCTCGTCGGGCTGGAGTGAAGACAGAACAGGTTTTCACAGAAACGCACTCTTCGTGTTGGCGGCGTCCTGCAGGATGTGGGCTGGTCTACGGCCACGAGGCGATCTGAAGGGCGGGAATCGTGTGCGATTTGTGCATCACCGGCCGTTCCAGGGCGGTGCCACTTTTGCATTCCGGCGCGAGGACGATCTCGCCACGCACGATCCGGATTCTGCGGCCTTGCGGTTGAGCCGACACCGATAACTCGTTTCGTGCTAAATTCAGACATCGCCGACCGTCGGCCATGGGCTGGGAACGCATGAAAATCGCATCCGTGACATACCGTCTTGCGCGCAACCGCCTGTCGAACTCGGACCTGATTGAGTACATCCGGCAGATCACTCCGCATCTGAACGAAGCTGAGTTTGGCCTGCTGGCAAAGCGGATCAACATAGGGTTCAAGCTGACCGGCTCGCAATATCGCTACCGCCACATGAACCGGACAGACGTGACGGCCCATGTGGTCGATGCCGCCCGTCAGGCGCTTGAGGCGGCGCACCTTGCACCGCGGGATGTCTCGGTCATTATCTATGTCGGCGTCGGGCGCGGCTGTCTTGAACCCGCCACCGCCGCACTCGTTCAAAAACGGCTGGGTGCGGTCAATGCCACCTCCTTCGACGTTCTCGATGCCTGCGTCAGCTGGGTCCGCGGACTGCAAATCGCCCAGGCGCTGATGAAGACGTCCGGCTACGCCAACGTGCTGCTGGTCAATTGTGAAATGGGGATGGATGAATATGGCGTCTCGGACGAATTGACCGCCGACAATCTCGATCTCTATTTTTCCGGCCTGACGCTCAGCGAGGCCGCCACGGCGTGCGTATTGCAGCCCGGCGGCGAGGATTTCGAGTTTCACTGCCGTACGTTTCCCGAAGGGTTCGGTTATTGCATGATCCCGATGGCGAACGCCGCCAGTTTCGTCGCCGGTGAGGTGCCCGAGGAAGCAAGGCCCGGCAAGTTCCTCGCTCTGTCCACCCAACTCGTCAATACCGGCCTGCACGGCATCGAGACCGTCTATTTCGACGCCGGTCTGGACAAGACCGATCCACCCGAACTGACCCTCATCCATTCAGTCAGCGAAAAGGCCAGCAAGGCCGCGCTCAACCGCATCGGCCTGGCGTGGGACCGGCATTTTGACATTCACGCCTCGCACGGCAACTGCGTTTCCGCCTCCATACCGCTCGGCATTTGCCTCGCCCGAGAGGCGGGCCGGCTGCGCCCTGGCATGGACACCCTGCTGATCGGAGCCGGGGCCGGCGTATCGGTGGGATTGTGCCGGTTCCGCTTCGCCTAGAGCACAAACGACCCTGATCTAGGATGCCCCGTCAACCGCCGCGAACGCCTTCTTCGCCGCGGCGACCCCGTTGATACATGCGGGCACGCCGGCATAGACCGCCATCTGCAGCAGGATCTCGATGATCTCCTCGCGGGTGACGCCCACATTGAGGGCGGCGCGAATGTGGAACTCGAGTTGCCCGGGCGCGGTGCCCATGGCGGTCAGGGCGGCGACGGTCATCATTTCGCGGGTCTTGAGATCGATCTGCGGACGCGCGGCCACGTCGGCGAAGGCGAAGCCCAGAATGATTTCGGTGAACTCCGGCGACAGCGCGTCGAGATTCGCCGTCACCTTGTCCGACGCCCCCGGCTCGAGCTGCTCCAGCAGTTCCAGCGCCCTTGTCAGGCGCTCGCTCCTTTCTCCTGCAGTCATTGTTCGCTCCTTGGTCGTTCCGTTTGGGGTGGCCCCTTTGTCATCCAGGCTATCATGCTCCGCAAGATCTGCCGGGGGACGTCGGACGCTAGCGGTAGAATTCGATCTGGAACTCGACGGGACCAATAAGACAGACGCGGTGCGAGACCGTTGGTTCAATCACCGCGAATCCACCGGCTTCGACCCGCTGCTTCGATGAGGGCGGGCCGGGAACGACGAACTCCAGCGCACCCTTGCTGACGACGAGCTTGCCCCAGACGCCGGATTTGGTATCGTGATCTGTGGTGAGTTTTGTCGGCGTGGATGCTTCGGTGAACACCGGAG
>JAJFHL010000227.1 GCA_021775615.1 Hyphomicrobiales bacterium
CTCGCTGATGTCGCCGGGGCGGGTGCGCCGCTGCATCTCGCGGCCGCGCGTCACCCTGTCGTCGACCGACCGGGCGGTGATCGACTTCTTTCAGGCGACCTGGCCGGGGATGCTGCAGAGCGCCGTGCCAAAGTCGAAGAACGGGCTCGCCCGGCGCGCCTGGCGCTGGACGCTCGACGGCCACGACAGGATCGAAGGCTTCCTGCTCGACATCCGCCCCTTCCTCAAGACGGCCCGGGTGCGCCAGAAGGCGGACCTCCTGATCGAGGACATCCGCGACCGGGTGCAGATGCGCCGCACCCCGGCCGGGCGCGAGAGGCTGCGCCGGCGCATGGCAAGGCTGCGTGCGCTCAACCGGCGCGGGATCGCTCCGGGGGAGACGGCATGACGCGGCTCGCGCACCGCTGGCGGCGAAGGTCCTGGAGCGCGTCGCGCTTTATGCGATTCGGCGCCGGCCCACGCCCCCTGCCCAACCCCCCCAGGGTACCTTTGTCGGGTGGTTGGGCAGGGGGCGTGGGCTGGTGCAGATTGAGCGCGCCATTATCCGGCGCGGCGGCCGATGGATTCCCGCTTTCGCGGGAATGACGGAGAGAGGGCGGGAATGACGCAGAGAGGGCGCGAATGACGCGGAGAGGGGGCGGGAAGATGGCGCAGAGAGGGCGGAAATCGCGCGGGTTAACACCTTGTTAACTTTTCGCCCCGCAATAATGCCGATATGCGCTGTTGTGACAGCGCCTCAACGTCATTCGGGAGTAAGGCAAATGCCTGTCCGTGACGGCATGAACAGCACCTTTAAAGTGATCTTCATCGTCAACGCCGTTTTGGTGGCGGCTATCATTTTTGCAGTGGTGTTCGAGGTCTGACCGCCCGCCAGTCTGCTTGCCGCCGGGGACTGCGGCCATGTCGCCGTATTCTAGAGCGCGTCGCGCTCTATGTGATTCGGTGCCGGCCCACGCCCCCAGCCCAACCGCCCCCCGGGTACCGTTGTCGGGTGGTTGGGCAGGGGGCGTGGGCCGGTGCAGATCGAACACAACAAGGCCTGTCCCCTTAATCAGGCTCACCCGGCAAGCCGCGCGCCCGAGCCTTCGGCGACATAGTCGTCCATGCCCGGCGTGCGATAGCCGTCCTCGCTCCACACGATGGGAAAATAGGCTTCGTCCATGGCGGTGTCGTTGAAGCGCTTGTAGCGGCCGAACACGTTGGCCGGCACGTCCGGGGCGAAACGGGTCTCGGGGCGGATGCCGTGCGAGCTGATGGAATAGCGGTGCCGGTCGCTGCGGTTGGCATCGGAGCCGTGCCAGACCCAGCCCTGGAACACCGCGCCGCCGCCGGCCGGCACCTCGACGGGGACGAATTCGGGCTCGACGCCGGCGAACGCGGCCGCTTCCATGACGTAGGTCTTGAAGTCCGACGGGTCGAGGAAGCCTTCGAGGTTTTTCGCCTCGATCCGCGCCTGGTAGTCCTCAAGCGTTGTGCGGGGCCATTTGTGGGAGCCGCGCGCGAACAGCAAGGTGCCGCCCTCGGCACTGGTGTCCTCCAGCGCCACCCAGCACGAACTCAAGTCCGCCGGCGCGCACCACAGATGATAGCTGGTGTCCTGGTGCATCGACAGCGCCGGGGCGCCGGGCGGTTTCCAGTGGATGTTGTTCTGCAAGAGCCGCGTTCCCGGCCAGCCGTTCAACCGCGCGATGTGCCTGCCGATGCCGGCGTCGAGCGCGAAGCCGGCAATGGTGTAGTCGGAGCGCCACGGATTGGTCATCCAGCGGGTGACCGGCGACAGGTCGCCTTCGGCGACGCGGACGGGAAAGTTGTCGGGATTGGTGCCGGTCTCGAAATGGCCCGCGAACAATCCGCCGTAGCGCGCCTTCAGGATGCCGGTGCAGGCCGGATCGACGATGCGCTCGACGATCACGAAACCGTCCTCGTCGTAGCGCGCGCGCTGCGCGTCCGACCACTCGAAGTCCACCACCATCGCGCTCGACATGCTCACCTCGCCATTTTCAACCCGCCATGTTCGCCCGCCGGCTCACCCCGCTGCAAGGGCCCGGCATGTCGGCGCGCCGGCGGTCGGGCGGCGCACCGCTGCGGGACATCAGAATAGCCATTCGGGATCTTTTGGGCAATTCGGGGCCGGCAAGACCTTGTCCCCGGGGATGCCAATGGAGTCGCGCTTTCACGGGGATGACGGGGGAAGGGTGACGGCCGTGACGCGCGGGCGCGGATTTTCGAGGCCCTCCCCTGTCGCCCTGGGCCCCGCATCAGGTGCGGGGTATCGCGTGGTTTTGCTGCTGCGCGCATCGCACTGGCACCATCCGCAAGCACACGCGGTTAGTAAAATATTAAGCATAATGCACCTCCAATTGGGGGTACCGGCCGCCACCAGCTCGGCAGAGCCGTATTGACGAAGGATGCAGATCACCTCAAACTGGGTTGGATCTGCTGTGGTGTGCGGGCCTTTGCAGCGTTGCGTATTCGAAAGGCGGCCAGCTCATGTCATGTCATTCGCCAAGTCACTCGCCAAGTGTATTCCTTCCGGCCACGGGGGCCGCGCGCGTCTGCGCCCTCCCCCTCATCGCCGTCTTCTGCCTCTTCCTCGCCTGGCCGGTCGCCTCCGCCGAGGCGCGCGGCGGCTATCCGAACTGGGTCAAGCATGGCGAGAGCTACGCCGTCACCGGGGCCATTGCCGGGCGCGCGGGAACCGTGCGGGTCAAGGTCATGTGGCGCGGCAACCGCTTCGTCGTGCAGACGCCGATCGGCACCTATCCGCTCAAGCGGGCCGGCGGCGCGGTCCGTTTCCGGGTCTATTTCGACAAGGCCTGGGCCAGCGTGACCTGGACCGGCGCCCGCGCCACGGTCGTCTTCAAGGGCGAACGCGCCACCGCCCAGGTGAGACGGGTGCAGGGATCGCAATCCAACCAGTTCGCCAACCGGAAGATCAAGTAAGCGGCCTCCTTCACCCGCCGGGGCTCCACGTAGGCCTGGAACTCCCTGCCAGGGTGTCTTTGCCCGGCTTGACCGGGCAATCCAGTATCCGCATGAGCCGATGGTATGATCCTTTTCAAGGAGATCGTACAGCTTGTCTGCGTCCTGAAGAGCGCAGGCTGCTCTCTGCCTTGAACCGCGCGCCCGGCGGATACTGGGTCCCCCGATCAAGTCGGGGGAAGACAAAGGTGCGTCGGGCAGCTCAGATTTTCTGAATGCGTCCCGCACTTGTTGCGGGGCATGACATGCGTTGGGCGCGCAGCCGATAAGGCCCTAGGGTGGCGCATCAGGCGCAACAGGCAGCAAAACCACATTATGTGATTTACATCACTTTTGCAGATCGAAACAGTCCCCATCTTAAGGGTAGAGAAAAGGAGTGGGACGATGACCGATACATTTACCTTCTATATGGACAAGGCCGCAGGCGTCTTTATCATTGCGATCGCCGCAGCGCTGTTTGTCTCCCCGGTGGCGGCCATGCTGTCATCCGCGCTCTTCGGCGTGCTCTGAAAAACGATCCCTGCGATCTTCGGTTCGGCCTCCCTCAAGCAGGCAGGCCTCCGGCGCCGGACACATCCGGCCACCCGACCCTTCCCCCGGTTCACCCCTTCCCCGCCGCCCAGCCGGCATCGCATTTGCCGTTGCATCTTTTGCAACGTGCACCCGAAATTCACGGCATTGAAGTCATTTGTGATCTAATGACCCCTTGAAACCGTAGGTTTCAGTTAGCGCCCACCACACGGGTGCACAACGAAAAGGGGAGAAACATGCCTGGAAAAATTCTCTACATCGTATTGGCTGTGCTTTTTGCGGCGGCCATCGGCACCGGCGCCAGCCATGCCAGCGGCAAGAAGGCGCTCGGCATCGCGGTGGGCGTGGCGGCGACGGCCCTGATCATCGCCGCGGCGAAGTCCGCGAACGCCCATGTCGGCAATGACGACTACGACTATCACCATGGCATCGGCGGCCCGCAGAACGCGGTTGCCGCCTGCATCCACAAGGCGGACCGAAGGGTGCGCAAGAAGCGGCGCGGCCGGTTCGCCCGGCTGGACGACGTCAAGGATGTCAAGAACGCCGGCGGCGTCTACAAAGTGACCATGCTGGTGACGAACGTCTTTGAAAACCGCCGCAAGAGGCGCTGGGTGAAGTGCCACGTCGATCACGACCGCGTGGTGTTCTTCAAATACAACTGACCCGGGATCGGCGGTCAGGCGCCCCCGTTTCGTCTTTTCGCGTCGCTCTCGCCATCCGACAGGGTGTCGAGAACCGCGTCGATGAGGACCTCGGGGCGGTGGGCGGGGTCGAACATGCGTTCGTATTCGCGGCTGTCGAAGCGGCAGACATTCTTCAGCGCCCGGTGGTGCCAGGGCACCTTGACCCGGGCGCCGGAAAGCATCGTGGTCTGGCAGGCGGCGTTGTAGGAGGTCGCCACCAGGGCGTTGAACACCGGCGGCTCGCCGGCCGAGATGTCGAAGAAGCGGCGCCGCCAGCGCTTCACGGTCGGCGTCGAGCTCGGCCCGTTCTCGATATCGGCGAGGAGGTCGGTGTAACGCCGCACCAGGACTTCATGGCGTTTGGCGCGGCCCGGCAGGTCGAAGACAAGGATCGCCATGCCGGCCAGCACCGGCACCGCGAAGAGCAGCCGGCCCTGCCACCAGCCGCCGAAGGTACCGCCAAGGGCCGCGGCGGAAATGCCGACGATCATGAACATCAGGCCCTTGTGCCATCGCTCGATGAAGTCGCGCCGCGCGCTGTGATAGAAACTGCTGCCGAGGACCTGGATAGCGAGCGAAAGCTGCGCATCGAGGGAAAGTTTCGTCGCGTCGGAGAAGGTCGAGGGCCCTGAGGGGGCTCGTTTGCGCTCCGCGGTGACCGGCATGGCGCCATCCAAACTCATAAACCCAGTACTCTGCGGACGATGAACCCTCCCCGGGGCGCAAGTCAATGACGTGGATGACAGAGGGGGATCTAGACCCTTTTTTCATAGGGAAACGGCAGCGGCCGCATGCACGCAGCCGCTGCCGAATGTCTAGCAGGATGTCTCAGATGAAGGGTATCTACGCCCTACTGCTTTTCGCACTTCTGAGTGGTCTCATTCCAGGTTTCGCCGTCCTTGCAGTCTTCCTGTGCGGCAAAGACCTGGAACGGGGCTGCCATGGCAAAACCAAGAACTGCGGCAATCAGCATAAACTTCTTCATTTGGATTTCTCCCTGTTATCCGGTGTCGGACGAACCCACGACGGGCCGGCGACCTCGGCTACTCAGATGCGCCGTCAGCAGGAATTGCCCGACGCGAGAAGCGATATTTTGACTATGAACGCGGCGCAACCGGGGCTGGACTTTGCGAGCCCTGAGGTGATTTATCGGCGATAATCGGACCAAATACGTTCGCTGGAAAACCTGCCACAATTGCTCGGGCGGCAAAAAAAACGTTGAAAACATTTGGTTTTTTCCAGAGGTACAACGGACGGTTCGAAGACCGGCGTTCACCGGATCGCCACAACTTAGCTGGATGCGGGGTGATCTTGTTTGCGCGTACAGACGCTACGGTTGCGCCGTGTGCGGACCAGATGGCGCGGCGGCGCCATGCAGCCTGGTTTCGCGTTGCGCGTGCAGTTCGGCACGCCCGCCCAGATGCTTAGCCAGGAACCGTTCCATGGCGCGGGCGAAGGTCAGCTTGTTGGCAAATTTGCGGATCGCGTGGCCCTCGTCGTCGAAGACGATGTATTTGACGTCCACTCCGTTCTCGCGCGCCGCCGCGACGATGCTGTCCGAGTGGTGCCGGACCACGCGCACGTCGTTGGCCCCGTGCACCACCAGAAGCGGCTTATTGATATTGCCCGCATAATTGATCGGCGACCGGGCGGCCATCTCCGCGAGGTCGTCCGGGTCCGACAGGCGGCCGACATATTCCTGCCACCGGGCAAGACCGTTCTTCCAGTAGGCCGGCGCTGTCCTAAAGGCGGTTGCCAGATCGGCGACGCCGACCACATTGATGCCGGCGGCGAACAGGTTGGGCGTCTGGGTCAGTCCGACCAGGGTTGCGTAGCCGCCGTAGGAGTGGCCGTAGATGGCGATCTTGCCCGGGTCCGCGATGCCTTCGGCCACCGCCCAGCGCACGCCGTCGATCAGGTCGTCCTGCATCTTGCGTGCGAACTGGCGCTTTGCCGCGCTCATGAAGGCGCGCCCGAAGCCGGTAGAGCCGCGGTAGTTGACCCGCAGCACCGCATAGCCGCGATTGGCGAGAAACTGGTCGTCCGCCGCAAAGCCCCAGTTGTCGCGCGCGAACGGCCCGCCATGGACCCGCAGCACCATGGGCAGGTTGCGGGCCTCGGCGCCGTTCGGCACGGTCAGGTATCCGTTGAGGACCAGGCCGTCGCGCGCCTTGAAGCGGACCGGCTTCATCGCCGACAGATGGTCCGCGTGGCGGGCGATGGGCAGAGATGTCAGCCGTGTCAGCTCGCCGCTCGCCCGGTCGAGAATGTAGGACGAGGTGCCCTGCCGGTCCCGGCTGACGGTGAGGGTCAGCGTCGTGCGGTCATGGGTCCAGGCGGTCACCTTGAAATCGAACGGCCCCTCCTCGCCGAGCCGGTCGAGCACGCCCTGGAACCCGTCGTCGAAACTCTCATGCCGGACATGCCCCGGCATGGAGGTGGCGACCAGAAGCTCGTAGGTGACCGGATCTTCCAGCACCGCGTCCACATCGGCGAGGGTGTCTTCGTAGATCTCGGTTTCCTCGCCCGTCGCCAGATCGAGCCGCACCAGGACCTGCCGGTCGCGCGCCAGGTTCGACATGGCCCAGGCCCACCCCGTCCCGGTGCGCGGATGGCCTTCGATCCGCAACCTGTCCTCCACGGTGCCGGCCGCGATCGTGCGCCAGCCATCCCCGTCCGGCACGTCAAGCGACCAGCGCGCGTCGGCCAGCTGCCGTTTCACCGCAACCACCGCGCCGCTCTGGTCGGTGTAGAAGCGCGACACGTTGCCCGGGTTCTCAAGCACCAGGGTCTCTTCCCTGGTGGCAACGTTGAGGAGATAGAGATCGAACACCGAGCGGTCCCGCCGGTTGTCCATCAAGAGATAGTCGAACGGCCGATCCGCAAACCTCTGCTGATACCTGACAGTCGCGCCGGCATAGGGCGTGACATTGCGCAGGCCCTGTTCGGGCCGTTCGGTATCGGCGAGGAGCATATGAAAATTCTCGTCGCCATTGTCATCCTGCCAGCTCGTGATGTGCCGGCTGTCGTGGGCCCAGTAGACCCATCTGACAGGTCGCTCGGCTGGAATGGTTCTGACCGCGCCGCCGTCGCGGTCGCTGAAATGTATCGTCGGCTTTCCGGCCACCGGCGCGATCCAGAGCAGCTTGGTGCCGTCCGGCGATATGCGGTGACCGCGCAGCTGGCCGGCGCCGGCGTAGAACGTCTCAAGCGGGATCAGCGGCGGGAGTTCGGCGGCCAGGACAGAAGGATGCGTCGCGGGCCACATCGTGCGCTCCGCGGCGTCCACACACACCACCCATGCCCATAACACGGCACAAGCGATGCACAATGATCGCTGCAACCGGTATCTCAGCCCAAAGGGCCCCCTTAGCCCAGGGCGGCATTATTGATGAACCGTCCCTTGAGAGCAACCGCGCATAGCTTCAATTGTGGGGAAAAGATGGCCGCCATCGCCGTTAACGTCCCATGTCCATATGTTTTGCATCAAACAGCCGGCCCGGCGCGGGTGCGCTAGGCTGTCGCCTCACGCTGCGCTAACGCAATCCCGGCCTCCGGTGCGGCGTGTTGGGGGCGGCGCCTTTGGGCGCCGTCTCTTTTTTTGGCGGACCGCCAGATCCATTGAACCTTTTCCCTCCCAAGCGCGACCGAAAGGTGAGGACGGGATTATTTCTCAAAAATTGGAAAGGAAAAGATCGATGCCCATATTAGGCGACTTTACCATCATTCAAGACGGGACCGTAACGATTGGCGACAACGGCCCCACGTTCACCCGCACTTTCAGCACCGGCGGCCGCCACAACAGCCAGGCCGTGCTGATGCTCAACGTCAGGGGGCTGACCGACGGCAACGCCATCGTCAAATTCGGCAACAACTTCTCCAAGGCGATTCAGAAAACCTCAAATGACAACTCTTCGACCTGGTTCTCGCAGCACATGGTCGTTCCCGGCAACTTCCTGAGCCCGAATGCCAACCAGAACCAGCTGACCATCCAGCGGGTCGCCGAGGCAGACAATGTTTCCGGCTCCTTCGACGATTTCTTCGTGCGCGATATCGTCATATTCTTCCACCAGAGCACCTAAGAGCGACTCAGGTTCCAGCCGGCCCAAGGCCGCGCCGCCAAGTGCACACTCTGCACTTGGCGCATGCCGCCCGACGGACCCTTTATCCACCACTTATCAACGCCTGCCACAAACTCGCCATGTTGAGTCCGCTCACTCGCCGGTGAACCGAGGGTGATTCGAAGTTTTCTAGGGATGCGGGGTTTTCGATGACGGCAGAAACCAAAGCGGCAGTGGAACTGGAGGAGATCCGCCGGATCTTGCTTGGTCCGGTTGAAGAAGCCAATGCGGCGCGCGACGAGCGAATCCTGAATTTCATCAAGAGCGAAACGACGGCCAGCGCCGAGCGCCTGGAGCGGATGGAAGCGCGGATCAACGAACTCGCCGCCATGGTGGAAAACGCACGCCGCACCACCCTGACGGATCTCGGCAAGGCGATCGAGGACCTCGCCGCCCAGCCCAAACGGCCGATCGTCGAAACCAGGTCCGCCAACCCGAACACGGGCGACCTGCACGGCAACGTCCAGGCCCTGGCCGCCACCCGCAACACGCGCTGAACCTCCGCCCTATCCGGGCGCATTCGTTTCTGCCGTGCCGAGAGCCTGAGCAGGTTTCGGCCAACACCGCGTCCTGGGCACAAGCATGACACGCAATGCGCCCAGCCATGCCAATGCCGGAAACGGTTGACCGGCTTCCCTCCCCTTGTTCGCCATTAATTCTACCGCTCCTGACGCGTCACTTCGCTATCCGCACAAGACCTGAACGGTCGATGTGAAAGTTTTCAGCAAGTTCACTTGCCGCAAGCCGCTGTTTGAAGCAGATTTCAAGATGAGTGCGAGTGATTTTTCCAGCAAAACCGCTGAATTCTGACTATGATACTCAATGCAGGGTCAATTCTGATCTGCGGATGATTGCCTCATTGGAGGCGGCGTTAAGAAGATGAACCAGGATCCGGGGCCGACAGAGCTCAAGGCCGCCATGGCCACGTGCCGATGGCATTTCATCGCGGTCGCCTTCTTCAGCGTGTTCGTCAACCTGCTGATGCTCACCGGCCCACTGTTCATGCTGCAGATCTATGACCGGGTCCTCACCAGCCGGTCGGAGGAAACCCTGGTTGCACTGCTCGTCCTGGTGACCGGCCTGTTTGCGATGCTGGGCATCCTGGAATACCTCCGTGGACGGGTGCTGGCCCGTGCCGGCGCGCGGTTCCAGAGCCTGCTCGACGACCGCGTCATGACAGCGGTTCTGCGCCGCTCGGTGGAGCCGGCCGACCGGGCCCGGCCTTCCACCGCCGGACGCGATCTCGAGGCGGTTCGCCAGCTGCTTGGAGGATCGGCGCCGTTTGCGCTTTTCGACATCCCCTGGACGCCCATGTTCCTCGCGGTGATATTCCTGTTCCATGCCTATCTCGGCTGGCTCGCGGTTGCCGGCGCCGTCGTGTTGATCGCGCTGACCATCGCCAACCAGATCCGCTCACGCACACCTTCGGCAGAATCGCAACAGGCCGCCAGCGATGCGGACAACCTCGCCGAAGCGCTGAGGCAGAACGCGGAGGCGGTTTCCGGACTGGGCATGCGGGCGGTCGCCGTGGCGCGCTGGAGCAAGCTGCGGCAGAACGCTCTTGCCCGCCAGATGGTTGCGTCGGACCGCACCGCGGCCTACGCGGCGGCATCAAAGGCGCTGCGCTTCTTTCTGCAGTCCCTGATGCTCGCGGTCGGCGCCCTTTTGGTACTGAACCAGGAAATCTCGGCCGGTATGATGATCGCGGCATCGATCATGCTCGGCCGCGCCCTCGCTCCGGTGGAGCAGGCGATTGGCCAGTGGAGCCTCGGCCAGCGCGCCCTCGGCGGCTGGCGGACGCTGGCGGATCTTCTGGAAAAAACGCCGCCGGAAGGCGACAAGACGGAGTTGCCAGCGCCAAAGGGCCTGGTCGATGTGCAGGCCATCACCGTGACCCTGCCGGATGCGGACGCCCCTTTGCTGCGCGCCGTGAACTTCACCGCCAGCCCCGGCTCGGCGATCGGCGTGATTGGGCCATCGGGCGCCGGCAAGACGACGCTCGCCAAGGTTCTGACCGGCATCTGGCGGCCCGCCGCCGGCAAGGTGTCGATCGACGGCGCGGCGCTCGATCAATGGCCCGAAGATGTGCTCGGGCGCTATGTCGGATATCTGCCGCAGGAAATCGGACTGATGAGCGGCACCGTCGCCGACAACATTGCCCGGATGTCCGAGAACCGAAACGATGCCGAAGTCGTCGAGGCGGCCGAGCGCGCGGGCGCCCATGACTTGCTGGTCACCCTGCCGCAGGGCTACGACACTCCGGTCGGCGCCGGCGGCCAGCGGCTTTCCGCCGGTCAGCGCCAGCGGGTCGCTCTGGCCCGCGCCTTTTACGGCGACCCGCCGGTCATTGTACTGGACGAGCCGAACTCCAATCTGGACGCCCCTGGAGAACAGGCCCTGGTCGCGGCCATCCGCGACGCCAAGGCGCGCGGCCGTGCGGTCATCGTCATGGCGCACCGTCCAAGTGCGATTGCCGCCTGCGATCTGCTGGTCATGCTTGATGGCGGCGTTCAGGTCGATTTCGGACCCCGTGACGACGTCCTGCGGAAACGCACGCGCAATTATCCCCATCTCGTCGGCAGCAAGCCGGCCAGAGAAATTATCGCCGACGCCAAGACCGGGAGCCCGGCATGACATCCAGGCATGAAACGGACGGATGGGGTGCACGCGGGCACATCCGCATAGGCCTGGTTTTTGTCGCACTGCTTGTTGGCGGCCTGGGCGGCTGGGCCATGACCGCCAAACTGCAGGGTGCGGTGATCGCCGTTGGCCAGCTGCAGGTTGAAACGCGGCGCCAGGTGGTGCAACACCCAGACGGGGGCGTGGTTGGCGAGATCCTCGTCCGCGAGGGCGATCTGGTGAAGGGCGGAGATGTCCTGATCCGGCTTGACGGCACGACCCTGATCTCGGAACTGGTGGTGCTGGAAGGCCAGCTCTACGAACTGATGGCGAGGCGCGCCCGGTTGTCCGCCGAACAGAACGGAGCGTACGACATCGTCTTCGACGAGGAGCTTGTCGCGGCCGCCGAAGCCGACCGGGACATCAAGGCGCTGATGGATGGCCAGCGCGCCCTGTTCGAGGCCCGGCGCAGAACCCTCACCCGCGAGTTCGAGATCATCGGGGAGCGCAAGGTCCAGATCCGCGAACAGATCACCGGCGTCGAGGCCGAGATCGCCGCACTGGTGCAGCAGAAGGACCTTATCGGCGAACAGCTTGCGAGCCAGCAGATACTGCTCGACCAGGGGCTCGCGCAAGCCAGCCGCGTCCTGGCGCTGCGCCGCGAAGCCGCCAGGCTCGAGGGCGAGCGCGGGCAACTGGTGGCGCAGGCCGCCAGCCTCAAGGGCCAGGGCGCCGAACTGGATGCGGAAGGCCTGCGCCTCGAGGCCGCCCGGCGCGAAGAGGCAATAACGACCCTGCGCGACCTCGGGTTCCGGGAACTTGAGATGAAGCAACGCCGGATCGCACTCCAGGAGCGCCGTTCACGGCTCGATATTCGCGCGCCCATGGGCGGCGTCGTTCTGGACATGACCGTTCATGCCCTCAAGTCCGTCATTCGGTCTGCTGAACCCGTGCTCTATATCGTGCCCAGCGATTCAACGCTCGTGGTGGATGCGCGGATCGATCCGATCCACATCGATGTGGTGCATGCGGGGCAGGAAGCGGTGCTGCGGTTTTCGGCATTCAATACCCGCACGACCCCGGAGGTCCTGGGCATCGTCGCCAAGCTCTCGCCCGACGCAATGGTGGATGAGAAGACACAGCAGCCCCTCTACAGGGCCCAGGTTCTGATGAAGGCGGGCGAGCTCGTCAAACTCAAGGGGCACGAACTGATCGCCGGCATGCCCGTGGAAGTCTATATCCAGACAGGGGTCCGCACGCCGATCAACTATCTCCTCAAGCCGATAACCGACTATTTCAACAGGGCCATGCGCGAAGAATAGCCAGGCCCGTTCATGTCCCCGGCCGCAACCTGTCGGGCATGATCATCCGGACAGGTCGCGGCGCCCTCAATAGAGCGGGATCAGAAAAGGCGGATAGCGGTTTTACGTCCGATCCCGCTCTAACCCATAAAGATCGATCACGTTTTATCGACTTAGATGCAACCACCCAAGTCGATCGTGATCTAGACGAAAATGAAGCTGTCGTCGTCGAGGTCGTCCTCGTCCACGCCGCGCACCAGGATCGAGTCGCCGGAATTTCCGTACTCGATCAAGGTGCCATTCGACACCTCGGTCAGGGTCAGATCGTCGAGGCCCGTAACACCGGCGACGCCTGAGAGGTCGATCAGGTCATCGTCCTCGTCGAACCCTCGGATCGTGTCGTTTCCATCACCCTCCACAAAGACGAATGTGTCGTCGCCATGATCGCCGCGCAGCTCGTCATCTCCGGTGCCGCCGTTGAGGATGTCGTCGTCCTTGCCGCCACGCAGCTCGTCATCGCCGGCACCGCCGGAAAGGTTGTCTTTCCCGTCGCCGCCGCGCAGGTCATCTTCACCTGCGTCACCGCTCAGACTGTCGTCATCGTCGCCGCCGCGCAGGTCATCGTCATCGTCGCCGCCGAACAGCATGTCCTTGCCGTCACCGCCGCGAAGATCGTCCCTGCCGAGGCCGCCGCTGATCTCGTCGTCACCGGCATCGCCGCGGATGTCGTCATTGCCGTCGTCACCCGACAACATGTCATCGCCATCGCCGCCGCGGATGTCGTCATTGCCGGCACCGCCGGAGATGTCGTCATTGCCGGCATCGCCGCGAATGTCGTCATTGCCGTCGTCACCGGCGATCATGTCGTCGCCGTCACCACCGCGAATGTCGTCCTTGCCGAGACCGCCGGAGATGTCGTCATTGCCGGCATCGCCGCGGATGTCGTCATTGCCGTCGTCACCGGCCAACATGTCGTCGCCGTCGCCGCCGCGAATGTCGTCCTTGCCGTCTCCGCCAGAGATGTCGTCATTGCCGTCGTCGCCGCGGATGTCGTCATTGCCGTCATCGCCCCGCAACGTGTCATCGCCGTCGCCGCCACGGATGTCGTCATTGCCGTCGCCGCCGGAGATCTCGTCATTGCCGGCTTCGCCCCTGATGTCATCGTTGCCGTCGTCGCCGAACAGGGTGTCGTCGCCTTCGCCGCCGCGAATATCGTCGCGGCCGTCGCCGCCCTCGACCCTGTCGTTGCCGCCGAGCGCGCGAATGTCATCGTTGCCGCCGAGGCCGAGGATCACATCGTCATCCTCGGTTCCGACCAGGTCGTCCCGGCCTTCGGTGCCGACTATCGGAACGATCACATTGGTATCGTCGTCGAGCACCACCGCCGTCGCCGTGGCAACGTCGATCGACCCGTTGACCGGATCAGAAAGCGTGACCTGGATCGTCTCGTCAGCTTCCGGGTCCGCATCGCCGCTGAGCACGACCGTGAAGATCTGCGTGGTCTCGCCGGGTCCGAAATTGAGGATCTGCGATGGGAAAATGCCGCCATCGATGTCGTTTACGTCGACGGAGATGCCCGCTGCTATTCCCGCCGTCGCGACGACCGAACTCGACCCGAACACGTCGCCGCTGCGCGTCACCTGGAATTGCAGCACGCCGCCCGCTCCCGTGCCTTCGGGCAGGGCTGCGGTCAGTGGCGTGATCGAGAAGCTCGGCGCCGCCAGATCGTCGGTCACGACGGTCGTCGATGCGCCCGAGGATGCGATGAGCACATCCGGGAAGGCAACGTCGTCGACACTGATGGTGAGCTCCAGCGTCTCGTCCGACTCCGCAAGCGCATCGCCCAGAACCGGCACGATCACGGTTGCAACCGTCTGGTCGGCCGCAAAGCTCAAGGTGCCGGAAAGCGGCGTTCCCGCGGCGAGGTCCGCCGCATCTATGCCGCCTGAAAGGGTGTAGTCGACATCGAGCGCCTCGCTCGCATCGCCGATCCGGTAGATCGTGAACACCACATCCGTGGTTTCCCCGGCATCGCCTTCAGAGAAGGTTTCCGGATCCACCGTTACGCCCACGGTGGACGGCAGCGCCGGCGCATTCGTCGGCTCGACCATCTCAGTCGGAGCGACGTCTACGCCGGCTGCGCCTTCGGCGAACTGCGTGTTGCCGGTGAGGGCAAAGTCGAGGATCGCCGCTTCGAGCAGTTCAGGATCGGTGATGCCCGCCTGCAGCGCAAAGTCCTGGGCCATCTGCACCAGTTCGTCAGGCAGATCGTCCAGCGAAATGGCGCCTCTCGGGAATGAAAGATCGGTAAAGTCCGCGGTTCCCTGGCCCGCGTCATAGGTGAAGATCGACGTCGGATCGGTCACGCGCCAGCTGTCCGCATAGGCGCCGTAGAGTGTTGCGAACTCCAGCGTCGGGTCGAGCTGCGTGCCGTCGCGGAGCTGGAAGTCATTGCCCGTATCGCCATCGCCGTTGCCGAGCAGGCCGGAAATGTCGGTGCGCCCGGTGCCGAGGAACACGTCGACGTTCAAAAAGCCCTCGAAGACGTCCACGCGCGTCTGTTCGCCGGAGGCATAGACGATGGAATACGTTTCGCCATCGAAGAACACCTGGCCGTCGCCGACATTGATGAACCCGTTGTTGCCCGGGATCTCGGTGAAGACACCGTCAACCAGCAGGCGGGCTTCGCCGCCGGAGGCATCGATCATCACGTCCGAGGTGCCGATCCGTGTCGCCATCGCTTCGATCTGCGAAACCAGGTCGGAGCCCGGCGCGGGGACCGTGCGGATCTGAATTTCGATCGGAATATCGAAAGCCGGATCGGTGCTGCCGCCTGTCGTCAGCATGGTGAACTCGCCGACTGCCTGGAAATCGTAACCAAGCCCGTCGAGGGTCACCAGATGCGGGTCGCCGAAGGCGCCGGCGCCGACGCCGACGGGAAGTTCCGGCGGCAGGCCGTCATCGTTTCGGATGATCCGTGTCGACTGGCTGTTCACGAAGTTGGACTGGGCGGAACCGCCGTCGACCGTAAATTCCACCAGGTTCAGCGTAACCGCTTCGTTTCGCTCGACCACATCGTCGCCGATGATCTGAACGACGATGTCGGCGGTCATCTGGCCATCGGCAAGGGTGATGAACCCGACCTGCGGCAGTCCGCCGACCACATCGGTCGTGTCGGCGAATTCGTCGTCCTCGACCCCTGCGGGGCCGCCGGACAGCGTATAGGTGACCACAACCTCACCACTGTCATCGCCCACGCGATTGATAGTGAAGATCATGTTCGTATTCTGGCCGGAAGCACCTTCCGGTAGCCGTTCGAAGTCGGATTCTATCGTGATCGCCAGATCGTCGTCGTCGACCACCCGCACCGTCGCCGTACCGTCGGCGATGGCGACGGACGCCATCGACGGATCGGTTTGCGCGTTGGTGATGGTGAAGGAGAAGTCCTCATTCGCCTCAACATTGTTGTCGGCAATAATATCGACCGTGGCCGTGGCGCTGGTCTGACCGGCCAGGATGGTCACCTGCCCGGTGATGGGAAGTGGCGGGTTTCCGGCAACATCGTCGCTGCCGAGCGGGTTCGATCCGGTGCCGTCCACGGAGAAGTCGACAATCAAATCTTCCGACAGGTCGCCTGAGCGCACTACGGTGAAGACCACAGGCGTGGTGCCACCGCCGTCGCCCTCGACCACCTCGGTAACGAATCCGGCGCCCTGCACCGAAACGCTGGCGGGTTCGGCCGGAATCGGATCGGGACCCGGGATGGAGAAGAACGAACCGACAAAGCCCGAGTTGTTGGTCAGTGTCGCATCAACCCCGTCGTTGCCGATGTCGATGGTGATTTCGGTGGCTGTCGCCACCACATTGGCCTGGACGATCGCGCCGGAGCCGTCGCGCACCGCGAAATTGTCGGTGGCCGAGAAATCGGTGATCGTGTCGCCGTCGAGTTCCGCCGCGGTGCCGACGATAAGGTCGGTGCCGGTACCGGTGGTGATGGTGTCGACCCCGAGGCCCGCCTGGATAACATCGTCGTCGGCGCCGCCATCGATAGTATCGTTGCCGCCGCCCGAAATCAGGATGTCGTCACCGCCCTGGCCGGAGATTGTGACGTTCGAGGTGGTCTGCAGCTCGATCGTATCTTTGCCTGCGGTGCCGCTCACCGACGAGACGCCAAGCAGAGCGAAGCTGTCGAAACCGCCGCCGGTGCCGGCGCCGAATCCGTTGCGCGCGGTCAGATCGACGCCTCCAGGCGTCGCCGCCCCGAAGTCGATCTCGCCGGCCGGGCCGGAAGCATCGGCGCCCAGCGCCTGGAGCGCCAGGTCGGAACCGGTGTCTGCCAGGAGATAGCCCTGAACCTGGCCGTTAAGCGTGGTCGCGCCAGTTGCCGGGATGTTGCCGAACTGATTGTTGAGGACTGTTGTAAAGTCCACCTCGGTGAGCGACAGCGCCGTTCCGGCGGTGATCAGATTAATGGTCGATCCCGCCGCGACCGGGGCGCCACCCGGCAGAGTGAGATTGATCGCCGCCAGCGACAGGGTCGCTGTGCCGCCCACGGAGATCGTGTCGAACTGTCCCGGAACGCCGAACTGGTCGATTTCCAGGTCGACCGAGCCGGTCTGCTCGGCGAGGAGGTCGCCGGTGATGGTGAGCGCGCCCGGGGACAAGCCCGGAGCCAGCGTGCCGGTCAGCACATCGACGTCGCCGGTGATCGTACCGTTGCCGCCGACCGTGCCGGCATCGCCGATGGCCACGGTGCCGGCGATGACCTGCCCGCCGTTCTGCAGCGTAAGCGTGCCGGTGCCGCCGGCTCCGGTGAGAACTTCAAATGTTGTCGTGTCAAAATCAGCACCGACCGCGAGCAGCGCGCCGGCGTCGAACAGCGATGTCGCACCATCAACTGTAACCGAGCCCGTCGAGCCGACGCCCGACGCGATCAGGCCGATACCGTTGGACGCCAGGTTGACCACCGAACCGCCGTTGGAGATGATCAGCTCACCATTGGCGTCACCGTTGCGTGCAACGGAGATTATCGCGGACAGTCCGTACGCCCCTGAGCCGTCGATAGTAACCGACGACCCGGCACCATCGACGGTCGCGACCGCGTTGGTG
>JAJFHL010000228.1 GCA_021775615.1 Hyphomicrobiales bacterium
TCTTCTGCATGCGGGTGACAGTCATGAGCGGTGTCCGTACCGGTCTGGATCGTGCACACGCCGCAACGATAACCGCAGTGCCCTGTGCCGTCCAGCCTCGACGCCTTCTTTAGGCGCCGGTCGCACCCTATATCGGGTGGATCAAACGAACCCCGCCAACACCATGAACAACGGAAACCCAGAATATGTCCAAGAGCCCGGATCCCAATCCACTTCTCACCGGGGCGCAGATTTCAGCCACTCCGGAGTTTCATCTGAGCCACCCCTGGAACCCGAATTCCGATATCTACATCAAACCGCTGTCGACCATGACGGGGCTCACCCGGGCGGTCCTGACGCTCGCCCGGGTGCCGCCGGGCAAGGACAGTTTCCTCTACCACTCCCATGAGCGCGACGAGGAATTCATCTACATCCTGTCAGGCCGCGGACACGCCGAAATCGGCGACGAGACCTTCGAGGTCGGCCCCGGTGACTTCATGGGATTCGGAGCGCCAGGCGGCCCGGCGCACCATCTGACAAATCCGTTTGAGGAAGACCTGGTCTATCTCATGGGCGGCGAGCGATCCGGCTTCGACATCGGTCATTTCCCGCGCAAGGGAAAGCGGATAATCTTCCACGGCGACGATATCCAGGCGGTCGACGACAGCTCTTTGACCCGCATGGGGTTCGAGCAATGGGTTGTGCCACCGGAAAGTTCAGAAAATTGACGGGCTACGAGGTGCGGGTTGATGACGTTTGCCTACGAGATCAGTGAAGACGACTATGTGGGGGCGATGATGCTGGGAAGCAGTTTGAAGCTTCGCAGCCTGGTGCGGCTCGGTGTTCTGATTTTGCTGTTCGTCGCCTTCGTCGTCTGGTTCAACCTGGAAACTCTGGACTCGATTCTCGGCACGTTTGGCGGAATCGTCTTGTTTGTCGTTCTCTATCTCTTCGTGCTCCGGCGGTTCGTTGTTCCGTCGTCAATCAGAAAATACTACCGAAAATACAAACTCATACAGGAGCCGATGTCCGTGCGGCTGTCCGAAAACGGAATAGAACTGACCTCCGCCTCCACCGGATCGAGGCTGCAGTGGGACTGCTTCCTCGGCTGGCGTGAGAACGATGAGTATTTTCTGCTCGCCCTGGCGCCGAGGATGTACCAGATCCTGCCAAAGAGGATCGCGGCCGAGGGTTTCGATTTCGATCAGCTGAGATCGCGGCTTGAAGCGGCGGGACAGCCCGCGATTTAGACCCCGCGGCTGGCATCGGCAGCGGATGTTCCTGCCAGCCGGCCGAAGACCGCACCCGACATCAATCCGGTGCCCCCGGGATAGTTGGAATAGAACAGCCCGCCGACCAGTTCTCCCGCCGCAAAAAGTCCGCCGATGGGTTTGAGGTCGGTATCGAGAACGTTCCCCGTGGTGTCGATGCGCAGGCCGCCGAAAGTGAAGGTCACGCCGCAGGTGACCGCAAAGGCTTCGAAGGGCGGCTCATCGATGGTGTTGGCCCAGTTGGATTTCGGCACGGCAAGGCCTTGCGTGCCGCGGCCGTCCTTGACGTTGGGGTCGAAGAGAACGTCGGTGCGCACGGCGGCGTTATAGTCGGCAATGGTGGCGAGGGCCGCCTCGGGGTTCACTCCGTCCAGCTTGCGCACGAGGTCTTCCAGAGTGTCGGCGGAAACCTTGGTCACCTGACGGATGCGATATTCGTCGCGCTGCAGGTGGCTCACCTTGGCGTCGAAGATCTGCCAGGCGAACTGGCCCGGCTGGCTCAGAATGACGCCGCCATATTTGGCGTAGGTGTAGTTGCGGAAATCCGCCCCCTCATCGACGAAGCGCTCGCCATTGGCATTGAGCATGATGGCGAAGGGGTAGGAATGTTTCTGGAAGCCGTCGCCGACGGCGAGATCGCCGAATTCGGGGGCATTGCGGTCCCATCCGACCGAGTGGCAGCCGGACCAGTGGCCGTAGGGCGCGGCCCCGACTTCGAGCGCCATAGCGATGCCGTCGCCGGTATTGAAGCGGGTGCCGCGCACCTTGGCGAGGTCCCAGCCAGGGCCGAGATAGCGGGCGCGCCATTCATGATTGGCCTCGAAACCGCCGGACGCGAGGATGACCGCTGAGGCCGAGATTGTGCTGACGCTGCCGCCGTGCCTGACCCTTACGCCGGTGACGCTCGTGTCATCAGTCACCAGCGACAGGGCGCGAGCCTCATAGAAAATCGAGACGCCGGCCTTGTCGGCGATGTCCGTCAGAGCGTCGACGAGCCCCGGCCCGCCGCCCCAGGCCTCAACCGTGAGGCCTCCCCAGAACTTGAAGCGGCCATCGACCTTGAACGCCTGACGGCCCCAGATCGGCTGGAACCGCACGCCATTCTCGCGCATCCATAGCAATGTTTCACGGCTGCGGCGGACCAGCAGCTCGGTCAAGTCCGGGTCGCAGCGGTAGTCCGTGATGCGTCCCATGTCGTCGAAGAACTGATCCTCGGTGTAGGTGCCGAAGTCGGTCTGCTCGACTTCGGCATCGCTCAGGTCGGGCATCAAGGCGCGCAGGTCGCCGACCCCGTCATAGACACAGCGGATGGCGCCGGCCGTAAACCGGGAGTTGCCGCCCGCCTCCTCGAGGGGTGCGCGTTCCAGCATGACGACATTCGCCCCGCTCTCCCGCGCCGCAAGGGTCGCGCAGAAAGCCGCATTGCCACCGCCTACGACGACAACGTCGGCGGAGGCAGGGAGGGCGGTGGAAGTGCTCAACGGGTACAGACCCTAGTTTTCGTCCATCTTCAGGGCGGCGATGAAGGCGTCCTGAGGGATATCGACCTTGCCGAACTGGCGCATGCGTTTTTTGCCGGCTTTCTGCTTGTCGAGCAGTTTGCGCTTTCGCGTGATGTCGCCGCCATAGCACTTCGCGGTCACGTCCTTGCGCATGGCGCCGATGGTTTCGCGGGCAATGATGCGGCCGCCGATGGCCGCCTGGATCGGGATCTTGAAGAGGTGCTTGGGAATAAGATCCTTGAGCTTCTCGCACATGACCCGGCCGCGCTGTTCGGCACGTCCGCCATGGACGATGGTGGCAAGCGCATCGACAGGCTCGGCATTGACCAGGACCGACATGCGCACCAGATTGCCGGTTTCGTAGCCGGTGATCTGATAGTCGAAACTGGCATAGCCGCGCGAGATCGATTTCAGCCGGTCATAGAAGTCGAACACCACCTCGTTGAGCGGCAGCATGTAGATCACCATGGCGCGACTGCCGGCATAGGTGAGCTCCTTCTGACGGCCGCGGCGGTCTTCGCAGAGTTTCAGGATCGCGCCGAGATGTTCGTCGGGCACAAGGATGGTGGCTTCGATCCAGGGCTCTTCGATGTGGTCAATCTGTACGGGATCGGGAAGGTCTACCGGATTGTGCAGCTCCTTCATGGAGCCGTCGTTCATGTAAACCTGATAGATCACGCTCGGCGCCGTGGTGATCAGCTCGATATCGAATTCACGCTCGATGCGCTCGCGGATGATTTCAAGATGCAGGAGCCCCAGGAAGCCGCAGCGGAAGCCGAAGCCGAGCGCGGCGGAGGTTTCCATCTCGTACTCGAAACTGGCGTCGTTGAGGCGCAGCCTGCCCATGGCTTCGCGCAGGTCTTCGAACTCGCCTGAATCGACCGGGAAGAAGCCGCAGAAGACCACCGGCTGGGCCGGCTGGAAACCCGGCAGCGCCTCGGCGGTCGGGTTCTTTTCCTCGGTGATGGTGTCGCCGACGCGGGTGTCGGCCACTTGCTTGATCGCCGCGGTCAGATAACCGATTTCGCCCGGCCCGAGTTCGGTGACCTTTTCCTGCTTGGGGCGGAAGATGCCGACCTGATCGATCTGGTACTGGCCGCCGGTCGCCATCATGGTGACCTTCTGGCCCTTCTTCATTACGCCGTCGATGATACGCACCAGCACGACGACCCCGAGATAGGCGTCGTACCAGCTGTCGACCAGCATGGCCTTCAGGGGCTTGCCGCGATCGCCCCTGGGTGATGGCAGACGGGTGACGATGGCTTCGAGCACATTTTCGATGCCGAGCCCGGTCTTGGCGGAAATCTTGACCGCATCCGAGGCGTCGAGCCCGATCACGTCCTCGATCTGCTGGCGCACCCGCTCGGGTTCGGCGGCCGGCAGGGCGATCTTGTTGAGGACTGAGACGATCTCGTGATCGTTCTCCATCGCCTGATAGACATTGGCCAGGGTCTGGGCCTCGACCCCCTGGCTGGCATCGACCACCAGCAAAGAGCCCTCGCAGGCCGCCAGCGAGCGGTTGACCTCATAGGCGAAGTCGACATGGCCGGGCGTGTCGATGAGATTAAGCTGATAGGTCTCGCCGTCATGCGCCTTGTAGTCGAGGCGCACGGTCTGGGCCTTGATGGTGATGCCGCGCTCTCGCTCGAGTTCCATGGAATCGAGCACCTGCTCCGTCATTTCACGCGCCGTCAGTCCGCCGCAAGTCTGTATCAGACGGTCGGCGAGGGTCGACTTTCCATGGTCGATATGGGCGACGATGGAGAAGTTGCGGATGTGGTCGAGAGCTGTCATGGCGCGCGCTTTTACCGCGTATTCGTGATCAAGTCACGGGCGGAGATGGCCGCCACGCGACGCCGATGATCCGGTCAACCTTTCGGCACTATCCAGCGCTTGCGCGGATG
>JAJFHL010000229.1 GCA_021775615.1 Hyphomicrobiales bacterium
ACGAAAACCCGGCGCGTGTGCTCCTCGCGGAACAGAATGACCCGCGGCACCATGAAATAGAGATAGGCCGAACCGAACGACCCCGGCCAGCGCACATCCACCTGGGGATACTCACCGGCACCAACCAGGTTGATGTTCGCCCCGCCGTCGATCTGGCCGCCGCCGAGGAAAAACGCCTCGACCCGCCCCTGGGCGGCGCGGTCGAACAGCTCGACGCTGCCTTCGGTGAAACTGTTGCCGCCGTAACTCTCCAGCACATCCACATGCACCGGAGCGGCGCTCATCTCCTTCGCCAGCAGGGCCGCGGAGCCTGGAATGGGCGACGACACGCCCACCGCAATGGTGCGGCAGCCCTCAAGCAGCCGCGCCAGCGTTGCAATCAGAAGTTCTTCGGGTTTGCAATCGGTCATCGCGCTCCGGCCGGCCGTCAGGCATCTGCCCGCTGACGCACCCCGAAGACCTCGCGGTCCATGTAGCCCGCAAATCCCTCATCGCTGCGCGCCAGCTTCGCATAATCCGCAAGGTGAGCCTCGTCATTGCCATACATGTCGAGGAATCCGAGCGGCCAGGCGCCCTTTTTCGCCTCGGCAATAGCGGAAATGTAGAGCGCCGGAATACATCCCGCGGCACTCTCCTCGGCGGCCATGAGATCGCCATCGACGATCTCTTCGACCGTCACCAGGGTGCGCTCCGAGGCATGCGCCATGACGGTGAGTTCCCGCTGGAGCCCGACATAGACATTACCGTGCCGGTCGGCGCGCCGGGCATGGAAAAGCGAAACTTCCGGCCGGATCGCCGGCAGCAGCAGCACGAGATCCTGCCCTTCTTCCGCAAACGGGTTCGGCACGACTTTCCAGTCATCCCTGTGCGCCTCCACATCGGAGCCGATGACGCCGCGCAGCGGCACGAAGGGCTGCCCTTTCTCGCCCGCCTGTAGTGCTGCGTAGATCGCCGGGCAGGTGGCGTCCTTGAGGGCAATCGTTCCCTGCTTGACCGCCGCGTTGAAGCGCGGCGCGCCGCCGAATTCCCCAAGAGAAACCCCCGATGTCTCGACCGAGCGCACCGCACCCGCCCCGACCAGCCAGTCCGTCGCCCAACCATTGGTCGGCACGGTGACGAGGTCCAGATCCCTGACACCGGATCGGATCAGGGCACGCACCGCCGCCATCGGCGCGCCTGCAAGATCCTTCGGTACCGCCAGACGTGTGCCGTCGCGCACCTGGGCGGCAAGGTCGTCAACACTCACAAACAGTCTTGCGTTGCTCATTTCCCGGCCTGCACCTCCGCCATCACGCACAGCAGTTCGAACATCATGGTCACGCCCGCCAGCGCCGTGTAGCCGGACGGATCGAACGGCGGCGAGACCTCCACCACATCGGCACCGCACAGATTGAGCCCACGCAAGCCACGCAGCATGAACTGCGCCTCACGCGTGGTGAAACCGCCGACTTCGGGGGTGCCGGTGCCGGGCGCATAGGCCGGGTCCAGGCAGTCGATATCGAAGCTCACATAGGCCGGCTTGTCGCCGACAACGGCCCGTGCTTCGGCCATCACCTTTTCCGGCCCCAGTTCCACCGCCTCCTCGATGTCCATGATGCGCACACCCATCTTGGCGCCATAGTCGCGGTCCTCGGCGTCATAGCCCGAACCGCGAATGCCGATCTGGATGGTGCGCTTGGGGTCGAGCACACCCTCTTCGATGGCGCGGCGGAACGGCGTGCCATGGGTGAACTTGAAACCGTCGAAATAGCTGTCCCACAGGTCCGTATGGGCGTCGAAATGAACCATCCCCACCGGTTCGCGTTCGCCGACCGCCCGCAAGATAGGCAGCGACACCAGATGGTCGCCACCGGCGGCGAGCGGCAGAACGCCCTTGCCCACAACGCTCTTGAAGAAGGTTTCGATGCGGTTGAGCCCATCATCCACATCCACCGGGTTCACCGGCGAATCTCCCAGATCGGCACAGTTGGCCAATTCAAAAGGAGACAGCTTCAGCGCATGATGGCGATGGCGGATCATGGAAGAGAGGTCGCGCATCTGGCGCGGACCATGGCGTGGCCCGGCCCGGTTCGTGGTGCCACCGTCCCACGGTACGCCGATAAGCCCGATATCCACGTCCCCGGCATCAGGCAGTGCCACATGCGGCAGCCGCATGAACGTGGCAATTCCCGCAAAACGCGGTATCTCCATACCGGACACCGGTTGAAACCGCTCGTTTCCGCCGTTCATAAACTCCCTTCCATATTCAACATTTCACGATCATCGCGCCTAAACTCTCACAGGCGCCCGGGTCACGCAACAAGGCTTGACCATACGCCGTCCCGGACTAAGCTGCGCAGCAGTGGGTGAGTGCGAGTGCCATGAGCAAGATCGACGCAATCCAGGCTGATATCACAACGCTGGCTGTCGATGCCATCGTCAATGCCGCCAACGAAACGCTCCTCGGCGGCGGCGGCGTGGACGGGGCGATTCATCGTGCCGCCGGCCCCGATCTGCTGGCAGAATGCCGCGCCATCGGCGGCTGCCCCACCGGCGATGCCCGCATCACTGCGGGTTACAACCTGCCGGCCCGTCATGTCATTCATACGGTCGGTCCGATCTGGGGCGGTGGCAGTCTTGATGAAGACCACCTGCTTGCAAGCTGCTACCGCAACGCCCTGGAGCTGGCGGCGGAAAATGCCGCCGCTTCCATCGCCTTTCCCGCCATATCGACGGGAATTTACGGCTTTCCCAAGGACCGCGCCGCCAGGATTGCGGTCGAACAGGTGCGTGCCGGCCTCGCCGCAGCTCCCATGGTTGAAATTGTCACGTTCTGTTGTTTCGACCGCGAAAGTCTTGACCTGCACAGACACGAAATCGCAAGAACCGCCGGCGAATAGCGCGGTCCCGCATGCACCCTCGTCACCGGCAGGCCAGAGGTTTCAGGCGACACTCGTGTTGTGTACGGCAGATGTGTTCTGGCGGACCGGAAGCGTCACCTTGAACACCGCACCCTCGCCCGGCGTTCCGCTGCTCTCGATACTGCCGTGATGGCGCTCGGCGATCTTGCGGCAGGTCGCAAGCCCGATGCCGGTACCTTCATACTCCGCGCGTGAGTGAAGGCGCTGAAAAATCGTGAAAATGCGATCGCCATACTTGGCATCGAAGCCGATGCCATTGTCGGCGAATGACAGCACGCAGATCTCGCCGCCGTCTTCCAGCGTTGAGACTTCGGCAGAAATCTGCAGTTTCAGGGGCCGGCCCTCCTGGCTGAACTTCAGGGCGTTCGAGATCAGGTTGATGAACAGCTGGCGCAACTGCATGTCGTCAGCCTCGATCTCAGGCAGGGCGCATAGTTCGATGGTTGCATCGGCCTGCTCAATCGACATTTCGAGATCCGACAGGACATTCAATGCCAGTTTCTGAAGGTCGACCGTCTTGAACGGAGCCGCCTTGGTGGTGACCCTGGAGTAGTCCAGCAAGGCATCGATCAATGCCCGCAGGCGACGTGAAGAGGCCTGCATTCTGACCACATACCGCTGGCCGTCCTCGCCGAGACGATCGCCACACTTGGTGTTGAGACGGTCACCGAATGCCTCGATCTTGCGCAGCGGTTCCTGCAGGTCATGTGCGGCGACATAGGCAAATTCCTGCAGTTCCCGGTTGCTCGCCTCCAGTTTGGAGGCATGCTCGCGCAGGCTGCGCCCGGCCATTTCACGATCGGTCACATCGAGATAGAGCGCCAGGGAACCGCCGCTTTCCAGCGGCTCGTGAATGATTTCCACAACGCGCTCGTCCGTCAGGTTGACCTGATACACCGCCTGTTCGCGCATCGCGGCAATTTCCATGCGTCTGAAAATCGCCTGTTCCCGGTCGCACTCGTTGCCCAGTTCGACGCTGTAACGCGTGATGTCCTCCAGAGACGCTCCCTCGCATGCGACGCTTTCAGGAAAATGGAAGATCTCCAGGTAGCGCTTGTTGCGGACCATGAGCTTGTGGTCCTCATCGAACATCGCAAGCCCCTGGTTCATGCTGTTGAACGCGGCATCCAGGCGAAGGTTGGTCTCGGTCAGCCGCTCGGTCAGGGCCTGGACCTCAAGCTCGCTGCTGCGTGCTTCGGTGATATCGGTATAGATGGTGACAAAACCTTCGCGATCGGTGAGCGGTTTGCCCTCGATCTTGATTGCCGTGCCGTCGGGGCGTTCGCGAACGAAGCAATGCGGTTCGAACTTGGCCGCAAGTTCAACGCGTTCGCGCACCTGATCTTCAACGTCGCCGGGACCGTACTCGCCTCGCTCCGCGTTGTAGCGGAAGAACTTCTGTATTGGGTCCGCTGGGTTGAAATGCTCCGGCGGAAATTCGAGAAGCTCAAGAAATCGGGAGTTGAACGCCTGAATCTTCAAATCGCCGTCCGCAAGGCTGATGCCCTGATCCATGTGTTCCATCACGGTCTGGAGCATGGACTTCTGGTGTTCCAGGTCGTGGGCATAGTCCCTGAGCTTCTGTTCGGCGGTTTCACGCACTGTCACGTCTTCGTAGACGGCAATCGATCCGCCGCCCTCGAGTGGCTCGTGAACCGCGTCGATGATGCGTCCATCGCTCATCGTCATGCTGAACCGGTTCGGCTCGCGGCTTTTCGCCACGGCGATACGATCGGCGGTCAGGGTTGGCGACGGCAGCTCGTATCCTTCATTCATGCAGTATTCGCACATGTCCGCCAGTGAAACGCCGGGTTTCGAAAGGTCGTCGGAAAGCTGAAAGATTTCCTGAAACCGGGGGTTACAGATGACCAGATTGCAATCGGCGTCAAACATCGCAACGCCGCTGGCCATGTTGGTGAACACCGTGTCGAGCTGAACACCTTTCTGCCGCAACGCTTCGGCCATTTCGGACAGTTCGTCCTGCTGGCGCCGGGTGGCCGTGATGTCGGTGTACGTGACAATGTAACCGCCTTCGGGCCTGGGATGAAACCGCATCAGCGCGGTGGTGTTTCCAATACACCTGCGCTCGAAACTGAACGGTTCCGTGCCATGCACCCTGGCCAGAATCTGATCGGCGGTTGAGCGTTCGTGGTCGCTGTCGCCCAACTCGGCACTTTGCCACACGATCGCCTCGAAACTTTGGCCCGGCTCGAAAAACTCGCGTGGAACACCCAGCATCATCTTGGCGCGTTCATTGGCGAACAGCAGCTTGAGTTCGCCGTCGAACGCGAGCAGGCCTTGATCCATATGCTGGACGATGGCCTCCATCATCGAGGTCTTTTCCGCCAGTTCGCGCTTCTGACGCTTGCTCTCGGTCACATCGGCCAGGGTCAGAACATACCCGCCACTGTCCCGCGGGCGGCTGCTGCACAAGGTGGTGGTGCCTTCCTCCAGCGTCCGTTCGTAATCGAACGGCTCGCCACTGGAAACAAGCCCGCGGACAACCTTCAGCTCCTCCTCGACCGACGCCGGATCCGTGACCGCCTGCTTGATCCAGACTTCCAGCAGGATAAGCACGCTGGCGCCCGCCTGCAGAGCGTGCTCTGGAACGCCGAGCAGGCTGTGCGCCCGGCCGTTAAAGGCCTCTATCATCAGGTTTGCGTCGTAAACGATTAGCCCCTGATCCATGTAATCGAGGGCGACGGACAGGAGCTCGCTCTTCGAATCGAGCTCCTCCTCGCTTTTGCGCCACTGGGTAACATCGGTGTAGGTTGCAATATACCCGCCGCCCGATCTGGGGCGCGCGGCGCAGATCACCGTCTTGCCATTGGAGAACTGCCGCTCCATGGTATAGGCCTTGCCCTCCCGCACCATGGCGATCGTGTTCGCAACCTGTTGCGAGGGGTCTATTTCCCCATAGTCGCCGCGCTCTGCGCAGTAACTGACATATGGTTCGACACTGCAGCCCACCCGCAGCATGTCGCGCGGAATGTCGAGCATCGCGATGGCCTGCTCATTCACCGCGAGAATCTTCATGGAGGCGTCGTAGACAATGAGCCCCTGTTCCATATGGTTGAGGGTATCCGACAGCAGCTCCTCATGTTCGAGCCGCTTGTGTTCACGGGCGTAGAACTCGGTGACGTCCGTGTACGTGACCACATAGCCGTCCGCGCGCGGTTGCGCCTTGCACGAGACAATCCGGCCGTCCGGCAACGCCCGCTCGAAGCTGTGCGGCTCTCGGCTGGCCACCATCTGGCGCATTCTGGCGATTTGCTCCTGCGCCGCCTCGGGCCCGTAGTCTCCGCGCGCGCCAAAGTGGTTTATGAGGTCCAGCATCGATGCCCCGACATGCAGAACCTCGTCCGACACATCAAGCAGCGCATGGGTTTGTTCGTTCACCGCCGTAATTGTGAGAACGGAGTCAAACACGATGATCCCAAGGCCCATATGCTGGAGAGTATCGGTCAACAGGTCCGTAGGCGCTCCTTCGTGCGCACCAGCATCGTCCTCCGCCGCAGGCGCACCATCCGCATCCAGCAGCCAGGTTCCGACATTGCAGAGAAAGGTGCGCAGCACCAGACCACCGGACGCGACGGGCTTGCTGCCCGCCACAAACAGAAACCCGACTATGTTGCCGTCGGCATCTTCGACGGGCTCGGTGAAGAAGCTGTCCGCGCCGAGGTCCCGCAGCAAGGCATCCTCAGCGCCGTGTTCGGCGGCACGTTCAGGAATGTTGACCGCAACTCCGGCAACGGCCGCACGGGCACTCGCCACCTCGGCAACTTCAAGCACCGTGGCTTCCTGAAGCGCCCGCGCCGTGCTCTGAGCCGTGATCGACACCGACACGCCGTCATCTGAAAACCTGGCAATGCCGGCGGAGGTGAAATCCGCACCATCGAGCAGGCACTGAATTGCCAGCGCATCACGGTCCCTGGCCGGATCATCGACCGCCGCGGCGACCAGCAGGAGCTTCAGCGCGGTTTCGCAGGACTGCGCGAGCGCATGCGCCTGCGAAGCGCTCTTCGGGCCGGAGTCATGCTCCATACGGCCTGCCCCTGACCGTCTTGCAGCCGGCGCCCCCGATGATTCGCGTGCGGACATGAGCCCTTGTGTACCCGGAATTACCCATTATTTCCAAGCAACCATTGAGCCACAGGACGATTAGGAAACATTTAACGATAAGTGAGACCGCCAGGCTTCTCAGCCTTCGATCATCGCCACCAGCGTCTCGAGCCGGTCCGCTTCGCCGGCCGGCTTGTCCCACCTGATGCGGTGGATCCTGGGAAACCGCATGGCAACGCCGGATTTGTGCCGTTTTGAAGCGTGAACCGAATCGAACGCGACTTCGAGAACAAGCCCCGGCGCGACCGCGCGGACCGGCCCGAACCGCTCCGTGGTGTTTGAACGCACCCATTTGTCCAGAGCCAGAAGCTCTTCGTCGGTAAAGCCGAAATAGGCCTTGCCCACAGGCACCAGGATGGCGCCCTCGTCGCCGCCCTCGCGCCAGGCACCGAAGGTGAAGTCGGAATAGTAGGACGACCGCTTGCCGCTGCCGCGCTGCGCATACATCAGCACCGTGTCGACCGTCAGGGGCGCCCGCTTCCATTTGTACCAGTGCCCCTTGGGCCTGCCGGCCAGGTACGGGCTCGCCCGGCGCTTGATCATGAGACCTTCGATGCCGTTCTCCCGCGTCCCCGACCAGACGCGTTCAAGTGCATCGAAACTGTCGAACGCAACCAGCGACGACAGATCCGCCCGCCCGGGCTGGTGCTCCCGGTGCCACTCAACGAGGCCCTCGCGGCGGCTGTCCAATGGCAAGCTCCTCAGATCCTCCCCACCGCGCGAAAGAATATCGTACAGCCTGATATGCGCCGGGTAATCGGCCCGCATTTTCTTCGACACGGTCTTGCGGTTGAGCCTTTGCTGGAGATCGTTAAATGGAGCGAGCACGCCATCACGCACCACCAGGAGCTCACCGTCGAGCACCACATCCCCCCAGATTTCGTCGCCGAACTCGGGAAATGCGCCGGTGACCTCGTCCCCGGTGCGAGAAAAGAGGCGCACTTCGCCGGCCTTCGACGCAAGCTGAACCCGGATACCGTCCCACTTCCACTCTGCGGAAAATTCGCCCGGCTCGAGCCTGGCAAGCTCACCCTCCTCGAGCGGATGGGCCAGCATCAAGGGCCGGAAAACAAGGCGATTGCTGATATCCGGCTTCTCGGCGCGGTCTTCCAGCCAGGCAAAAAGCTCGCGATAGGGCGCGGCAATGCCGTGCCACAGCTCTTCCACCTCGGCGACGTCCACCGGCTTCAGGTTTGCCGCCGCCGTCTTGGCAAGCCGGGCGGAGACACCGACACGCAGACCTCCGGTGACGAGTTTCAAGAGCGCCCAGCGCCCGGTCGCATCGAGCCGGTCGAGCCAGCGCTCCAGCAGCATCGTCAGTCTTGCCGCATCTGCCCCATCCAGATCGGCAACGATCTCGCTCAGCGACGGCGGTTCGGCATCGACATCGGCCTGTGGCCACAGGAGCGCCACCGTCTCGGCCGTATCGCCCACATAATCCCGCGACAGGCGGAACAGTTCCGGATCGACCCTCGGCGCCATCAGTTCGGTGATCGCCTTGCGCACCTGGAGCTTGAGATCAAGGCCGCCGGCCAGTATGGCCAGCGCCCAGCCCCTGTCGGGATCCGGTACCGAGCGGAAATAGTCGCGCATCAGACGCAGCTTCGCATTGCGCGACGGCGAGAAGGCAAGCCTGTCGAGAAGCTCGGCGAAGACGTGCATCAATCGTCCTCGTCTTCGCGTCCGATCAGCGCCAGCGCCCGGCCGATACGCCCGATGGTACCGATATGGTGAACCAGAGCGTCCTCGCGCCCGTGTGTCACCCAGATTTCTCCGGCCTCCACGTCATCGATGGTCTGGACAAGCTCGTCCCAGTCGGCATGGTCCGACAACACCAGCGGCAGTTCGACACCGCGTTGGCGCGCCCTCTGGCGCACCCGCATCCAGCCCGATGCAAACACCGAAACCGGGTCCGGCAACCGGCGCGACCAGCGATCGCGCACCGCACCGGGCGGCGCCATGACGATCTGGCCGGCGAGCTCGGACTTGTCGGCGCCCATCACCGGCCTCAGGTCGCCAAGCGGAACACCGAGTCGTTCATAGAGTTCACAGAGCGCGATCAGCGCGCCATGCAGCCAGATGGGGCGGTCATAGCCGGCCTCGCGCAGCAACGCGATCACCCGCTGACACTTGCCAAGCCCGTAGACACCCACCAGATGACAGCGCTCCGGATTGGCGGCAACCGAGCCCACAAGCCGGCTCATCGCCGTCTCGTCCGGTTCATGACGGAACACCGGCAGGCCGAAGGTCGCCTCGGTGACGAACAGATCGCATTTCACCGGCTCGAAGCCGGCGCAGGTCGGATCGCGGCGTCTCTTGTAGTCGCCCGACACCACCACCCGCTGGCCGCGATGTTCGATCACCACCTGCGCGCTGCCCAGAACATGGCCCGCCGGTGCCAGGCGGACCGAAACATCGTTGACAGTCAATGGTTCACCGAGCGGCAATGCCTGGAGGTCGCCGCCGGCCTCCTCGCCATAGCGCACTTTCATGATTTCGACGGTTTCACCGGTTGCCAGAACACGGGCGTTTCCCGGGCGCGCATGGTCGCCATGGCCATGGGTCACCACGGCCCTTTCCACCGGCCTGTGCGGGTCGATGTGAAACCTGCCCGGAGCACAATACAGTCCCTGCCCGTCCGGATAGATCCAGCTTTCAGGATGCGGATCAAGCTTCATGCGACAACTCTGTTCTAACGCCTCTAAAGTGATGTGCTATATGGCAAAATCCGAAACTCAGAGGCCGAACAACTCATTGTGAACGGCTCTGCCGCTTGAGTGCTCTCCCATTAGGGGCCATATTGCGACGGAGAGGCAACGGGCGAGCGAGTATGGACCAAAGAACACCCTTCGACGAGGACTTCTACCCCGACATTCTGCGGGGCCTGTCGGTCTATTTCGACAGCCCGTTCGTGCGCAATATCGCCCGCACGGTGCAGCGGTTCCGGCGTCAGGATCTGTCGATTGCCCTTAACCGCAAGCAGATCGCCTGCAAGACCTGGCTGCTCGATGAACTGCACCGGACCTATGGCGGCGATTACCGGTCCGTCTGGGTGCTGGGCGGATGGTATGGCGTATTGTCGGCCCTCTTCGCCGAGGATCAGCGCTACCGCATCGATGGAATCGTCAGCTACGACATAGATTCCGCCTGTGAGGAGGTCGCCGAGTGCCTCAATCGTGAAGGGGCGATGTCCGGCAGCTTCAAGGCACGCACGGCGGATATGCTCAAGCTCGACTACGCTTCCGGGACACCGGATCTCATCATCAATACAAGCTGCGAGCACCTGGAAGACGTCAGCGCCTGGCTGGACCTCATTCCGCATGGCACGCGACTGGTGCTGCAGTCGAACAACTATTTCGGCGAGCCTGATCATTTCAACTGCGCCTCTTCGCTTGAAGAATTCAAGGCACAGGCGCCGATTTCGAACATTGACTACGAAGGCGAACTTGCGCTGAAGAACTACACCCGCTTCATGCTCATCGGGACACGCTGAAAACACCGGACATGCTGACAGATGTAATTGCCTTCGACGGTTTCGAGGTCGGAATTGATCTCGACCACTGGCCGGCGAAAATCCTGCGCGCATTGTTGCGGCGGCACTACGAGAAGCATGAACTGCGCCTTGTCTCGCGGCTGCTTGATCCCGCCGACAGGGTGATCGAGCTCGGCTCCGCCATCGGGGTGGTGGCGCTTGCCGCCAGCCGAACCGTGCCGCCCGATCAGATTTCCTGCTTTGACGCCAATCCCGACATGGTGGCCGCCGCCACCGCAAACTTCCAGCGCAACGCCAAGCCGATTTCGGCCCGGAACGCGGTTCTGGTCGCCGACCGCACCGCGCCGCAGACAATGACCTTCTACAAGACGCCCTATTTCCTGTCCTCCTCGCTGTCGGCGGACACGGCAGGAGGCAGCCCGGTCGAGGTTCCAACCCTGCACCTCGCCGAAGCGATCTCCGAGAGGGGCGCAAATGTACTCATCGTCGATATCGAGGGCGGTGAGTTCGACCTTCTCGGCGCCGCCGATCTCGGCGCAATCGATAAACTCGTTCTGGAACTCCATGTATCGATGGCCGGCGTCGCGGCGTGCCTCCAGCTTGTCTCAGACCTTCGGCGCCAGGGCCTGATGCTGGATGCGAACCTGACGGGGCATAACGTCTTCGTCTTTACCCGCACCGGCCACGGCAGCCTGCCGCAGGATCAAAGCGATACCTTCGCCGCCGCCTATCTGGAGGGCCTGCAGAAGTCCGATGCGGGAGATCGGCCCGGCGCCGTGGAGGCCGTTGTGCGGGCGATCGATGTCAATCCCGGCAATGCCCATGCGCATCTCCTGCTCTCGCAGCTTGTGACACGCGAAGACCCGGCCGGCCGCGGCCTCGAGGCGGCCGAGACCGCGGCACGGCTCGACCCGCATAACGAGGACGCCTTCGAACAACTCGGCGTTCTTCACTCCGCATGCGGTGCAGGCGAGGACGCGGAACGGGCATATTCGCGTGCAATCGAGCTTGTTCCCCACCGGCCGCTGTTTCATGCCGGCCTCGGCACCGTCCGGACGCGACGTGGACTAAGCGAAAAAGCCGTCGCGGCCTTCGAGGCGGCCGCCGGACTGTGCCCGGTGCGGGCAATGGCAATGCAACACATCCTCGATCTCGCGGCGCGCCAGGACAAGGCCCCCGAGGACACCCACCCCGACATGGCGGGCGATGGGCCGGGCCGTATCGATCCCGACGCGCTCCTGCGCGCGCTTGCAGGTGTGGTCAGCGCCAGCTTCCGGTTCCCCGATGCGGCAAGCGCACTTCATTGCGCGCTCGAGGCACGGCCCGGCGACCGGGCGCTGCATTGCGCCCTTGCCGCCCTGGTGGCCACTCCTAAGGACATTCGCAAAGCCCTCGCTCTGGTGGTGACGGCCTGACAGCATTCCGGTTGATCTGGCGCAAAGCGCGTTTGCTCCAAATCTGCCAGTGTTCACTGACGCCGGAGTGTTGGAGGCGATCATGAGAGATGGCGTTCGAACGACCTTTAGCGTGATCGGCACCCTTGTGGTGCTGGCGCTGATCGTGACGGCCGCGTGCGAGCCGGGCGCGGCCAGCCGAAAGACCGGCCAGCCGACCGGCGATATGTGGCAGCCGCACTGGCTGCAACGGCATATGTGGGGCGTTCCCGACGCCGATCCGGAAATGCTGGCCCGCATGAACCGCCACTACACGTTCATGCATGTCGGGCTGCCGAAAGAGTACATTCATGCCGAGTCCACCATCGAGCCGAACGACGCAAATGTCGCGGCCGGCGGCGTGCTCTATGGAAACCACTGCGCCAGATGTCACGGGACGGACGGTCTGGGCGATGACGTCGCCGCGCAGAGCCTTTCACCGTCGCCGGCGCTGCTACAACACATGATCGAGCATCCCGTCGCTGTCGACCAGTATCTGCTCTGGACGATTTCCGAAGGCGGCAAGGACTTCGAGACCGACATGCCGGCCTTCAAGGAGACCCTGACCCGTGAACAGATCTGGAAGATCATCGCCTACATGCGCGCCGGATTTCCCGAACGCGTGAAAGACTAATCCCTAACAATCCTGGAGTTTTCAGATGTCGAAACCGATCATCGACAAAGCGGAAGTGAGCATCGACTTCCCCGACAAATTCTATCACGGCTCATTTGGCCAGGCGAGCAGCTACGATGTCTCGGTGGACGCCGACGGTCTGCATGTCCTGCTCGACCGGCCTGGCCCGGAGCGCCGCCATGTCGGCTTTCACGTGCACCATATTCTGCTGGCCGGGATCCTCGACTCTGCGGCTGACGCCATCCGCAAAATGAAGGACTTGCCGGATTTCCAGCGCAAGGCCCTGCGCGACAGCGCGGCCAATCTCGTTGACGCGCTAGAGCCCATTCGGTGAATTCGGGGTCATTTTGATGGACCAAATCGGCATCACCGGCAAGGCGCGTCGCGCAGCGCGATGCGGGGCATCGGGCAAGCGGCGCAACGCTGCTGGTGGGCTGATCTGGCCCACCGAAGGCCGGGTTGTCTTGCCGCGCGCCTGACCACGCAGCAAGACAACCCGGTCAAAGCGGCTCGGAATTCATCGAATGGGCTCTAGATCACGACCGACCTAAGTAAGATCGCTGAGCGCGTCGTCCATGGCGGCGATCAGGCGGTCCGCATGTTCGCGGCCGAACGGCATCGGTGGGCGGATCTTGACGATGTTGCCAAATTCCCCGGTCCGGCCGACCAGAACGCCATTGCCCTTCATGTGATCCAGCACCTGATCGCGTTCTTTGGCGGCCGGCTCGAGAGTGCCGCGGTCGCGCACCAGTTCTACACCGACGACCAGGCCGCTGCCGCGCACGTCGCCGATCAGCGGGTGCTTCTGCTTCAGCGCGCGAAGACCTTCGAGCAGATGGGTACCGGTCGCGGCGGCATTTTCCTGCAGTCCCTCCCCTTCCAGCACGTCGAGCACCGCAAGTCCGGCCGCGCAGGACACCGGATTGCCGCCGAAGGTGGAAAAATATCCGGAATCGCGGTTGAAGACGGACAGGATCTCGCGCCTGGTGACGATGACGCCGAGCGGATGCCCGTTGCCGACCGGTTTGCCGAGGGTGACGATGTCCGGGGTCATTTTCAGCAGGTCGAAACCCCAGAAATGACTGCCCGGACGCCCGAAGCCGTATTGCACCTCGTCCCCGATCACCAGACCGCCGGCGGCGTGTACCTTGTCGGCGACCGCACCCGTGTAGCCCGCGGGCACGTCGAGAATGCCGTTGCTGGTGTAGCCGGAATCGACCATGAAAGCGGCCACTCCGTGACCGGCGGCGTTGAGGTCGCCGATTGCCCGGTCAGCGTCGCGCGCATAGTCGATGCCCGCATCGGCCACGTCGGGACCGAGGCGGCCGCGATAGGTATCCGGCGCTTCAAGCGTCCGTACATAAGGCCGCAGGACGGGCACATCGAACTCTTCCGGAGACAGCGCCACAACCGCATCGGTCCAGCCGTGATAGGCGTTTTCGATGATCAGCGCACCCGCGTTC
>JAJFHL010000230.1 GCA_021775615.1 Hyphomicrobiales bacterium
TGGACGAGCGTCGGCACCAGCCCATTGGGATTGAGCTCGAGGTACCAGGGCTGCTTTTGATCCATGAGCCCAAGGCTCATCCATCGGATTTCAAAGGGAATAGCCTTTTCGATCAAGCACATGCGCACGCGACGTCCGCACGGGCTGTTGGGTGCGTCATAAAGGACAAGTGGGTCCATGAATTCACTCCCTAAGAAATTTAGCTTAGTTAATTAGCTAATGTGGAGCCTGTCAAGCGCTTGCCGGTACCGTGGTCACCGCTTGCGCGCCAGGTTCTGCCGGCGTCACGGCGCGCGGAAGCCTGGATCAAACCGCGCCTAACCGGGATCGGTTGAGCGAAGATCATTTGATCTGTTTCAATGAGATCGAGCAGCTTGTCGGCGCCCGGAGGGGCGTTCAACCTCGGATGGAAGCCGTTAGTCTGTGGCGTAGTAGTCGCGGTACCACTTCACGAAATTGGCGATGCCGGTTTCGACCGGCGTCTGCGGTGTGTAGCCGATGAGCGCGGCCAGATCCGTGGTGTCGGCCCAGGTGTCCTTGACCTCGCCAGGCTGCATTTCGGTGAAGTTGATCTCGGCCTTGCGCCCAAGCGCATCCTGCAGCAGGTCAATATAGGTCATCAGGGCAACTGGTGTTGAGTTGCCGATGTTGTAGATCCTGTAGGGCGCGACGCCGCTGGAGGCGGGATCCGGGCTCTCCGCGTTCCATGCGCCGTCGGGCTGCGGCGGGTGCTCCATCAGGCGGACGACCGCCTCAACCACATCGGCGATATAGGTAAAGTCGCGCGACATGGCGCCGTGATTATAGACGTCGATCGGGCGGCCATTGAGGATGGCATCGGTGAACTTGAAGAAGGCCATATCGGGCCGGCCCCATTCGCCATAGACCGTGAAGAAGCGCAGGCCCGTGGTCGCAATGTTGAACAGATGGCTGTAGCTGTGCGCCATCGCCTCGTTGGCCTTCTTGCTGGCGGCGTAGAGCGTCAGCGGGTGATCGACAGGCTGGTGCTCGCTGGACGGCAATGCGCGGTTGGCGCCGTAGACCGAGCTCGACGAGGCGTAGACAAGATGCCGGGGCAGATGCGCGCGGCAGGCTTCCAGAACATTGGCGAAGCCAACCAGATTGCTCTGCACATAGACTTCCGGCGCCTCGAGGCTGTAGCGGACGCCCGGCTGGGCCGCCAGATGGACGACGATGTCCGGGGCATGCTCCGCGAACGCCGCATCGAGCGCCGCCATGTCGCAGAGATCGAACAGCAGCGGCGAGAAGCCGTCGAACCCCTCCAGCCGCTTCAGGCGGGCCCGCTTGAGCTCGACATCGTAATAGGGAGACACGTTGTCGATGCCGACAACGGTTTCGCCCTCCTGCAACAGTCTCAGGGCGAGGTGATTGCCGATGAAGCCTGCAACGCCGGTGATCAGCACGCTCACTGTTTCAGGTGCTCCAGGTCACGCGGCGGTGGGATTTGACGCGGCGGCGCCGGCTGCCGCATCCATGCGGTACATGTGGTAGCGGTCTTCGGCAACGCCGTCAGGCAGCGCCATGGCAACGGCGCCGCTTACGTTCAGCGCCTGATCACTCAGTATCACGGCGCCGGGGGCCAGCGCGACCGGCACATGCTGCGATATGAACGCTGCGGTCTTCATGCCGTAGGCAATATCGGCGGACCCAACATCGGTGTGCAACAAAGCGACCTTGCCGCGAAACCTCTCGACTGCCTGCGGCAACGTGTCGGCCAGTTCACCGAGCACCAGATGGCTCGCCGGCGGAACGCTTACGACGTGGGGCAGAACCTGCCGGTCGAAAACGTAGATCTCGCGGTCCGGCAGCTTCTCCGACAAGTGGCTGTAGGTGCGCCCGACGCCCAATCCGAGTTCGAACACGACACCGGGCAGGTCGGCAATCAGGGCGCAGGCTGCCTCGATGCATGTGCGCTGTGCCTGCATGCGGCGAATGAAAGAATCCAGTTTCGACATCGCGGCTTCAGTTGCGGCCCGGCGTGCCCGGGCCCTGGTTGTTCGTGCGGTTTTCCGGGACGATATAGGCGAATCCGCCGTTAACACTAAGTCTTTTCTGGAAATTATTTTGCCGATGTAAATTGAAAATCACTTCTTGGGTTCCTTAATGTCATAAAACGGCAATAATTCATCTTGTGCGCGCGAGGGGCGCTGTAGGGACAAGGGGTATTGCTGCAAACCGGTTCGAGGGCAAAGTGTCGCGCCGGGTGCAGCCGATTTGCGAATGACAGAAAACGAGTTTTACGTTCGTTTCTGGGGGGTCCGCGGCAGCCTGCCGTGTCCGGGAACAGGATATTCCGAGGTCGGCGGTAATACGCCGTGCCTCGAAATCGTGTGCGGCGGACATGTCATGGTGTTCGACGCGGGCTCAGGCATCGTGGGACTGGGTCACCGCCTGCGCGACGCCGCGTGCGACGCGCTCGACCTGTTTTTCACCCATTGCCATTACGATCATATCTGCGGCCTGCCGTTCTTCTCGCCACTGTACTGTTCCGCCACCCAGGTCAAGATGTGGTCCGGCCACCACCTCGATGGCATGACGACCGAAGGCATGGTGCGCCAGTTCATGGCGGCGCCGTTTTTCCCGGTCGGACCCGAAGCTTTCTGCGCGGATGTGGGCTATCAGGACTTCAAACCGGGCGACAATCTGAAACCAAACGGCGCGGTATCGATCCAGACCACCGCGCTCAATCACCCGAACGGCTGCGTCGGTTACCGGATCGAGTATGGCGGCAAGGCGATCTGCTACATATCCGATACCGAACACGAAGATGGGAAGACCGATCGAGCTATTTGTGATTTGATCGCGGGCGCAGATATCGTCATCTATGACTCTGCATACACAATGGAAGAGTTTGAGAACTACCGCGGTTTCGGTCACTCGACCTGGCAGGAGGGTGCCAGACTATGCGATCTCGCCGGGGCCGGCCAATATGTTGCCTTCCACCACTGCCCGAGCCACCAGGACGCGTTCATGTCGGACCTGGAGGAACGGATTGCGGCGGTCAGGCCGGGCTCGCTCATCGCGCGTGAGGGACTGACACTTCATCCGTGATCTTGCGGCGTTGTCCGTGACACTGCGGCGGTGGTTCTCAACCACGGGAAAACAGCCACATGAGCAAAAATGCTGTGACGGTGCGCGGGGCACTGACGGATGTCGTCAGCGCCGAACGAACCGCCGAACTGCCGGTGAGGGTCATCGATGCGATCAAGAGCCAGGACGATTCGAGCGAGGTCCTCGTCAAGCTGATCCAGCTGACCGTCGTGTTCGTCATGGGCGCGCTTTACCTCGCCTCCCCCAAGACAGACGCCGGCACCGAGTTTTCGCCGGTTCCCTATGCGTTGACAACGTATGTCGTGCTCAATGTGGCGGGACTCTTCTGGGCATTGCGCTCCGGCCTGCCGAGTTGGGCCGTGTACGGCTCCATCGTCGTGGACATGGCCTTGCTCATGGTGCTGATCTGGAGCTTTCACGTTCAGTACATGCAGCCGCCCTCGTTCTATCTCAAGGCGCCGACGCTGCTCTACATCTTCATTTTTATCGCTCTGCGGGCGCTGCGCTTTGAAACCCGCTTCGTGCTCGCGGCAGGGTTCGTCGGAGCGGTGGGATGGCTTGCCATGGTGGCCTATGTCACCACATCCGATCCCGCCGACAGCATGATCACCAGTAACTATGTGACCTACATGACCAGCAACTCCATTCTGCTGGGCGCCGAGGTCGACAAGATCATCTCGATTCTGCTGGTGACGGGCATTCTGGCGCTGGCGCTCAAACGGGCCCACAATCTTCTGGTGCGGGCGGTGACGGAGCAGACGGCGGCGCAGGACTTTTCACGGTTTTTCGATGAGTCGGTCGCGACCCAGATTCGCGGATCGGACCATCAGATCGCCGCCGGCGAGGGCGTCAAGCGCGAGGCGGCGATCCTCAATGTCGACATCCGCGGCTTTACCACGATGGCGAGCGACATGGATGCGGGCGAAGTGATGTCGGTCCTGACCGAGTATCAAAGCCGCCTGGTGCCGATCATCCAGAATCATGAAGGCACCATCGACAAGTTCATGGGCGACGGCATCATGGCGACCTTCGGCGCGGTACGGGAAACCGAAACGGCCTCGGCCGACTCGCTGAGAGCGGTGGATGCCATATTCGTGGAAGTCGACAGCTGGGCGGCTGACGCCGACCAGAAGGCTCTGGCGGGACTGGTCGTCAATGCAGCGGTGGCGACCGGGCCGGTCGCCTTTGGCGCGGTTGGTGATGAAACTCGGCTTGAGTATACGGTCATCGGCGATGCCGTGAACCTTTCGGCCAAGCTTGAGAAACACAACAAGGAACTGGGCTGCCGGGCGGTGACCACAAAACACACTCATGATCTCGCGGTGGCGCAGGGCTATAACAACCCGAACGCGGCCTCGACCGACGGTACCGTGCATGGCACGGAGGGCATGCAGGAGCTTGTCATATTGCATTGATAACATTGGTGCTGGTAACAAAGGGCCGCACTGCCTATCTCCACCTACAGGAGATTTCTCAAAGACTCGGATCGTCGACCAGAAAGTGACCATGCCCGCCAAGCTCGCGAACGGTGAAACAGTAAAGCCGACCAAGATCCGTCTTGAGGTGTCGACCTATTGCCAGCTCCGGTGCCCGACATGTCCGACCACAATGGGCGATACGCACCGCGGCATTGGCGCCGGATTTCTGAAATTCGAAAACTTCCGGAAGCTGTTGGACGACAACCCCGACCTCGAAGAGATCGAGCTTTCCAACTATGGAGAGATTTTTCTCAACCCGGAACTGCCGCTGATGCTCAAACACGCGTTTGAAAAGGGTGTCCGGCTGACCGCGCGCAACGGCGTCAATCTGAACAATGCGACCGACGAGATGCTGGAAGCGCTGGTGCGCTACCGGTTCGAGTTCATGCTCTGCTCGCTCGACGGCGCATCGAACGAGACCTACAGCAAGTACCGCATCCGGGGAAATTTCGACAAGGTGATCTCGCACATCCGCAAGATCAACGCCTTCAAGAAGAAGCATGGAACCGACCTGCCCAATCTGGGCTGGCAGTTCGTGGTGTTCGGCCACAACGAGCATGAGATCGCCAAGGCGCGAGAGATGGCCGACGAGTTGAACATGAGCCTGCATCTCAAGCTCAACTGGGACGACAGCTTCTCGCCGGTTAAGGACGAAGCCGCGGTGCGCCGCGAAATGAACGCCGGAGTGGCGTCCAGGAAGGAATACAAGGAGAAGTTCGGCCGCCAGTACACTGAGCACATCTGCCATCAGATGTGGGACTGGCCGCAAGTCAACTGGAACGGCGACATTTTGGGGTGCTGCCGCAACAATTGGGGGAGCTTCGCCGGCAATGCATTCAGGGACGGACTTGAGGGGAGTCTGAACGATGAAACCATACGATATGCCCGCGAGATGTTGCTCGGGCGGGCGGAGCCGCGGGACGATATTCCGTGTACGACATGCCGGCTCTATAAAAATATGCGCAAGGCCGAGCAGGTTCTGGAACGGGACGAAACCTGAACCGGGCGCAGCGGGCTCCGGCTACAGTACTGTAACCTTTCACGTTTTCCGCACATCCTCACCTTCATATCCCGCCAACGGGCAGCTTCGTTCCGGGCGCGGCAAGGCCGTGCCGGCCGGCGCCGATGCGCAAGCCGGCCTTGCGTGCTCTTCTGGGCTGGGTTAGAGCGTTGGCCTCGCAGACGGGAATGATTGCCAGTGGATGCCCCAAACACGAAAAAGAGCCGTACCGTGAAGGATACTGATCCGGCGGGACATGCAGGCGATCTTCTGCGGGTGGAGGGCCTGCGCATCGCCTTCGACATTCACGGCAGCCCGCTGGAAGTGGTCAAGGGCATGGACTTCCGCATCCGCCCGGGCACCATCGTCGCCCTGGTCGGCGAGTCCGGCTCCGGCAAGTCGGTAATCTCCCAGTCGATCATGGGCATTCTGCCCAATGTGGCCTCGATCACCGGGGGGTCGATCAAATTCACCGATCCGGACGGCCCCGGCACCTCCGTCGATATCGCCAAGTTCGCCCCCAACAGCGCGCAGATGCGGGCGATGCGGGGCGGCCGTATTTCAATGATCTTTCAGGAGCCGATGACATCGCTGTCGCCGCTCCATACGGTTGGAAACCAGGTCGAAGAAGCGCTGCTGCTGCATCAGGAAGTCGAAAAGGGCAAGGCGCGGGAGAAGACCGAAGAGATGCTGGCGATGGTCGGGTTTCCCGACCCTGCGCGGGCCTACAACATGTACTCCTTCGAACTCTCCGGCGGGCTGCGCCAGCGGGCGATGATTGCGATGGCGCTGATCTGCCGTCCGGCCCTGCTGATCGCCGACGAGCCGACCACGGCGCTCGATGTGACCGTGCAGGCACAGATCCTGCGTCTGCTCAAGGACCTGCAGGAAAAGCTCGGCATGGCGGTTCTCCTGATCACCCACGACCTTGGCGTGGTGGCCAACATGGCCGACGAGGTGGTGGTGATCTATCATGGCCAGCTTATGGAGGCGGGCAAGGTCGACGATATCTTCAACAAGCCCGGGCATGACTATCTCGAAGCGCTGCTGAAGGCCGTGCCGCAATTCGACATGGGAGACGATGAGCGCCTCGTGCCGCTGCGTGACATCGACTATGAGATCGGACCCCTGCTCGGCAAGGCCGACCCACAGGCGGCCGAAGAGGGCTCCAAGGTGCTGTTGTCGGTGAAAGGCCTCACCAAGACCTACGCCACGAAGAAGGGGTCGTTCTTCGGGACCAAGACGGAGGCCATCGTCAAGGCGGTCGACGATGTCGGCTTCGACATTTACCGCGGCGAGTGTCTGGGGCTGGTGGGGGAGAGCGGTTGCGGCAAGACCACGGTCAGCAAGATGATCATGCGCGCGGTCTCGCCGGACGCGGGATCGATTCAGTACAATGACGGCTACCAGAATATCGACGTGCTCGACCTCAACGGTCCCGAGCTCAAGAAGTTCCGGCAGCACATGCAGATGGTGTTTCAGGACCCGGTCAGCTCCTTGAGCCCTCGCATGACGGTTCTCAACATTCTGCTCGAGCCGCTCGCCATTCACAACGTCGGGAACGACGCGGCCAAGCGCGAGATCATCACCGAGTTGATGCGGGTGGTCGGCCTCGACCCGCGCTTCCTGAACCGTTATCCGCACAGCTTTTCCGGCGGCCAGCGCCAGCGCATCGGCATTGCCAGGGCCCTGGCGTTACGTCCCGACCTCCTGATCTGCGATGAACCGGTATCGGCGCTCGATGTTTCGGTGCAGGCCCAGATCCTCAATCTGCTCAAAGACCTGAAGAAAGAGCTCGGCCTGACATACCTGTTCATTTCGCACAATCTGGCGGTGGTTGATTATGTCGCCGACCGCATCGCGGTGATGTGCCGGGGCCGGGTCGTGGAGTTGGCGCGGCGCGAGCAACTGTTCCAACGGCCGGCGCATTCCTATACGAGAGCATTGCTCAAGGCGGTTCCGTATGCGGACCTCAACCGGCCGCTCGACCTCAATTCCTTTGAAATGCGAAGTGCATCGGAAATGAGCGGTTGGGATGCGGCATTTCAGGATGACGGCGCCGGTTCGGTGCTGCAACATGTGGAAGTCGATGAGGGGCACATCGTCCTGGCGAATCCGAACGCGGATCTCAAGGAGTTGAGACCATGAAGCATTTGCTCGTCGCGGCGGCCGTGGCGCTGATCGTCGCCCTGTCGGGGGGCGCAGAGAGCAGGGCGTCGGACTGGATCGAGGTTCCGGCGCTGGAGGCGGATGTGAAATCCGGCAAACTGCCGGCCATCTCCGATCGGATACCGGCCAAGCCGCGGGTCATCGACCTTGCGGAGCTCGGCCGCGAACCGGGCCAGTATGGCGGACGGCTGCGCATGCTCATGGGCAAGCAGAAAGACGTCAAGATGATGACGGTCTACGGCTATGCCCGCCTCGTGGCCTTCAATGAAAAGTTCGAGCTGGTGCCGGATATTCTGGAGCGCTACGACGTCGAGGAGGGGCGCATATTCACGTTCCATCTGCGGCCGGGGCACAAGTGGTCGGACGGACAACCGTTCACGACGGAGGATTTCCGGTACTATTGGGAAGACCTGGCGACCAATCCGAAGGTCGCCAAGAGCGGCCCGGACCGGCGCCTCTTGGCGGACGGCAAGCCGCCGGTGGTCGACATCATCAGCGAAACCGAAATCCGCTACACCTGGGATGTCCCCAACCCGGAATTTCTGTCGGCGCTGGCCGGCGCGAGCCCGCTCTTCATCTACAGGCCGGCGCACTACCTGAAACAGTTTCATGCCAGTTATCGCGATGCCGCGGAACTCGCAGAGATGGTCAAGACGGAAAAGGTGCGCAACTGGATTTCGCTGCACAAGCGGCGCGGCCGCCAGTATCGACCGGAGAACCCGGATCTGCCGACCCTGCATCCCTGGATGAACACGACGAGGCCGCCGTCGGACTTTTTCGTTTTCAAGCGCAATCCGTTCTTCCATCGGGTCGATGCGAACGGGCATCAGCTGCCCTACATGGACGAGGTCTCGCTCAGCATGGGATCGACATCGCTGATCCCGGCCAAGGCGGGCAGTGGCGATGCCGATCTTCAGGCGCGCTATATCCGGTTCGACAACTTCACCTTTCTCAAGGATGCCGAGCAGCGCAATGACTTTACCGTCCGCCTGTGGCAGACCGCGAAAGGATCCCAGGTCGCTCTGTTTCCGAACCTCAATGCGGTAGATGAAACCTGGCGCACCTTGATGCGCAAGGCCAAGTTCCGTCAGGCGCTTTCGCTGGCGATCAACCGCGAAGAAATCAATGAGGTGATCTATTTCGGACTGGCGCGGGCCAGTGCGGACACCGTTTTGCCCGACAGCCCGCTATACGAGGAAGCCTTTGAGAAGGCGTGGACGCAGTTCGATGTGGCGCGGGCCAACCAGCTGCTCGATGAAATCGGACTGGACAAGCGCGACAGCGACGGTGTTCGGCTGTTGCCTGACGGAGAGCTGGTCGAAATCGTGGTGTCGACGGCCGGCGAAAGCACCGAAGAGGCCGACGTGCTCGAGTTGATCGGAGACAGCTGGGGCAAAATCGGGGTCAAACTCTTCACCCAGGCATCGCAGCGCGAAGTTTTCCGCAACCGTGTTTTCTCGGGCAGCTCGCACATGTCGATATGGTCCGGTCTGGCCAACGCCGTTCCGACTGCCGACATGAGCCCGTCGGAACTGGCGCCGACGTCGCAGCAGCAGCTGCAATGGCCGATGTGGGGGCAGTATTACGAGTCTGGCGGCAAGTCGGGCAAGCCTCTCGAAGGCGGTGTGGCCGCCGAACTTCTCGATCTGTTCAAGAAATGGCAAGTGTCCAAAACCCGCGATGAACGCGCCGAAATCTGGAAGAAGATGCTCACGCTTTACACCGATCAGGTGTTTTCCATCGGCATCGTCAATGGCACCCGGCAGCCGGTGGTCATTTCCAACCGGCTGCACAACGTACCCGAAGAAGGCGTCTACAATTGGGACCCGGGCGCCTATTTCGGTATCTATCTGATGGATACCGTCTGGCAATCGGGTAACTGAGGGAACGGCGCGCACCAATGTTCGGGTATATCCTGCACCGCTTCTTGATCATGATCCCCACCCTGGTGATCATCAGCGCACTTGTGTTTTTGATCATCGAGCTGCCGCCGGGCGATTATCTGGAAAGCTACGTTGCCGAACTGCAGACGCAGGGCGAAACGGTTGATCCGGATCACATCGCGTTTCTGCGGGAGGAATATGGTTTCGACAAACCGCTGATCGAGCGATACCTGCACTGGGCGTTCGGGATGCTGCACGGCGATTTCGGATATTCCTTCGAGTATCAGCTGCCGGTTTCGGAGATTGTCGGTGACAAGCTCTTCCTTACCATTCTGGTTTCGATCGTCACCATCATCTTCACATGGATCATCGCCTTTCCGATCGGCATCTACTCGGCAACCCACCAGTACAGCTGGAGCGACTACGGACTTACATTTCTCGGACTGATCGGCCTTGCGACGCCGAACTTCCTGCTCGCCCTGGTGATGCTGCATCTGGCCAATGTCTATTTCGGCACATCGATCGGTGGCCTGGTGGACCCGGAATTCAAGAACCTGCCGATGAGCTGGGACAAGTTCGTCTCGGTCCTGTCGCATCTCTGGATCCCGGTGGTGGTGATCGGCACGGCGGGTACAGCCGGAATGATCCGCCGAATCAGGGCCAATCTGCTTGATGAACTGCAAAAGCAGTATGTGGTCACCGCGCGGGCCAAGGGATTGCATCCGTTCAAGGCGCTGATGAAGTATCCGTTCCGGATGTCGCTGAACTTCTTCATCTCCGACATCGGCAGTTATCTGCCCGCGATCATCTCCGGTGCGGAGATCGTCGCGATCGTTCTGTCTCTGGAGACGACCGGACCCCTCCTGCTCTATGCGCTGCAGAGCCAGGACATGTATCTCGCCGGTTCGTTCCTGATGTTTCTGGCGGCACTGACGGTCATCGGCGTTCTGATCTCCGACATTGCACTGGCGTTCCTCGATCCGCGTATCAGACTGCAGGGTGGCGAGACGAAATGAGCACACTGCCGCCGCCAGGATCGGAACTGCAGCACTACGTGTCACCGGAGCCGTTCGACCCGCAGTCGATCGAGCGGCTCACCAAGGCTCAGGAACGGGTCTATCTGGCGTCCCAGTTCAAGTTGATGTGGTGGAAGTTCAAACGCCACAAGGTTGCGGTGGTCTCCGGTCTGTTCCTGCTGTTTCTCTATTTTTCGATACTGATCTGCGAGCTGATTGCGCCTTACGCTCTGGATTCCAGACATTCGAAGTACATTCTGATGCAGCCGCAATCGGTGCATCTGTTCCATGAAGGTGAGTTCGTCGGGCCGTTCGTCTACGGCGTGGACAGGACCCTCGATCTTGCGAAACTGAGACGCACCTACACCGAAAACACCGAAGAAGTTCTGCCGATACGCTTTTTCTGCCTTGGCGACGAGTACAAGCTGTGGGGTATGATCAAGGGCAGTTTTCACTTTGTCTGCGCGCCGGAAAACGGGGTTCTCTTCGTCTTTGGCACGGACCGTCTGGGGCGCGACATGCTTTCGCGCATCATCTACGGCTCTAGGATCTCGCTGACAATCGGGCTGCTGGGTATTTCCATCAGTTTCATTCTGGGCATCGTTATTGGCGGAATGGCGGGCTATTACGGCGGGGTCATCGATCTCGTGGTTCAGCGCATCATCGAGGTGTTGCAGTCGATACCGAGCATACCGCTGTGGATGGCGCTGGCCGCGATCCTGCCGCCGAAATGGAGTCCGATCCTCATTTACTTCGGGATCACGGTGATACTGGGCCTTGTCGACTGGACCGGCCTCGCCCGCGCCGTGCGTTCCAAGCTCCTGTCGTTGCGCGAGGAGGACTATGTCCTTGCAGCCCAGCTCATGGGGGCGAGCCCGAAGCGTATTATCGGCCGTCATCTGGTGCCGGGCTTCATGAGCCATCTGATCGCCACCGCAACCATATCCATTCCGACCATGGTTCTCGGCGAAACCGCGCTGAGTTTCCTCGGGCTTGGCCTCAAGGCGCCGATCACCAGTTGGGGCGTATTGTTGTCGGAGGCGCAGAACATCAGTGCGGTCGACACATTCCCCTGGCTGCTGCTGCCCGTGGTGCCGGTGATCCTCGTTATTCTGGCGTTCAACTTTTTCGGCGATGGCCTGCGCGACGCGGCCGATCCTTACAAATAGATCTGGATCAACAACCGAGAACTCTAAATCAGGCAGTATTTCGTTAACCAAAGCTTGCTTTGTGCGCTTTAGGTTGTGTGGCATAGTCGGCCGGCCTGGACGGGGCTTTGTATGTCCGGGCGCGGGCGGAGTTGGAAGTATCAGTTGGTAGGAGGCCGAGGCCGTGATTGACCGGTTGGAGCAAGCCCGCATTCTCATGTACAGCCACGATACGTTCGGGCTCGGCCATCTGCGCCGTTGCCGCGCGATCGCCCACGCGCTGGTTGAACGCTACAAGGGGCTCTATGTCCTGATCATCTCCGGATCGCAGATTGCAGGGACATTCGACTTCAAGGCGCGGGTCGACTTCGTCAAGATCCCCAGCGTCATCAAACTCTATAACGGCCAGTACACCTCCATCGACGAACTGATCGACCTGCAGGACACCCTGGAGATGCGCAAGTCGATCATCCGCAACACGGCGGAAGCCTTCCAGCCGGACATTCTGATCGTCGACAAGGAACCGCTTGGCCTCAAGGGCGAGGTTGAGGACACTCTTGGCTGGTGCAAGGCCAACGGCACCAAGCTCGTTCTCGGCCTGCGCGATGTGATGGACGCGCCTGAAAGGCTCGAGGCGGAATGGGCGGAAAAGCGTGTGGTGGAGAAGATCGACGCGTTTTACGACGAGATCTGGGTCTATGGCACGGAATGCTTTTACGATCCGCTGACCGGCCTGGCCGGGTGCGAGCGGTTGCGCTCCCGGATGACGTTCACCGGTTTTCTCAAACGCCACCTGCCGGCGGTGCAGTATCCGGTGACGCTGCCGTTCACAAACCCCTACATTCTGGTGACCGCCGGCGGCGGCGGCGATGGCGCCGATATCATGGAGTGGGTACTGAGCGCCTATGAGCGCGACAAGACCCTGCCGCATCCAGCCGTCATGGTGCTCGGGCCTTTCATGCCGATCAGCGCGCGCGAATCCATGCGGCGGCGCGCCGATATGCTGGAGAACGTGCATGTCATCGAGTTCGACAACCGCATGGAAGCTCTGATGGCCGGCGCCATCGGAGTGGTGGCGATGGGCGGCTACAATACGTTCTGCGAAATACTTTCTTTCGACAAGCGCGCCATCATCGTGCCGCGCGTCGAACCGCGCCAGGAACAGCTGATCCGGGCGAAGCGGGCCAACGAGCTCGGGCTGCTCGGATTGCTGCATCCCGGCGAGGCATCGGATCCGCAGGTCATGGCGCGGGCGTTGCACGACCTGCCGGTGCGGGCGATGCCGTCCCATGCCGGTGTCGACGGCCTGCTCGACGGCTTCGAGGCGATCGCGGCATCGGTGGGACACCTGACCGCCGGGCGGTCCAAGCCGTCCTTCGCCGTCATCGAGGGTGCCAGCCGTTGAGGGTTCCGGTTGCCGTCATACTTAAGGGCTATCCGAGGCTGTCCGAAACGTTCATAGCCCAGGAGATCCTGGCGCTGGAGCGGGCCGGAATGGCGCTTGAAATCGTCTCGCTGCGCCGCCCGACTGATGAACGGGTCCACCCCGTACACGAAGAGATAAAGGCGCCCGTCAGATACCTGCCAGAATACCTCCACGACGATCCCTTGCGGATACTGCGCGCCTGGCGTACCGCGCGGCGCCTGCCGGGATATGGCGCGGCGCGGCGGGCCTGGCTGGCAGACCTCAAACGCGACTTCACCCGCAACCGGGTGCGGCGCTGGGGACAGGCGCTGGTGCTGGCGGCGGAGCTGCCACGCGGATTCGGCCATCTCTATGCCCATTTCCTGCATACGCCGGCGTCGGTAACCAGGTACACGGCTCTTTTGAGGGGGCTGCCGTGGACCTGTTCGGCCCATGCCAAGGATATCTGGACGTCACCCGACTGGGAACTGGCCGGCAAGCTTGGCTCAGCCGACTGGACCGTCACATGCACCGAGTTCGGCTGGCGCCACCTGCGCGGTCTGGCATCCGATGCCGACCGGGTGCATCTGGTTTATCACGGGCTCGATCTGGAGCGGTTTGAGAAACGCCCCACGCAGCGCGGCAGCGGCGATGGCTCAAACCGGAACGCGCCGGTCACTCTTCTGACCGTCGGCCGAGCGGTCGAGAAGAAGGGGCTGGACACGCTGCTTGAGGCGCTTTCGAAGCTGCCTCCGGAACTCCACTGGCGCTGGCATCATGTCGGCGGCGGCGAACTGACGGGGCCGCTCAGGGCGCAGGCAACGGCAACCGGCATCGATGAACATGTGGTTTGGCACGGCAGCCAGCCGCAGGAGTTCGTTCTCGACCTCTATCGCAAGGCGGATCTTTTCGTGCTGCCCTGCAGGGTGGCGCAGGACGGCGACCGCGACGGGCTGCCGAACGTTTTCATGGAAGCCATGAGCCAGGCACTGCCGTGTATTTCGACACCGGTTTCGGGTGTGCCTGAAATCATCAGGGACGCAGAGACCGGCCTGTTGGTGGAGCCCGACGATCCGGTGGCGCTCGGTGCCGCCATCGAGCGGCTGGTGCGTGATCCGCAACTGCGCGCCCGGCTGGGCAGCAGCGGCGAGGCGCGGGTGCGGACGCACTTCGATCATCGCGCCGGAATTGCCAGGCTGCTCGACCTGTTCGGTCATGAAACCGCACCCGGCGATGCCGAGCGGGGCGCGGCGTAAGCGTAATGAGACGTCGGGTACTGATATATGCCCAGCACATTCTGGGCATCGGCCATCTGGTGCGCGCCTCGCGCATCGCCCGCGCCCTTACCGCCGCCGCTGCGGATGTGGTCGTCGTGCTGGGAGGTTTTCCGGTCGACGGGGTCGACTGGGGTGATGCTCGGCTTGAGTATCTCGAACCGATCCGCGCCGGGGCCGAGGGCTACGCGGACCTGGTGGATGCGCATGGTAACCCGGTGAACGATGCCCTGCGGGCGCGCCGCCGCGCTGCCCTGATGGCGCTGTTCGAAGCTGAGCGCCCCGACGCCATTCTAATTGAAGCCTTTCCGTTTGGCCGGCGCGCCATGCGTCATGAACTCATTCCGGCGCTTGAGTTGGCGCGGTCCCACGACAAGCCGCCGGTCATCGCGTCTTCCCTGCGCGACATCCTGCACGAGAACCGCAAGGCGCATCTCAATCTGGAAACCGCTGAGCTTGCCGAGCGGTTGTTCGATCTGATCCTGGTGCACGGCGATCCCGATCTTATCGCGCTTGGTGAGAGTTATCCCGAGGCCGGCCGGCTGGCGCCCATGGTGCGCTACACCGGCATTGTCGCGCCGCAGCCGGCGACGCGTTCGCAAGGGGAGAATTTCGATGTGGTGGTGTCGGCGGGGGGCGGTGCCGTTGGCCGGCCACTGCTGACGACGACGGTTGCCGCCATGGCGCATTGCGCGCCGAGGGATGCCCGCTGGTGTCTGATCACCGGACCCAATCTCGACGGGGAAACACGCCGCGCGCTGGCGTCCGGCGCCCCTTCGAATGTGACCGTCGAAGCGTTCAGGTCCGATTTCGTGGCGCTTCTGCACCACGCCCGGCTGTCGATCTCGCAGGCCGGCTACAACACGGCCGCCGACGTGCTGACGGCGCGGTGCCGTTCGGTCCTGGTGCCGTCCGCCTATCAGGGCGAAACCGAGCAGACCCGCCGGGCCCGCCTTCTTGAGGCCCGCGGCCTGGCAACAGTGGTGGAAGAAGACGCGCTCACCGCGAGAACCCTGAGCGAGGCCATCGACAGGGCATGGAACGGGGCGCCGCCATCGCCCGAGGCGATCCCTGTTCTCGGCGGTGCGGAGACGACTGCAAAGCTGCTGCTTGAGGCATGCGAGGCGCGATGAGCGATCCCTGGACAGAGCTGGATAAAGAGCTGGACGCCTGGGATGCGGCCGGGCTCGAAGCCACTTTCTGGCTGCGCGACGACGATGCCATTGCCGACACTGCCTCGTTGCGTCGATTGCTCCAGATCGGGCGAGACACGGGCACACCGGTCTGCCTCGCGGTCATCCCCCGCGATGCGGACGGGGAACTGGCGCGCGCGGTTGCGGACTTCGAAGATGTCATGGTGATGCAGCACGGCTGGTGCCATGCCAACCACGCCGGGCCGGATGAGAAGAAATTCGAATTGGGCGATCACCGTCCCCAGAAGGTGATCGCCGAGGAACTCGCCCGCGGCGATGCCCGTCTGAGAGACCTGTTCGGGGCGCGGTACGCCAAGGTGCTGGCGCCGCCGTGGAATCGGATCGGAACATCGACCGCCGCCGGCCTGGCCGGGCTTGGCTATCGGGGCCTTTCCGTTTTCGGCCCGCGCCACAAGTCGGTCGCGGCCGACGGGATGGTGCGCGTCAACACCCATGTCGATATCATCGACTGGAAAGGCTCGCGCGGGTTCCTTGGCGTGGAACGGGTGATTGCGCAGGCTCTTGCGCATCTGGAGGCCCGACGGACGGGCGCCGCCGACGCGTCCGAGCCTACAGGACTGATCACGCATCATCTGGTCCATGACGACGAATGCTGGGCGTTCATCGGGACATTTGCCGCGCGAACGCACAAACACCGCGGCGTACGATGGCTCGGCCTGACGGAGGTGTTCAGCTAGTGCGCAACCTTCCGTGCGGCTCCCGCATTTCCCGTGCTTTCCATGTCGGCGCTGTGCGGGTATGACAGGCCACATGGACCAGGCAACACCACAAGACACGCTCATGGGGCTGGCATCCGATCCGCCCGAGATCTCGCCTGCGCAGGCCTCGGCTGTTGCGCGCGAGCTCTTCGGGCTGGTGGATGGCGTGGCGGAGCCTAAGCGGGGCGAGCGGGACTGCAATTTCCGCATCCGCGCCGCCAAGGGGCACGACGTCATACTGAAGTTCTGCAACGAGGCGGAAGACCCGGCCGTTATCGACATGCAGACGCGTGCGCTTCATCACATCGCGGAATACGGCGCCGGCGTGCCGGTGCCGCGCGTGGTGCCGGCATCGAGCGGCGAGACGGTCACCCGGGCGCGTCTCGAAGACGGGCGCGAGTTGATGGTCTGGGCGATGTCCTATCTGCCCGGCGAGACGCTTTGGGACTGCGAGCGGACACCTGGCCTGGTGCGGGCGGTCGGATCGGTTCTGGCCAAAACCGACCTGGCGCTCCGGGGGTTTTTCCACCCAGCCGCCGATCAGTGCCTCGCCTGGGACCTGATGCGGGCCGGCGACGTGGCGCCGTTCGCCGATCTCATCAAGGATGCCGGCGAACGCGAGATGGTCAGCTGCGTGCTGGACCGTTTCTGTTCCGGTTCGATCCCGCAGATGAAGGGGCTGCGCGGTCAGATCATCCACAACGACGCCAATCTCGGCAATGTCCTGGCGGTGCCGGGAGCGGCGTCGCCGGTGACCGGCCTTATTGACTTTGGCGATATGGTGCATGGGTCCCTGTGCGCCGAACTTGCCATCGCCGGTGCGGATGTGGTTCTCGAAACCGACGATCCGATGGGTGCCGCCGCGGCGCTCGTTGCGGGATACCACGAGGTCCTGCCGCTCGAGGCGGGCGAGCTTGCGGCCCTGTTCGACGGCATATTGGCGCGGCTTGCTGTGACGCTGGCGATCCATGCCTGGCGCTGGGACCAGAGCGATGGCGTTGCGCCCAACGACATTGCCTATGAGGAACCCTGCCGCCATGCCCTGAAGGAGCTTTCGGCCATCGGGCACAGTGCGGCGGAAAGCCTGTTCCGGCGCGCCTGCGGCATGGCGCCGTCAAGGCTGCCGGACGCCGGGAAGGTGCTCATCGTAGATCTGGTTGCACGGCGCCACCGCGTGCTGGGCGCGGATCTTGCCCTGTCCTACAGCGAGCCACTGCACATCGTTCGCGGCGAAGGCGTGTGGCTCTATGACGGTGATGGCCGTGCCTATCTCGATGCCTATAACAACGTCGCCCATGTGGGCCATTGCCACCCTCACGTGGTGGATGCGATCTCGCGCCAGTCGGCGATCCTGAACACCAACACCCGCTATCTGCACACCACCGTGCTCGACTATGCGGAACGGCTTGTGGCGCTGATGCCCGATGGTCTCGATGTCTGCGTCTTCGTCAATT
>JAJFHL010000024.1 GCA_021775615.1 Hyphomicrobiales bacterium
GTTTCGCTCTCGCGGCCACGCAGTTGCGTCTTGCCGACGCTTAGCGCCGTGTATTCCGGCGGCAATGCCATCTGGCGCAGCAGTTCCCCGGATATCAGCAAAGACCGCTCAAAATCCTTGCACGCCTCCTGGAGGCGCGCCGCCGTATTGATCGTGTCTCCGAAGTAAACGATTTCGATTTTGTCGTCACCGCACTGGCCGGCAACGATAGGCCCGCCATGCAGAGAGACGCGAAACTCGGGTACCAACCCGAAGTCCCGTTCGTAGCGTGCGGCCCTGGACGCTATTCTGTCACAGATTGCGAAATAGCATTTTACACACCGCGCCTCCTGGAGCCCCTGCTCCAACGGCCAGGTCACGACGACCTCATCACCGATATATTCGTGTGTTTCTCCGCCATATCGAGCGGTTTCCTGGGCCACGTCGAAGAACAGGCGCGAGATCATCGAGTAGGCACCGATGCCACCGAAACGCTCGGCCAACGCGGTCGAACCGGTAACGTCGAGGAACATGAAAAGCCTCTCCTCGGCGAGCGGCCGGTGATAACGCCCAAGAACAATGTTGGTGAGGACGCGTCCGCCCACAACGGCGCTAACCATCAAGACGAACTGCAGCGCCGCACTCACGGTGAGCGAAAACCCAATGTCGCGTGCAAGATCCGCGAACGACGTTTCGACGGCGAAGCGGCCCGGGAACAGAAACAGACCGCCGATTCCGAAAGCGATCACGATCAGGGCGGTGGTGATCAGCGTCTTGATGATGAACACCGGCACGAAGGGCAAACGGCGTAGCGGTTCGCTCATCGGTCCTTGCGCGACAAACACCTCGAACCCGAAAAGAAGAAAGGTAACGAGAGCACCCTGGGCCGCGAACCTGAGCGCCACGTCACCTGAGACGATTTCGCTCACGAAAGGCATGTAGACAAGGCCGACCCCGGCGCCGACGCAGACCATGGTCGCCAGCTGACGCAGTCGGATATTGTTCCTTTCGTCCATGGTCACTTCTGTCCGCGCCACTCAGCGAGTTCTTGCTTTTTCCATCATAGGCAGCCCCGTGCCCGAGAACTACGGCATTGGGACGAACGTCCCCCAATACGGCTTCACGGCCCCGGGGGGCACACCTCCGGACGTCACAGCCACTCCCTTGCGGCGAAGGCGAGCAGGCCGGCCATCAGTATTGAATTGAGAAGCCAGAATGAGACGGAAATCCGCCTCGACGCGGTGAGCCGCACATGCCAGTCAGTCATAGTCGAACCTTTCAGACAGGATCCGGCCCGCCGGAATGCCGGCCGCGATCAGGGCATTTTCGACAGCCGCCATCATTGCGGCCGGACCGCACAGGACGAAGAGCCATTGCTGCATGTCTTCGGAGGCGAGCAGCTGGCGTATCAGTCCCGCATCGACCATACCGACCCGGCCCTGCCAGCCGTCGGGCGGCTCGGACAGGGCATGAACGACCTTTGTGCCATGGTCGCGGGCGAGCGCCTCGAGTTCATCGCCATAGACGATCTGCTCTTCGGCGCGGTTGCCGTAGACCAGCAGTGTCGGCCGCGTGTCGCCATCGCGATGCAGCTGCCGCATTATGCCCAACAGGGGCGCGATGCCGACGCCGCCGGCGATCAGAGCTATGCCCGGCTCGGCGCGGTCGCGAACCGTCAGGTTGCCATGCGGCCCGTCGATATAGGCTCTTGTCCCGGGCCTGATCGCGCCCACGGTTCTGGTGAAGTCGCCGAGTTCCTTTATGACGAACTGCAGGGTGTTCCCGGACGCCGGGGCAGAGCTGATCGAGAACGGGTTCTCGTGCATGGAGAACGCGCTGTTGCCGACATTCAGCCACACGAACTGACCGGCATCGTAGGTCACGCCCTTGTGCCCGAGAGGCTCCAGCGAGAGCTCCCACGTCTTCAGGCCGATCGGGCGTACCGAGCTGACCGTCCATGGGCGCGCCTTCTGCATCAGCGGTTCAAGCACGTAGACATAGACGAGTGATGCGGCCGATATGGCGAACAGGGCGATCCAGACATACGCCAGAACCGGGTCCTGGCTGTAGCGGCCGGCAGAAAGCGTGTGATGCAGGATCAGCCCGGCAATGAGAACGGCGCCCGCGCCATGCATCACGCGCCATGTCTCGTATTTGTATCCCAACCTGTCACGGGCGATGGACATCAGCACAAACGCAATGAGCAGGACCCAGGCCACAATGCCGGTCCACAGATGCGAGAGGTCAAACGTGAGCGTCAGTTGACGCGTGGTGTCCCACGGATGTTGCGGACTGAACGGCGCGCGATAGAGGAAGGGGTGGATGGCCGCGAGGACAAGCGCGGTTCTGGCGAAGAGCTGATGAAAGCGCATGGTCACGTCCATGCCGATCCTCGCCGATATGGAGCGAAACCGCCCGGAAAGAACGAACTCCACCAATATGATCGCAAATGCGAGCAGACCGGCGCCTGTCGCCAACTCGTCCCAGAACGAGCGCGGCGGCCGGGCGCCCGCCCAGGCCAGCACGAGCGGCAGGAACGTCAAGCCGATATAGAGGGCAATGAGGAGGGTTGGTCTCATGATCGCTCAGGTCTTTACAGCCACGTGATCATGAGGGGTGTGATCTGGATCAATGACCGGTGGAGCATTCCTCACCCGGAAGACCCGGACGGCAACCGTTCCGCAGTGGCAACCACTCCCCACGCTCCCGGACCGTTTCGTCTTACGTCACCACCTCGATGTCCGACTTGAGCGAATTGGCGATGAAGCAGGCGGCGTGGGATTTTTCGTGCAGGGCCGCCGCGGTCTCAGCGTCCGGGCCGTCCCCTGCGTAGCGGATCACCGGCCGAAGGCGAATGCGGGTGATCGCCATCCTCCCCACTTCCGAGCGCTCCATGATGCCTTCGGCATCGTCGCGATAGTCTTCCACCACATAGCCCTCGCGGTGCGCGAAGAAGAGGTAGAACAGCATGTGGCAGCTCGATGCGGCGGCGACCAGGGCCTCTTCGGGATCGACCCTTGCGGGATCCGAAAAGGGCGGTTTCAGAACGTGCGGCGAGGCCGAGGCGGGGATCGTGGCGCCGCCGTCGAAGGCCCAGACATGCGAGGTGCCGTAGCGGCCCTCGGGAAGGTCGTTGCCGTCCCGGTTCCAGTGTGTGCTGGCGGTGTGGATCTGCATGGCTGGGGTCCTTGTCTGGTTGCGACGGTACGGGCGGGAGCATCTCACCGGCCAGTGTACACCGGTGGGCGCTTCGCGATCCATGCGTCGAGGGCTTCGCGGGTGTCCCGGCTCGCCGCGACGCGGGCGAACTGCTCGGCCTCCACCTGCAATCCTTCTGAAATCGACATGTTGAGGCCGCGGGTGACGGCGGTGATGATGCCGGCCGCCGCCACCGCCGAATGCCGCACGATGCGCGCCGCCAGATCCATGGCGGCGGGGAGCAGGTCTTCGTGCGCGACCACCGCGTTGACCAGCCCGATCTCGAGCGCCCTTTGCGGCGTGAAGGGATCGCCGGTCAGGAGCAGTTCGAGCGCGCGCTTGCGCCCCGCAAGGCGCGGCAACCGCTGGGTGCCGCCGAAGGTGGGCGGAATGCCGATGTTGATCTCGGGCTTTGCGAACGTGGCCCGCTCGCTCGCCACCGCCAGGTGAACCGCCTCGGTGATCTCGCATCCCCCGCCAAAGGCGATGCCGTTGATCGCCGCGATGACCGGCTTTGGGAAGGCCTCCATGCGGGCGGTGACGGCCTGGCCGCGGCGCACGAAGTCGCGGACCGCGGTCTCGGGCCCTTCGCGCACGCTTTCGGAGAACTCATGGATGTCGGCGCCGGCGGAAAAGGCGCGCTCGCCCGCCCCGGTCAGCACCACCGCGCGGGCGCCGTCATGCCTTTCGATCTCGTCGAGAATATCGAGCAGCGCGTCGTTGACGCGGTAGCTCAGCGCATTGAGCTTTTCGGGCCGGTTCAACGTCACCAGCGCCACCTTGTCTTGAATGTCGAGCAGGACCGGGTCGGTCATCGTCTTCGCCTCCACACGGCTTGAGGAACTTACGGCACGAGGCATAGGCGCAAAGCGTTGCTATGTATACTCACTAGACGGTATACTTAGCTCATGCCGAGAGACCCCGCCAAGACGCGCACGCGCATTCTCGATGCCGCCACCCGCCTGTTCTACGGCGAAGGGATCAGAGGCGTCAGCGTCGACGCGGTTGCCGCGAAGGCGGGCGTCACCAAGCGCACGCTCTACTATCACTTCAAGAGCAAGGACGACCTGGTGGCGGGCTATCTGGCGGCGCGCGACCAGCCGAACCTCGCCCTGTTTCAGAGCTGGTTCGACGCGGCCGACGGCGATCTCTCCGACAAGGTCGGCGCGATCTTCACGAATCTCCTGAAATCCGCCAGGCACCCGAAATGGAAAGGCTGCGGATTCCTGCGCACCGCGGCGGAGCTGGCCAACATGCCGGGGCACCCGGCGGTCGCGGTCGGGGCCGCCCACAAGAAGAAGTTCGAGGACTGGCTCACCCGTGTGATCGCGGCCGACGGCCGCACCGACGCGCCGGCGCTGGCCCGCCAGATCGTCCTCCTGATGGACGGCGCCTTCTCCACCGTGCTGGTGCACCGCGACCCCGCCTATATCGAGGCCGCCGGCCAAGCGGCAACGGCGCTGGTCGACGCCGCCGGCCGGGGCCGCAAGCCCGTGTAATCGCCGGGAGAATGCCCTGTAACTCCAGCCGGCCATGACGGCCGGGCGATTTTGGAGTATACTCAAGACCTCCCGCCGGCCCCGATGAGCCGCGGGCATGTGGAACTGACGCGAGGAATGCGGATGGTCCCGGTCTTTCACAACGAACATTCGAGCGAACGCGGCAACTCCGGCGGCGGCTGGTCCGAAGGCCAGGTGGGGCTTGGTGTTGCGATCGGAACCGCCGTCATCGTGGCGGTGGTGGTGCTTTTTGCCATGGCAGGCCCGGCCCTCGGCATCGGCCCCCGGTTGCCGGCGGTGGCCTATCTGCTGATCGCCATTTCGGCGGTCATGATCCTGGCCAGCTACATGATCCCCCTGATCCGCAATACGGCCCGCGCGGGCCTTTACCTGTCGGCATTCTGGCTGCTGGCGATCTTCGTGCTGTTCGTCGTTTTCAGATATTTCGGCTGACGCTGCTTTAGACGAAACTACGGCTCGGACCGTGCCGTCCGCGCAAGTCCACGCGATTGCCGTCGAAGATTTTTTTCACCTGATTTGAACCATTTCCGACTTGGCCGCGACACACAGGGCAAGGACGGTGACTGCGCAACCGCAACGGTGTGCAGCGCCAGCCGCTCAACCACAACCCGACTACAGGAGAATTGAAATGTTGACCATCCAACGCAGTATCATTGCCTTGTCCGCCCTCGCGGTCGCCGCCCTGGCCTCCCCGATGACGAGCTCTTCGGCGCATGCTTATGCCTGCAAGAACTCACCCACGGTAACCGTCGCGGTGCAGAAGCACCAGAACACCGCCTATCACCAGGCGGTCGCCAAATGGAAGGGCAAGACCAAGTCCGACTACGGCCTGTCGTGGTCGGTCTGGGAAATCGCCAAGAACAAGACAGTCAACTGCGGCCAGGTCGGCGGCGGCAACATCGCATGCTATGCCACCGGCAAGGCCTGCAATTATGTTGTGCAGTAGGGTCCGCTTATCCGAACCCAGGAGAGTACCGGCGGAGGCTCAACCAGCCTCCGCCACCTTTTCTTCGCGGCGAACGAACTAACCAGTCACGACGTGATTGTCCCACGATGTGCCGGGGGCGGCCTGCAGCACCCGCACGCGCCTGCGGGCGAAATTGTAGATGATCCGCTGGCCCGTGCCGGAGGTGATGAGAAACTCATGCGGCGCCCGCGTCGCCGAAACGCCGCAACCGTCCTCCACGGACAGGGCGTGCAAACAGTCGCCGCTCCCGCCATCCCAGAACGTGACGAGATTGCCGCGCGGCGCTGAAGCCGCAATTCCGGCGCCTGACACGTCCATCGCCACCGAGCCACAGTAATTGCGCATCGCCCGTTGAATGTCCTCAGGCGCCTGGTGCAGCACCGGTTCACCCCCGGTCCAGGAGAGAACGAGCGGCGGCGTGTCTTCCTCCGATCCCTCATACTGCATCGCCGCAACAATCGCGCCCGAGCGGCCCAGAGCCAGGTGGCGGATCGACAGCTTGTGCAGGTCGCGGGGTAGGCGGCACTGCGCCACAAGCCCGCCAACCCGCCCATCGACCAGCGCCAGCGATGGGTCCATCTCCGCGACATTGAGCTTGCGGCGGCCGCTCTCTGGATGGGTGGCAATGCCGCCATTGGCCACCACGAGGGTGTGCCCATCCGCCAGTAAACGGATATCGTGCGGGCCGATGCCATGGGTGTCGAATTCCGCCACGCGAGCGTAGGCGTCGGCAGCATCCCAGACACCGATGACGCCGCGCTCGTCGTCAAAGTCATTCTCGGTCGTGTAGAGCAGGCGTCCGTCGCCGGAAAAAGCGCCGTGGCCGTAGAAATGCCGGTCCCCGGGCGCTTCGAGGCTGGCGATCACCTGCCCGCTGCGCGGGTGGAACGCGACGGCGAACCTGTTGGGCCTGCGCGCGAAGACAACCGCGGCGCGGCCGGCAGGATCCACCGCGCAGCCATGACCGCGGTCCGGCAGATCGACCGCCGCCAGGAGCCGCCCCGTTTCGTCGAACATCGTGGCGCGGTTGACACCGCCCGACAGAGCGCTTGAAATGAACACCGGGCCCGGTTCCGCCGCCACTGGCGCCGCTGGCACCACCATCGCACCCGCGCCGAGGCCGGCACCAAGACCGGCGAGAAACATTCTGCGGTCAATCGCCATCGAGCGCGTTGAACCCTTCCGAAATGCCGAGCGGCCGTGCCAGGAGCTCGATCGAGGTGTCCTTCAACTGTTCCACATGGACCACCAGAAACTCCAGGAACCGGCGCCCGTCTTCCGTGGTGACGGCTTCGGCAAGAGTGTCCGAACGCGCGGCACTGACCTCGGCGCCATAGATGATCTGCTGCGCGAGGCTGTCGGCAAGCTCGACTGTTTCCGGGTCCTCGTCCAGCGCGGTTCGCAAGCCCGGCCAGTCGCTCTCGCCCTCGAACACGGCCCCAAGCGCACCAAGATTTCGCGCGATGGCCGCAAAGGAGAGACCGCTGCGCCAGGCCTCCGCCCGCTTCGGCCGCACGCCTTTCAGCGACTTGCCGAGCGGCCGCTTGAGCTTCAGGTCGGCAATGACCGCAAACATCTCCAGATAATTTCGGTAGGCGCGTTTCAGAAAGTCCGCCGGGTCCTTCGGCATGGATGACCGCCAGTCCGCCGCGAGCGTTGCGGTCAACGCGCCCATGTTCTGCGCAATGGAAATGGCGAGAGCGCAGCGGCGCGCTCCCGTGGCGCCGAAAAAGCCTGCGGCATCCGCTTCGAAAAGCAGTCTCTCGAGCGCCGGGAACCCCTGGACGGCAGCGCTCAGTCCGCCAAGCGCCGACGCATCGGGTATCGGCGCATCGGACAGCAGGAGGCCGTTCAGCTGACGTCCGGTGCGACCATGCTTGTCGGGCCAGAACTGGAGCTTGAAATTGGCATCGTCGCGCAGGCTCGGGCCGAACTTGATGTGCTGTACCGCCATCCATGCCAGATAGGCCCGCCGGAAAGCCTCCCGGCTGCGTTTGAGGCCGTCCGCCCCCGGCTGTGCGCAGAAGCCCGACACCGCGGCACCCATGACACCTGTTGCCTCATGCAGTTGCTCAAACCGCGGGGCCGCGTGGTGCTCGATAAACTGGCCAACCAAGGCGGTGCGGCGCCCCTCATCGATCTCGCCGAACGCCGTCTGCACGGTGGCAGCAAGGAGGATGATCGCCAGTATCCAGGCGGGCCGGTTCACGGAAACTCCCATCACAGAGACTTCAGGAAGGCAATCAGCTGGTCGCGCTGACCTGCCGTCATTTCCACCACCGCGCGCTTTGCCTCTTCCGCCTCGCCGCCATGCCACAGGACCGCCTCCAGAAGCGAGCGGGCGCGGCCGTCATGCAGGAACCTGGTATGGCCGCTGACCGCTTCGGTCAGGCCGATCCCCCAGAGCGGCGCGGTGCGCCATTCACGGCCATTGGCGTCGCCCTCGGGACGGTTGTCGGCAAGCCCTTCGCCCATATCGTGCAGCAGCATGTCCGTATAGGGCCAGATCAGCTGGCCGGCGAGTTCGCGCTGCACACCGTCGCCCGCGGTGACGAATTTGGGGCGGTGGCAGGAGATGCATCCGGCGCCATAGAACAGGGCCTTGCCGGCGAGCACGTCGGTGGCGTTGGCATTGCGGCGCTCCGGCACCGCCAGGTTGCGCGAATAGAAGACGACCAGGTCGAGCATCGTGTCCGACACTTCGACATTGCCGAGCCGCGGCGTGTTGCCGTCAGGCGCGTTCACACAGAGGGTCTGGGCCTGCGTACAGTCGCCGCCGCCCGCCGGATTGAGGGTCGTGGAAAGCCCGATGTCGCCGGCAAAGGCCGCGGCGCTCTGCTCGCGCACGGTGGGCTGCCCGGCCTTCCAGCCGAACCGGCCCAGCATGACCTTCTCAAGCGCCTTGCTCCACACCATGTTGGGCCGGCCGGAGATACCGTCGCCGTCGGCGTCTTCCGGGTCGGCCAGGGCGAGAATGTCCTTTGCCGCTACCGCTTCCAGAAGGCCAAGGCCGATCATCGGATTGGCGATGCGCGGCGACAGCATGACGTCCTTGTGCATCGGCCCGTAGCCGAGGTTCGAAATACTGTATCGCGGCCTTTGCAGCACCACCGTGACGCCATCGGACAATCGAACCGGCACGTCCTCATGGTCGATATGGATGCGCCCTTCGCTGATGTGTCCCTGGATGGCGAAATCCTGCAGCTGGCCGCCATAGACCGGCTCGGCGATGACGCTCGCCATCCGGCTTTTCAGCGCCGTCCGGTCAGCTTCGGTCTGCGGCGGAATGCTCAAGCGCATCAACATCGAGATGGCGTCGTCATCGGGCCAGTTGGCGGCGGGTGGATGGCCGCGCCCGTCGCGCAGGTGACAGCGCTGGCAGGACCGCGCGTTGTGCAGCGGTCCGAGCCCGTCGGAAGCCTCGGTGGATGCCGGCGCCGAGACCCACAGCTTGCGGAACAGACCATTGCCGATCTTGAAATCGAACTCGCGCTTGAAGTCGAGATTGCCGGAGGCCTGCGAGAACGAATTGCGGTTGATCGTGCGCTGCTTCGATGTCGCTTCGCCGCCGGGACGACCCTCGCCCGGCTCTGCCCGCTCAAACGATATTGCGGGCTCAACCCGAGCGTCGACGCCGCCGGCCAAAGCCGGAACGACAGCGCCCAAACAAAGCGCCACCGCCAGAAAGGCGGTGGCAGAACAGACTCTTAAACGACCTCGCGCCGCTGCGCGCATTTGCATGCTCGATTCACTCCCGTTACATGCCGGTCAGTTGTTCCAGGCCCTTGTTGACATCGAAGACATAGGTCATCAGGAACCCGAAAATGTGGGTTTCGATGCGATCCTCTCGTGAATAGCGGTAGCCGACATCGGCGGTCAGGCCATTGGCGAATGTATAACCACCCGACACCTGGGCGAGGCGGTCATACAGATCGCGCCCGCCCGCCACATCGGTATCGCGCAGAGTGAAGGACGTCGACAGGTTCCAGGGGCCGGAGATCAGCGCGCCGCCGGCGGTGAAGTAGATCGTATCGTCTGCAGTGCCGCCGGTGTTGTGCAGATAGACGCCTTCCACAATGGTCTCGAGCGCCATGTCGTTGCCCAGCGCGAAGGCCTTCTGCAGGCCGGCCACGAAACCGTCCTCGTCACCGACATCGCCGGTGCCGGCGGCCTGGTGGCGGAAGCCGGTATGGTAGGTCACACCCGGCAGACCGGGAACATTCTCGCCGTCCAGCGTGACCGAAAACGACTCAGGCGTGTTGGTGTTGCTGGCGCCGCCGGCCGACTTTCGGGTGCGGCCGCGATTGGTGAACGCCGACTCGGAGAGAACCGAGGTGTCGGTAAAGAAGATGTTGGTGGTGAAGGTGACATCGCCGACCGGTGTCTGCCCGGCGGAAACCGAGAAACCGCCGCCGATCCGCTCCACCAGTTCGTAATCCTCGGCGAAATCGACGCCATAGATGCCGGGTGCCTTGTCCCAGGCAGTGCCGAAACTCGCATCGAACTTGCCGGCGAAAATCCGGAAGAAATCGAACTGGGCCTGGGCGTAGAGTTCTTCGACGAAAAGGCCATGGTCCTCGAAATAGCGGTCGTCGAACGGCCGAGGGTCGAGCACCGGCTCCAGAACGAAGAGGCTCTGGACCGAAAACACTTCCGACAGGTTGAGGGCAAGAGCCGCTTCGACTGTCGTGAAGAGATCGTTGATCTCAGCCGAGGGATCGTTCGAATCGAAGGCATAGTCGTTCTGCAGTTCGAACAGGACCTCGCCGGTAATCAGCGGAGGCGGTCCGCCCGGGCCGTCCTGCGCGGAGACGGCTGCCGTTCCACAGCAAAGCATGGCCGCCGCCGTCACATATGGTGCAAGGAAACGTCCTGCTGACAGCCCCCCAGCGCTCAATCTAGAACCGTTCATCTTGTATTCCCCAATTTTCTTCGGCCGTTCCCGGCAGATCGTTGTTGTGAGCGTCGTTCCCAGTAATTGACAAAGTCTGGTGCCAGGGCGGGAGGCATCGCGGACACCTCCCGCCCCGGTGTTGGTTTCAAGCGCCTATTCAAAGACCTTGGACGGGTCATCAAGGCTGTCGGACCCTTCAAACGCCGGCGATCCGAGCGCCAGCGCTTTCGCCGCGCCCTCGATGGCCTGGGTCTGATCGAGCAGGGCATCGATTGCCGCCTGGACAACCGCGTTGCCTTGCCTGTTGCCGGCGCCGATCATCTGGTCGTAGGCTTCCGTCGTCTCCGCCCGCTTTCGCATCACCACCATGGCCTCGACCGTGGCATCGAGACGCTGACGCAGCGCACCGTCCGCATCAGCATTTGCCGCCTTCACCACATCGGCGAGCGAAGGTCCCTCGACCACACGGCCGTCGACCCTGGTGTAACGGCCGAGATAGACATTGCGGATACCGATCGCGTCATAGAGATGCGAGTTGTGGGTGTTGTCGGAAAAGCAGTCATGCTCCTCCTCCGGATCGTGCAGGAGCAGGCCGAGCTTCATGCGCTCTCCCGCCAGTTCGCCATAGGAGAGGCTGCCCATGCCGGCGAAAATGACCGACAGGCCAGCCTGCGGCGTGCCGGACATCAGGGCCTTGCGGGCCGCGCCATCCGCCGCCCAGTTGCCGACCATTTCTTCCAGGTCGGCGATCAGAAGATCGGCCGCCGCCATCAGATAGGCGACGCGGCGGTCGCAGTTGCCGCCGGTGCAGTTGGCCGGATCGAGATCCGTGTGCGGCCGGCTGCCGGCGCCCGGCCCGGTGCCGTTCGCGTCCTGGCCCCACAGGAGAAACTCGATGGCGTGATAACCGGTGGTGACATTGGCCTCCACTTCGCCGGCCTCATGCAGGCTCTGCAGCAGTTCCGGCGTGATTGCCGAGGCGTCAATCGTCTCACCACCGACCTTCAGTTTCGGATTGGCGATGATGTTGATGGTGTAGAGCGGGTTCTCATCGGAATCCGTTCCATAGGCCGGCGCCACGTAGTCGATCAGGCCCTCGTCCAGCGGCCACGCATTCACCCGGCCTTCCCAGTCGTCGACGATGGCGTTTCCGAAACGATAGACTTCGGTCTGCTGGTACGGCACCCGGGCCATGAGCCAGGCCTGTTTGGCGGCATCGAGCGTCTGGCCGGACGGTTCGGCGACCAGGGCGTCCAGTGCACTCTTCAGCGCTTGCGCCGTTGTCAGCGAATCCTCGTATCCGGCCAGCGCGATATCGGCGTAGGTGTCGAGCACCGCCGTCATGTCCGCCCTGGCCAGCACCGGAGCGCTCATGGCGGTGAGCATCACCGCCGGCGCCAGGAACTTCATCAACATTTTTCTCATAATTCACTCACCATTCGATTTCGGATTTCAGATCAATGCATCAGCCGTGTGTTCTGGCGCGCATCGGTGTGATGATTTGCAATGGTTTCGACCACCCCCGGGGAGACCCGGATGAGGCGCCTGTCGGCCGCCAGGAGAGCACCGGAAAATTCATCGGCCGCCTGCACGACATCGTCGATCGACTGGCTCTGCGTTGCTCCCGTCAGGTAGTGGGCCGCCGTGCGGGCAAGATCGCGGTCACCGTCCTGCAATGCCGAAATGATGGACAGGGCCATGCACTCGTCGCGGCACACGCAATTACAGCAATAGGGGAAGCATTCGATGGTCCGGCAGGTGGCGGAACGTATGGTACGGACCCAGTATTGCAGGTCGCCAAAAGCCTGCCGTGCACCGGACGTGCCGAGCCCCTTGGCGAACTCGTTCCAGGCGACCTCCCAGCATTCGATGCTGCCATACTCGTACCCCGCCATCCAGCAGCGGAAGCCCACCACGACCAGACGCTCGGCCGGCCGGTCGAGCAGCCGTTGCGGAACCTCGGCATCGCGGTTCGAAAAGACGTCGGCCCTCATGTTCATTGCCGGCACTCCGACACAGCGCAAACGTGCACAAACGCCACACTCATCATCAACTCCTCCAATCGACCGGGTTGAAAGCCACGGAATCGGGCCGGCCCACATCCAGTTGCGAACCGTTCGCAAGCACTAGACAGCACCGGATGGCACCCTCCTGTCAAGCGAAGCGATTTAGATTCGTTCCATATTATTTTTTGATTTCAATGATTTAGAAGCGTTCTAGCTCTAAATGATAGAACGCGCACAAATGCAGAGATGGCGGAATTCAATGGATTTTTGTTCTAGATCGCTTCACGTTCACACGGAAACGACCTAGGTCTGAAGTTCCGGGCGGGCTTTCAGCCTTCGCTACCACCCCACTTGATGCGGGGCCCGGGGCAACCTGGACCGGTGCCGCAAGCAGCCCCTGGGTCCCGGCTCGGTGGCCGGGATGTCTCCAAGTGTCCTGTGTCTGATTCCGCCGCGCCCTCACGCGCCCGGAAACGGGCCGATATGGTGCGTCCCGTGCTCGACCTGGAACACGTTGGCATAGAGGTTGGCGATCCACTTCTTGCCCTCGGTGGTGAGGCGCAGGTAG
>JAJFHL010000231.1 GCA_021775615.1 Hyphomicrobiales bacterium
GCGTAATGCCGGCGCTGTTCTGCATCACCGGCTACAAGAATGTCGGCAAGACGACCCTGACGGAACGGCTGGTGCGCGAGATAAGTTCACGAGGGTTGATCGTTTCGACCATCAAACACGCCCATCACCGGGTCGATATCGACCAGAGCGGCCGCGACAGCTTTCGTCACCGCGAAGCCGGCGCCCGCGAAGTGGCACTGGTGTCGGGCGCCAGATGGGCGCTGATGCACGAGTTGCGCGGTGAGGCGGAACCGCCGCTGTCGGAAATCCTGTCGCGTCTGTCCCCATGCGACATCGTGCTGGTGGAGGGCTACAAGCAGGACAGCCATCCGAAGATCGAAGTCAGGCGCACCGGCGTCGACCGCCCACCACTTGCCGACAAGGACGAAAGCGTGGTGGCGATCGCCTGCGATCATGACGTTCCAGACGCGCACCTGCCGGTGTTTCATCTAGATGACGTCGCCGGTGTTGCGGACTTCATCCTCGACCATGTCGGTCTGGAGCCCGCGTCATGAGTGCGCCGGCACCACGGCTGCTGGACGATTGTTTCCTGCATGACAAGGACCGGCTGACCCACGCGCAGGCGCTCGCGTTGCTGGAGGAACGGCTTCGGCCAATCGCCGGGGTCGAAGACGTGGCCCTGGCCGATGCCCATCGCCGGGTCGCGGCGGAGGCGTTGACGGCGCCGCGCGATGTCCCGGCCTTCGACAATTCGGCGGTGGACGGCTATGCGCTGGCCTTCGGCGACCTGAATGCCGACGCGGTGACGTCGCTGCCGGTGGCGTCGCGCATCGCCGCGGGTCAGACGGGCCGCGGACGGCTTGCGCCCGGGGCCTGCGCGCGCATTTTCACCGGGGCGGTGATGCCTGAAGACGCCGATACCGTCATCATGCAGGAGGACGTTGAGGTTGCGGATGGTGTTGCCGCGATCCCGCCCGGTGCGCGCCAGGGTGCCAATGTGCGCCTGGCCGGCGAGGATGTCGCCGGGGGGTCACAGCCGATCGCTGCGGGCGACCGATTGCGGCCGCAGGAACTGGCCGCTGCCGCATCGCTCGGGTTCGACCGCATCAGCTGCTATCAGCGCCTCAAGGTCGCGCTTGTCTCGACGGGCGACGAGATCGTGCGGCCGGGCGCGCCGCTGGTCGAGGGCCAGGTCTACGATTCCAATCATTTCCTCCTGCGCGCGCTGTTGCAGACGGTCGATGCGGATGTGACCGATTTCGGCGTACTTGCCGACGAACCGGGTCTGGTCACCGACACGCTGCTCGACGCGGCGGACAGCCATCATGTCATTCTCACCACCGGCGGCGCCAGCCGCGGCGAGGAGGACCATGTGGTCGAGGCCGTGCATGAGCACGGCAAGCTTCATGCCTGGCAACTGGCCGTCAAGCCCGGCCGGCCGCTCGCCTTCGCCACCCTGAAGGATGCGGTGTTTCTCGGCCTGCCGGGCAATCCGGTGGCGGCCATGGTGTGTTTCCTGCTCTACGCCCAGCCGATGTTCGCCTGGCTGCAGGGCGCTACCTGGCGCGAGCCGCTGCGTTTTTCCGTGCGTGCAGGTTTCGAGGTGAAACGCAAAAAGCCCGACCGCCGCGAGTTCCTGCGCGGCTGGATCGAGCAGGACGAGGAAGGGGCCGGGTGGCTGGTGCGCTATCCGCAGGATGGCTCCGGGCTGATATCCTCGTTGCGCGCCGCCGATGGTCTGATCGAAATCGAAGAGCAGGTCACATCGGTCGAAAAGGGCGAGCTTCTCAACTTCATCCCGTTCAGCAGCTTCGGTCTGCCGCCACGTTAGGAGAGCATATGAGCGATCAGCTGGAACCCAAGGACGTCCTCGATTTCTGGTTCGCCGCCGGCGAGGAGAAATGGTTCGAAAAGAGCGACGAATTCGATGCCGAGATCATCGAACGGTTCAAGCACCATCATGAGGCGGCCCGCGACGGGGCCTATGAGCACTGGCAGGAGACCGCGAACGGCTGCCTGGCGCTGATCATCCTTCTGGATCAGTTTCCGCGCAACATGTACCGCGGCTCGGCGGAAGCATTCGCGGCCGACGCCGGGGCGCTGGGTCTGGCCAGGTCCATGGTCGAAAAAGGCATCGACATGGAGCTGCCGCAGAATGTCAGGACGTGGATCTATCTTCCCTTCGAACATTCCGAAGAACTCGAAGATCAGGAGCGCTGCATCGCCCTTATGGAACGCTCGAATCTCGATGATGTCATCGAATGGGCGCACATGCACGCCGACATCATCCGCCGCTTCGGACGGTTCCCGCACCGCAATGCGGTGCTTGGACGGCAGTCGACGCCGGAAGAAATCGCCTTCCTGGAAGAGGGGGGATTCGCCGGTTAGGGGCCGCTCCCACCGCAAATGTCTGTTTTTGTGTTAGTATTGGGCAAGAACAAAACCGGACGGGAGGGTGTGATGGCGAAGGACGGGAAGGGCAAACGCAAGTGGAAATCATCGAACGGCAGGGAAAACACCAACGGCGACGGTGAACTGATGCTTGGTGAAACCGGCTCGTGGCCGGAGCCGCCGAAGCAAAAACCCCGAAAAATCAAAAACGACATTTACGAAAAGGAGCTTGCACGGCTCCAGGTCGAACTGGTCAAGCTTCAGGAATGGATCAAGGCGCACCGGCTGCGTGTTGTCGTTGTCTTCGAAGGCCGCGATGCCGCCGGCAAGGGCGGGGTCATCAAGCGCATCACCCAGAGCCTCAATCCGCGCGTCTGCCGCGTTGTCGCCCTGCCGGCGCCA
>JAJFHL010000232.1 GCA_021775615.1 Hyphomicrobiales bacterium
GATCTGCGCGGCGGACACGTACAGGTCCTCCTTGCGCATCTCGATGGCGTCGGTCCGCGCCAGGACGAGCCCCCCGGCGGCCAGATGCGCGACCGAGTCATTAGCGAGGGCGCGCCCGGCGAGGCTCGCGGCCACCGGCAACACGATTGCGGCGGCGGCGAGCCACCACAACAGGCGCCCGGGACGCCGGTCAGAACCCAAAAAAGTGCCCGTCGTCTCAATTCTCTGCGATCTCATAGCCGTCTTTTCCTCCAACCGCGCGCGCCGCCCGAGCGGCAACCACTGTCACTTTCGCAGGCCGTCAGTCAAACGCCATGATGTGCATCAATCGGGCTTGCGCGGCCTGCTTCGGAGCCCGAATATGACCTTCGGACATTTGCCCCTGGGGATCGAACCATGGAAAAGGCACACGGCGCAATTCTCGAGCATTCCGGCTTCGATGAAAAGCTTGCCGACAACCTGCGCACCCTGGAGGCGCGATGCTACATCGACCCGCAGGTTCTGGCCGAGGAGCGCGAAAGGATTTTTATCGCACCTGGCTCTATGCCGCCCATGCGGGCGAGCTTGAGGCGCCGGAAAGCTATCTGACCTTTTCGATCTTCGACCAGGAACTGTTTCTGGTGCGCGGGCACGACGATGAGGTCCGCTGCTTCTACAATGTCTGCCCGCATCGCGGCCATGTGCTGGTCGAGGGCGCCGGACGCAAGCGCCAGATCGTCTGCCCCTATCATGCCTGGACCTATGCACTTGACGGCCGGCTGCGCGGCGCCCGCGGCGTGTCGGGAGAAACCGGCGTCGACAAGCAGGGCATCTGTCTCTCCCAGGTGCGGGTCGACCGAATCCTCGATTTCATCTTCGTCAATCTCGACTCAGAGGCTCAACCGCTACATGAGTTCGCGCCGGGTCTGGCAGACCAGATCCTCGAATGCTGCCCGGATGTGCGCTCCTACCGGCCGGCAAACGATAAGGCGAAGGGCTTTGACACGACCTACGTCTGCAACGCCAACTGGAAGGCGATGCTCGACAATTACCTGGAGTGCTATCACTGCGAGAATGCACACCCGACCTTCAGGGACATGATGGACATCCCCGCCTCCGCCTTCACGCTCCACCAGAACTTCACGCATCAGGTGGCGCCGACGGGAATGAAAGCGGAGAACGACGCCTTTCCACTTAACCTTGAGCATGACGTGACAGTGGGCCAGTTCTGGTTCCTCTTCCCCAACACGACGCTAGGCCAGTTTCCAGGCGTGCCCGGATTTTACATCTCACGCTTCGATCCGGTCTCGCCGGACGTCACGTCGCGGGTGACCACAAGCCTGGTGCCGCAAGAGATGCCGGACCGCGACGCCGCGCGCCGCGATGCACTGCGGGCGGAGTGGAATGTCAATGTGGTGTCTGCGGAGGACAGGGCGCTGTGCGAAAATGTCCAGCGCGGCATGCACCAGCGCGGGTTCGAACGCGGCTGGTATGTCACCGACCCGGGTGCCCACAATATCTCGGAGCACGCCATGCGGTATTTTCACAGCCTCTATCGCGGCGCCATGGACGCCTGATTGCCGGAGTGAGGTGAGGCGCAGCGCGCCGGCGAGGCGACATCTTTCGTGGAGTGTGCGATGTTTGACCGCTTCCAGGAGAAGGGAAATGTGCTCTCATGGACGAGACGGAAATCTATCAGGCGCAGGGGTTCGGACACCACCTCGGGTTCGGTGAGCGTCCGGCATTGCTGATCGTCGACTTTGTCGAAGGCTTTGCGGATCCGGACATGTTCGGCGGCGGCAACATCCCGCAGGCGATTGACGCCACCGTGCCACTGCTGGCACTGGCGCGGCGCCAGGGCTGGCCCGTCGCCATGACCCGCATCGTCTTTGCCGAAGACGGTTCCGACGCAAACCTGTTCTCCGCCAAGGTGCCGGGTCTGCTGGCGTTGACCGAGGCCAATCCTGCAAGCGCCCTTGTCGCGGAGCTGAGCTCCGAGCCCGGCGATCTCATCATCGCCAAGCGGCTGCCGTCATCCTTCTTCGGCACGGACCTGGCGCCGTGGCTGACCCGGGCGCGCGTCGACACGCTGGTCATTGCCGGCTGCACCACATCGGGCTGCATCCGCGCCTCGGTGCTTGACGCCATGAACCACGGCTTCCGGCCCGTCGTGGTCGCCGACTGTGTCGGCGACCGGGCACTCGGCCCGCATGAGGCGAACCTTTTCGACATGGGGCAGAAGAACGCCGACGTCATGACCTCCAGCGAAGTGTTTGCCCTTGTCGAGGGCGAGCGCGCGGCGGAGGCCGCCACCACATGACCGACGCTCTCGGATACCGGCTGAAGCTTGCCATCATCGCCCCCTCGACCAACACCGTTGTGCAGCCGGAAATGGACGAGATGCGCCCGCACGGGATCACCAATCATTTCGGCCGTATCCACATTCCCGACGATCCGGTGAAGAACGACGCCGATTTCGACCGGCTGATCCTCAACATCCGCGAGGCGACGGACGCGGCCATCGAGCAGGTGATCACCTGCAAGCCGGACCGGCTGGTGCTCGGCATGTCGTCGGAAACCTTCTGGGACGGGCTCGACGGCAGTCAGCGGCTCGAAGCGCATGTGAGCGAGATTGCCGGCGGCCTCGATGTTTCCATGGGCTCGGACGCGGTGCGCGCCGCGCTCAGGTGCTACGGCGACATCAAGCGCATTTCCGTCATCACCCCCTATATGCCGGTGGGCGATGCCCAGGTGCGCCGCTTCTTCGAGGATTGCGGGTTCGAGATCGTCGCGCTCGAAGGCCTCAAATGTTCAAGCCCGGTGCAGATCGCCCACACCTCGCAGACCGAGCTGCGGGACGCGCTCCTGAGGGTCAACGACACGAGCGCCGAGGCCCTGATCCAGGTCGGCACCAACCTCGCCATGGCCCGCCTCGCCGGCCTCGCCGAGTTCTGGCTCGACAAGCCGGTCCTGGCCATCAACACGGCGATCTACTGGCACGCTCTGAGATCGAGCGGCATCGAGGACAAGGTGCAGGGGTTCGGCTCGCTGCTGGCGGACAACTAGGCAGGAAACATGGGGTTACGATCCTTCTTCGCTCTTTCGTCGGCCGCTCTCGCGGGCCTCGGCGCCATGCTCGGCGGCGCATCGGGCTCGCCGTTGAAGAGCGACGAGCACCTGAGGTTCTTCCCGACCGCTGCACAACAAACGGTCGCGGGCACATGGCACCTGCCGGTCCACGGCTGGGTGTTCGAGATCGAGGGTGAGTGGCTTGGGTCCATTGCCGGGCTCGGCGTGCGCGGAAAGCTGCGCGACCTGTTCGGCGCCGAACCCGGCGACTTCGACGGTCCGCTGTTCTTCGAGCGGATCAAATATTTCGTGCTGGTGGACAACGAGGGCGGCAAATCGCTCACCGTCCAGCACGGCGAGCAGAGCTGGACCCTGCCGGACACCCAGGACAACGGTCATGTCTACACCGACGTGGATCTGACAGCGGACGCGCCCGGGGGCGGCTGGATCACCTATGAGATGCGGCGGCCCGGCAGCGACGAGATCATTGAAGGCGAAGCGCAGTTGATCCCGCCCGAGGGTCTCTCGGTCATTTCCGATGTCGACGACACCATCAAGGACAGCAATGTGCTGGACAAGAAGGCCCTGATCGCCAACACGTTCGTCGAGCCCTACCGGACCACGCGCGGAATGCCGGCCTATTACCGGAAGCTGCGCGAGGACGGCGCATATTTCCACTATGTGTCCGCCTCGCCATGGCGGCTCTGGCCCAGCCTGAAGCCGTTCATGGACGACAACTACCCGAAGGGCGCGGTGCACTTCAGGCACTTCCGGCTTTCGGACGGCAGTTTCGCGGCGTTCATGGGATCATCGGAAGGCTACAAGCTTGAGAGCATCGCCGCGATCATACGCCGGTATCCCGGCCACCGCTTCGTGCTGATCGGGGACAGCGGCGAGCATGACCCTGAAATCTACGGTCGGATATACGCAAAGTTTCCGAGCGCGATCGACCGCATTCTGATCAGAAATGTCGACGGGTCGGACGTCAGCACCGGACGGCTGGATGCGGCCTTCGAAAGCGTGCCCAAAGACGTCTGGCAACTGTTCGAAACTCCAAGCGACATCGAACGCCGCTGACCCGGCTCGTGCCGATCAGGTATCAGCGTGCCGGACCGTCCGCACCCGGTATCCAGCTCGTTCCCGCCAACGGTACGCCGGCCATGGCGGCGGCCTCGACGGTCAGGGCGGCCATGTCTTCGGGCTCAAGATTGTGCAGGTGCGATTTGCCGTTGGCGCGCGCCAGCGTCTGGGCCTCCAGAGTGAGGACGCTCAGGTAGTTGGCAAGCTTGCGGCCGGCGACCACCGGGTCGAGGCGGCTTGCGAGTTCGGGGTCCTGGGTCGAAATGCCGGCCGGGTCGTTGCCCGCCTGATAGTCTTCCCAGTAGCCGGCGCCCGATCCGATGGCGCGGTACTCGTTCTCCCATTTCGGATCGTTGTCGCCAATGGCGATCAGGGCCGCGGTGCCGATGGCGACCGCGTCGGCGCCCATGGCCAGCGCCTTGGCGACGTCGGCACCGGAGCGGATGCCGCCTGAGACGATCAACTGCACCTCGCGGTGCATGTCGAGTTCGTTGAGCGCTTCGACCGCCATGCGCACCGCCGCCAGGGTCGGCAGGCCGACATGCTCGATGAAGACGTCCTGGGTGGCGGCGGTGCCGCCCTGCATGCCGTCGATGACCACCACGTCGGCACCCGCCTTGACCGCGAGCATGGTGTCGTAATAGGGCCGCGCGGCGCCGCATTTCACATAGATCGGCTTTTCCCAGTTGGTGATCTCGCGCAGTTCGCGGATCTTGATGGCGAGGTCGTCCGGGCCGGTCCAGTCGGGATGGCGGCAGGCCGAGCGCTGGTCGATGCCCTCGGGCAAGGTGCGCATCTGGGCAACCCGCTCGGTGATCTTCTGGCCGAGCAGCATGCCGCCACCACCGGGCTTGGCGCCCTGGCCGACGACGATCTCAATGGCGTCCGCCTTGCGCAGATCGTCCGGGTTCATGCCGTAACGCGACGGCAGAGACTGGTAGACAAGCTGGGTCGAGTGCTCGCGCTCTTCCGGCGTCATACCGCCATCGCCGGTGGTGGTCGACGTGCCCATCTGGCTGGCGCCGCGGCCGAGCGCTTCCTTGGCATTTGCCGAAAGCGAGCCGAAGCTCATGCCGGCAATGGTCACCGGAATGTCGAGCCGGATCGGCTTCTTGGCGAAGCGGGTGCCGAGGGTCACCGAGGTGTCGCAGCGCTCGCGGTAGCCCTCCAGCGCATAGCGCGAAATGCTGGCGCCGAGAAACACCAGATCGTCGAATGTGGGCACCTCGCGCTTGGCGCCGAAACCGCGGATGCGGTAGATGCCGGTGGCGGCGGCGCGCTGGATCTCGTGGATGGTGCGGCGGTCGAAGCCGTGCGATTCGCGCAGGCCCCATTCGGCTGCCTGGTTCGCCGGAATGTTGCTCATCTCGTTCATGGGTAAACTCCCGTTCAGTAGGCGCCGGTGTTGT